>JAJTBJ010000219.1 GCA_021286985.1 Propionibacteriales bacterium | reverse complement strand
CCGGTAGCCCCGACGACAACAACGCCAAGTTCTTCTTCTCCGGCGCGTGGGACGTTCTGCTCCCGTACGTCCAGAAGGGCACCCTGGTGAACCCCAGTGGCAAGGCCCCGAAGTCGAATGACGAGTGGACCACCATCGGCATCACCGGCTGGAAGTCGGCCGGCGCACAGTCCGAGATGGACAACCGGTTGTCGTCGAACTACGCCGGCGGCAAGAAGGTTCAGGCCGTGCTTTCGCCCAACGATTCGCTGGCCATCGGCATCGAGGCCTCGCTGAAGGCAGCCGGCTACAAGGTTGGCGTCGACTGGCCGCTCATCACTGGTCAGGACGGCGACAAGGCCAACGTCAAGGCGATCCTGGCTGGCGAGCAGTCGATGACCGTCTGGAAGGACACCCGCAAGCTGGGTGCCCAGGTGTTCAAGATGATCCAGCAGATCGTCAAGGGTGAGACCGTCGAGGTCAACGACACCAAGACCTACAACAACGGCGTGAAGGTGGTTCCCTCCTACCTGATCGAGCCCGAAGTCGTGGTCAAGGATCAGGTTCAGAGCAAGCTGATCGACTCCGGCTTCCTGAAGGCCTCCGACGTGGGTCTGGGCTGAGTCATCCTGGTGGGGCGGACGATCACGTCCGCCCCACCGTTCAGCCCCCATCGGTTCGAGGCAGAGGTAGAGCATGACTGGCAATGACGCCATCCTGCGGATGCGGGACATCACCAAGGACTTCAACGGAGTGCGTGCCCTCGATCAGGTGTCGCTCGAGGTCACCCGCGGCGAAGTGCACGCCATTTGTGGCGAGAACGGCGCGGGTAAGTCGACCCTGATGAAGGTGCTCAGCGGGGTCTACCCGCACGGCGCATACTCCGGGACGATCGAGTTCAACGGCTCCGAGGCGCGCTTCTCCGACATCAAGTCCAGCGAGGCCGCCGGCATCGTGATCATCCATCAGGAGCTGGCGCTGAACCCGCTGCAGTCGATCGCGGAGAACATCTTCCTGGGCAACGAGCGCGCCGTGCGCGGCGTGATCAACTGGGACCGCACCGCGGTCGAGGCCGCCGTCCTGCTGGAGAAGGTGGGGCTGCGGGAGAATCCGGCGACCAAGATCCTCGAACTCGGCGTCGGAAAACAGCAGCTGGTCGAGATCGCCAAAGCCATGGCCAAGGACGTCTCCCTGCTGATTCTGGACGAGCCGACCGCGGCCCTCAACGACGAGGACTCCGACCACCTGCTCGACCTGATCAGCGGCATGCGTGACCACGGCATCACCTGCATCCTGATCTCGCACAAACTGCGCGAGGTGCGCCGGATCGCCGACCGGGTGACCGTGATCCGCGACGGCCGCACCATCGAGACCATCGACATGAGTGAGCCGTCGGCCACCGAGGGCCGGATCATCAAAGCGATGGTCGGCCGCGAGCTGAACAACCTCTTCCCCGAGCACGAGGCCGTGGTCGGTTCCGAACGCTTCCGGGTCGAGGACTGGACCGTCCATCACCCGGAGGACACCGCCCGCGTGGTGGTCGACCACGCCAGCTTCGCCGTCCGGGCCGGTGAAATCGTGGGCTTCGCCGGCCTGATGGGTGCCGGACGCACCGAGTTGGCGATGAGCCTGTTCGGACGACTGTGGGGCACCAACATCTCCGGCCGGGTCTTCAAGGACGGCGTCGAGATCAGCACCGCCACCGTCGATGAGGCCGTCGCCAACGGCATCGCCTATGTCACCGAGGACCGCAAGCGTTACGGGCTGAACCTGATCGGCTCGATCTCGTCCAACATCTCCGCGGTCGCGCTGGCCCAATTCGCCCGCTGGGGGGTGATCGATCGCAACCGCGAGTACCTCACCGCCGACCAATACCGGCAAAGCATGAACATCAAGACGCCGTCGATCTCCGAAGTGGTCGGACGGCTGTCCGGCGGCAACCAGCAGAAGGTTGTGCTGAGCAAATGGCTCGTCGCCGGCCCGGACGTGCTGATCCTCGATGAGCCGACCCGCGGCATCGATGTCGGTGCCAAGTACGAGATCTACACGCTGATCAATCAGCTGGCCGATCAGGGCAAGGCGATCATCTTCATCTCCTCCGAACTGCCCGAACTGATCGGCATGTGCGATCGGATCTACACCATCTCCGAAGGGGCCGTCACCGGTGACGTGCCGCGTGCGGAGGTCACGCCAGAACACCTCATGTACCTCATGACCATGGGAAAGGAAGCTCTCCGATGAGCACCACGAGCACCACCGAGCCGACGCCGGTGGCATCTGCCCCCAGCCGCCGGCTGGCCATCGATTTCCGGCAGTACGGGATCCTCTCGGCACTGGTGATCATCATCGTGCTGTTCGAGATCCTGACCGGCGGGCGGCTGTTGATGCCGGGCAACGTGAACAACCTGATCCAGCAGAACGCGTACGTGCTGATCCTGGCCATCGGCATGGTCATGGTGATCATCGCCGGCCACATCGATCTGTCGGTCGGATCGGTGGTCGCCATGGTCGGTGCGGTTGCCGGCCTGGCGATGGGGCAGTGGGGACTGCCGTGGTGGCTGGCCTGTCTGCTGGCGCTGGTTGTCGGTGCCGTCGTGGGTGCCTGGCAGGGCTTCTGGGTGGCCTACATCGGTGTCCCGGCTTTCATCGTGACGCTGGCGGGCATGTTGTTCTTCCGAGGGTTGACCCTCGTGCTGCTCACCGGTGGCACCATCGGCGGCCTGCCGGCCCCGTTCGTGGCGATCGGTGCGGGCTGGTTGCCGAGCCTGCTGGGCACCATCGGACGCACCGACGTCCTCACCATGGTGCTGGGGCTGGTCGCCTGTGCGCTGTTGGTCCTCTTCCAGGCCCGTGCCCGGAACAACCGTCGGCGACTGGACCTGCCCGTCGAGGGTGGGGTGTCCTTCTGGCTGAAACTGACGATCGCGGTGCTGGCGATTCTCGGGGTGTGCTGGCAGTTGGCCAACTACTCCGGCATGCCGATCGTGCTGGTGATTCTGGCGGCGCTGATCCTGGCCTACACCTTCGTGCTCAACCGTTCGGTGTTCGGGCGCCACGTCTACGCGATGGGCGGCAACCTGTTTGCAGCGGTGATGAGCGGGGTCAAGACCCGTCGGGTGAACTTCGCGCTGTTTGTGAACATCGGCGTGCTGGCCGCTGTGGCGGGCCTGGTGAGTACCGCCCGCGCCGGCAGCGCGGTGGCCTCGGCCGGCCAGAACTACGAGCTGGACGCGATCGCTGCGGTCTTCATCGGCGGCGCGGCCGTCCAAGGTGGGGTGGGCACGGTCACCGGCGCGATGATCGGCGGTCTGGTGATGGGCGTGCTCAACATGGGCCTGTCGATCCTGTCGGTGGACGCCGCGTGGCAGATGGCGATCAAGGGTCTGGTGCTGCTGTTGGCGGTAGCCTTCGACCTGATCAATAAGCGGCGCGGCGGTCGCTAGACCTGGTTGGG
>JAJTBJ010000218.1 GCA_021286985.1 Propionibacteriales bacterium | reverse complement strand
ATACACAACTTCTCGCCCGGCGATCTGCCGGCTGCGAATGTGTTGTCGCTGACGCTGCCTGCCGACCGCACGCGCCGATGCGCCGACGCCACCCCTGGCGAGGCGCTGGCAGAGCCGCAGGCCTGAGACCACCACGCTTCCGCCCGATCAACAAGGACCATCATGACTTCTTCATCGCCCGCCGCCGCCGAGGTGGTGGACCCACGCGGCCCCCGCTTCGCGGCGATCATCACCTCTGTGGTGCTCGCCGCGGCGGTGGCTCTCGGCCCGACCTGGGGGCTGCCGCTGCTAATCGTGCAGACGGTGGTCTTCGCGGTCGGTGCCCTTCTCGGGCTGCGGTATCACCCCTACGGCTGGCTGTTCCGCGTGCTCGTCCGCCCGCGGCTGGCCCCGCCCGCGGAGCTGGAGGACGCCCGTCCGCCCCGCTTCGCCCAGAGCGTCGGGCTGGGCTTCGCTCTCGCAGGGGTGCTCGGTGGAGTGTTCGGGCTGGCCGTGTTGTTCTACCTGGCAGTCGGGTTCGCGCTGGTGGCTGCTCTGCTCAACGCGGTGTTCGACTACTGCTTGGGCTGCGAGCTCTACCTGTGGGGTAAGCGGCTCCAGGCCAGCACGAACGTGGAAGGAGCCTGAGGTGACGGGTCTGTGGGTAGTCCTCGGCGCGCTGATCGTGGCCCTGAGCTTCGGCGCCTACCGCCGCCTCACCGATGGGCGGGCACGGACGGCGTCCCGGCACACGCCGCCACTGGACGCTGATCGACTGGGTGCCCCGCTGGGTGATCGCGCCACCTTCGTCCAGTTCTCTGCCACCGTGTGCGCGCCGTGCCGCAGCACCCACCGGGTGCTCACCGAGGTGGTCGCCGACCGCCCCGACATCACCCACATCGACATCAACGCCGAGACCCGCCTCGACCTGGTCGACGAGTTCGGCATCACCCGCACCCCGACCGTCCTGGTGTTGGACGCCACGGGTGCGGTCCGGCACCGGATCGTCGGTGCCGCTCGCACCCCCGAAATCTTGGACGTGCTTGGTCAGGTGGCCGGCCCGCTGGCCGCCTGAACGTCCACTCAGTCACGAAACCCGTACTCACGAGAGAGAAGCAGATGACCTACTACGAAGACGCGACCAAGCTGATTGGCCGCACGCCGTTGGTGAAGATCAACCGGCTCTATGGCGACAGCCAGGCCACGGTCTTGGCCAAGCTGGAGTACTACAACCCGGCCAACTCGGTGAAGGACCGAATCGGGGTGGCGATCATCGACGCCGCCGAAGCCGACGGCTCGCTGCAGCCCGGCGGCACCATCGTCGAGGGCACCTCGGGCAACACCGGCATCGCGTTGGCCTGGGTCGGTGCGGCGCGGGGCTACAAGGTGATCATCACCCTGCCGGAGAGCTTCTCCAAGGAGCGTCGCGCGGTACTGCGGGCACTGGGGGCCGAACTCGTCCTGACCCCGGCCGCCGAAGGTGTGCCGGGGGCCAACGCCCGCGCCGCGGAGATCGCCGCCAGCACCCCCGGTGCGATCTTGGCACGCCAGTTCGACAACCAGGCCAATGTGGAGATCCACAAGAAGACCACGGCTGAAGAGATCTGGGCCGACACCGAGGGCAAGGTCGACTTCGTGGTGTCCGGCGTCGGCACCGGCGGCACCATCACCGGCATCGGCACGGTGCTCAAGCAGTACAAGCCCGACGTGAAGATCTACGCGGTCGAAGCTGCCGAATCTGCGGTACTGTCGGGCGAGCCCAAGGGCCCGCACAAGATTCAGGGCATCTCGCCGGGCTTCATCCCCTCGATCCTCGATCTGGGGGTTGTGGACGGCATCATCAAGGTCGCCGGCGACGACGCGATCGATTGGGCCAAGCGAGTGGCCAAGGAAGAGGGCCTGCTGCTGGGCATCTCGTCTGGTGCCGCCCTGCGCGCGGCGGCCGACCTGGCCGCCGACCCGGCCAATGCCGGCAAGACCATCGTGGTGATCACCCCCGACTGGGGCGAGCGCTACCTGTCGACCCCGCTGTACGCCGACCTGCTCGACTGAGCGCCCGTGGGGGCGTCCGATCCTGGCCGGACGTCCCCACGACGGGCGGCTGCTACCCTGAGGCCATGTCTCGTCCGCGTCCCATGGCCATGATGATGGTTGTGCGCGCGCGAATGCTCAGCCGCTGACGAGCCACCAACCTCGCCCTGAGGGCGACACGTTGAGGGACACCGACGAAGGTGATCTCGCTGGCCGTCAGCGGACGAACCGCCACCCGCAGCTTCGAGCAAGGACCATCCATGAACTCCCGCACCGACGGCGCCGAACCCGGCTCCGACAACGTCCACTGTCCACGTCCGGCGACGCGCGCCGTACGGGCCGGCATCGAGACCGACCCCACCCATCACGCCGTCACCCCGCCGCTGTATTTGAGCACGTCGTTTGCGTTCACCGGCTTCGGGGAGCGTGGCACCTACGACTACAGCCGGGCCGGCAACCCCACCCGTGACCTGTTTGCTGCTGCCGTCGCCGACCTCGAAGGTGGCGCCGGCGGCTGCGTGACGTCCTCGGGCATGGGGGCGATTACCACGGTTCTGCACGCCCTGCTGCCGGCAAACGGGGTGCTGCTCGCGCCGGCCGACTGCTACGGCGGTTCGTGGCGGCTGTTCGACGCGTTGGCCCGCACCGGACGACTGCAGCTGCGGCTGATCGACATCGCCGATACCGCCGCGGTGAGCGCAGCGATCGCCGAGGGGGTTGACCTGGTCTGGCTGGAGACGCCGTCCAATCCGCTGCTGCGGCTGGCCGACATCGCCGCGATCGCGGCGGCGGCGCATTCGCACGGTGCGCTGGTGGTGGCCGACAACACCTTCGCCAGCCCGGTCGTGCAACGTCCGATCGAGTGGGGGGCCGACGTCGTGGTGCATTCGGCGACCAAGTACCTCAACGGGCATTCCGATGTGGTCGCCGGGGTGATCGTGGCCGCCGACGCCGCAGTGAGCGAGCAGTTGTGCTGGTGGGCCAACACTCTGGGGATCACCGGCGGCGCCTTCGACTCCTTCCTGGCGCTGCGAGGGCTACGGACGCTGCACCTGCGCGTGGAGGCGGCGCAGCGGGGCGCGTCCGCCGTGGTCGAACTGCTCGCGGCGCACCCTGCCGTGGCCCGGGTTCACTACCCCGGATTGGTGAGCCATCCGCAACATGAGCTGGCCCGGCGGCAGCAGGACGGGTTCGGCGCGATCGTCAGCTTCGAGCTGGCCGATGCCGCTGCAGTCCCCGTGCTGGTGGAGGGGCTCACCGTCTTCAGCCTGGCCGAGAGCCTCGGCGGGGTGGAGTCGCTGATCTCGCATCCGGCCACCATGACCCACGCCGCGATGCCGGCCGAGTTGCAGGCCGCGGCCGGCATCACCGCCGGGCTGTTGCGGCTCAGCGTCGGGGTGGAAGACCCCACCGACCTCGTCGCCGAC
>JAJTBJ010000217.1 GCA_021286985.1 Propionibacteriales bacterium | reverse complement strand
CCCAGCGCGTCGAACGCCGCCGCGAGCCTGATCACCCGCACGTCGTCGCCGCGGCGTCCGGCGAAGGTCAGCCCCACTGGCATAGCGATGTCGGCCATCAACCCCATCGGCACAGTGACGGTGGGAATGCCGAGGTGCCGGATCGCCAAATTGCCGTTGGCCACCCAAACCCCGTTACGCCAGCCGAGATCGGCCGAGGCCGGGTTGCGGTCCATATCAGCCGGTGCCACGTCGGCCACCGCCGGGAAGACCACCGCGTCCAGGCCGCGCGCATCCATCCACTCGTCGACGTCCAGGCGTCCGGTCTCCTCCAGGCCGCGCACCAGGGATTCCAGTTCGGGGATATCGAGCATCGATGCGACCGGGTGCTGCCGGACGTGGTCGGGATACTCGGTGATGTCGCCTTCGAAGCCGTCGTAGCGGTCGGGCAGTTCGTCGGCCGGCTTGGGCCAGATGCGCGGCCCGTCGACGACAGCGAGATTCGGGATCGCCGGGTCACCGTTGGCGCGGAGGAAGTCGTCGAACGCCCAGGCGCACAGGTCGATGATCTCGTGGTGCAGCGCGGCCGGGGAGATCAGACCGCGGGTGGCGATGGTCGGCGCCCCGGCGCGATCGCCCTCGTAATTGCTGACCGCGGGGAAGTCCACCTCGACCACGGTCGCTCCGGCCGCCTCCAGGTCGGCGCGAGCGGCCTGCCACAAGGCGATCACGCTGTCTCGGGTGACGATCGCCTGCCCGGTCGGCCCGCCATAGCTCGGCGCATCGCCGGTGCCGGCGTCGGGGTCGGCGTTGAGGTACATCCGGGGCACGCCGATCCGGCGTCCGGCCAGGACGCCAGGAGCCTCGGCGGGCGTGCACGCCAACTGGCGGTAATCGTCCGGTCGCACCTGGGAGGCGAGTGGCAACTCGATCCAGGGCTGCACCCGCCAGAAGTCACCGCGATGGCGGTCGTCGTCGGCGACGATGACGTCCAGCACCTCCAGCAGGTCGGACATGGTGCGGGTGTGCGGCACCACCACGTCCATCGTGGGCACCAGCGGCCAGTTGCCGCGGGTCGAGATCACCCCACGAGAAGGGGTGTAGGCGCACAGGCCGTTGTTGGACGCCGGCGCCCGGCCGCTCGACCAGGTCTCCTCCCCCAGTCCGAAGGCGGCGAAGCTGGCCGCGGTGGCCGTCCCCGAGCCGTTGGACGATCCGGAGCCGTAGGCGGCGGTGAGGTAGTCGGGGTTGTAGGGACTCTCGGCGCGCCCGTACACCCCGCGCTGCATGCCGCCGTTGGCCATCGGCGGCATGTTGGTCAGGCCCAGGCAGATCGCTCCGGCGGCGCGCAGCCGCTCGATGGTGAACGCATCGTGCTGGGCGATGAGGTGTTCGAACGCGGGGCTGCCGGCTGCGACGGTCAGGCCGCGCACCAGGTAGCTGTCCTTGGCGGTGTAGGGAATGCCGTCCAGAGGGCCGAGGCTCGTGCCCGCCGCTCGACGCGCATCAGCGGCGGCCGCCTCCGCTTCGGCGTCGGGGTTGCGCACCACCACCGCGTTCAGCCGTGGCCCGGCCGCATCGTAGGCGTCGATGCGGGCCAAGTAGGCGGCCACCAGGTCAGTGCTGGTCGTCCGTCCGGACGCCAGCGCCGCCCGCAGCTCGGCAATGGTGGCCTCCACAACATCGAAGCTCATGCCAGCACTCCGGTGCGCGGCTGGTGCTGGGTGATGCAGTGGATCCCACCGCCGAGTTCGAAGATCGCACGCGCGTCGACGGCCACCACTTCGCGCCCGGGATAGGCCTCGCGCAGGATCTCCTGGGCGGGAGCGTCGGCCGGATCGTCGAAGGCGCAGGCGATCACACCGCCATTGACCACCGCATGGTTGACGTAGTTCCAGTCGAGCCACTCCCCTGCTTCCTGCAGCCGCTGCGGCGCGGGCAGGGGCTGGATCTGCCAGGACGCGCCGGTGGCGTCGGTGGAGTCGGCAAAGACCGCCCGCAGGCGCCGGGTGACGTCGTAGTCGGGGTGGGCGGGGTCGTCCTGCTGGTGCAACAGGAGTCGGCCGGGCGCAGGAATTGCGGCGACCATGTCGACGTGTCCGCGGGTGCCGAAGCCGCCGTAGTCGGCGGTGAGGCCTTGGGGCAGCCAGATCACCTTCGTCGCGCCGATGGTGCGAGCCAGTTCGGCTTCGACGCGGGCGCGGTCGGCGTACGGGTTGCGGAAGGGGTCGAGCTGGACGGTCTGGGTGACCACCACCGTGCCCTGGCCATCGACCAGAATGCCGCCACCCTCGTTGACCAGGGTGGAGACGATCGGAGCCGCCGTGGCGGCCTCGCCCACGGCCGCAGCCACCTGGGCGTCATGGTCCCAGCGCGCCCAGGAGCGGGCTCCCCAGCCGTTGAAGATCCAGTCGACCGCACCGAGCCGTCCATCGGCGTCGAGGACGAAGGTGGGGCCCGAGTCACGCAGCCAGGCATCGTCGATGGCCAGCGGCAACAACTCCACCGCGTCGCTGACTCGACGCCGGGCCTCGACGACCTGTTCGGGGTTGACCACCATCGTCACCGGCTGGAACTGCGCGGCCGCGTTGGCCACCGCACACCACGCTTCGACCGCCCGTTCGGGTACCCAGGCCGGCGGGAAGCCGGTCCACAGCCGTTCCTGTGGCGCGGATTCCAGCGGCGCTCGCCAACCGCCGGTCGGAAGCTCGGGCCTGTGAGCGTGGTCGGCCACGGCATCGTCCTTCGTTCGGAACCTGCCTTGTGCAGGTGATCGCCGATCCTATTAGTGTCGCGACGTCGCCCGGAGGCCTGCACAACTACCGATCACTCGCCCCGGCCGGACGGGAATCGCGACCGGCACCGCGCTGTTGCACCGCAGGTGAACATCGAGATCTGGTCCGACGTCGCCTGCCCGTGGTGCTACATCGGGCTCAACCGCTTCCATGCCGCGCTGGCCGACTTCGAGCACCGCGACCAGGTGAACGTCCGGCTGCGCTCCTTCCAACTCGACCCGTCCCTGCCGGAGTCCTTCGACGGCAACGAGATCGACTACCTGGTGGCGTCCAAGGGGCTGCGGCGTGAGCAGGTGGAGGCCATGGTCGGCCAGGTCGCCGGGGTGGGCGCCGGGGACGGGCTGCCGTTCGACTTTCCAGCACTGGTGGTGGCCAACTCTCGCCGGGCCCACCGGCTGATTCAGGCCGCCATCGCCGCCGACGAGTCCGGCGTCTTGGCCTGGGAGCTGGAGCAGGCGCTGTTCACTGCACACTTCGCCGACGGCGTCTCGATCGGCGATTCCGAGGCCCTGATCACCCTGGCCGAAGAGGTAGGGCTGTCGCGGGAGGCGGCGACTGCGGCGTTGGAGTCGACCGAACTGGACGATGCGGTCAGTGCCGACGTCCACACCGCGGGCCAGTTGGGCATTCGTGCCGTCCCGACGTTCGTGTTCAACCGCACCCACGCG
>JAJTBJ010000216.1 GCA_021286985.1 Propionibacteriales bacterium | reverse complement strand
TCAACGACGACGTCGCGGTGGAGGACTCCACCTGGACCGCCGGACGCCGTGGCGTCGCGGGCACCGTCCTGGTGGAGAAGATCGCCGGCGCGGCCGCCGACCGCGGCGACGACCTGGATGCGGTCCTGGCTGTGGCCGAGAAGGTCAACTCCCAGGTGCGCTCGATGGGTGTCGCCCTGACCGCCTGCACCGTGCCGCATGCCGGCAAGCCGTCGTTCGACCTGAACGAGGACGAGATTGAGATCGGTATCGGCATTCACGGTGAGCCCGGACGCCACCGCATCCCGATGGCGCCGGCCGACTCGATCACCGATCAGCTGGTCGATCCGATCCTCGCCGACCTGAAGCCGGCCGCCGGTTCGAAGGTGCTGCTGTTCGTGAACGGCATGGGCGGGACTCCCGAAGCCGAGCTCTACATCGTCTACAACCACGCCCGCAAGCGCCTTGAAGAGGCCGGGCTGGTGGTGGACCGCTCCTTGGTCGGCAACTACATCACCAGTCTGGAGATGCAGGGCTGCTCGGTCACGGTGCTGGTGCTCGACGACCAGCTCACCGCTCTGTGGGATGCCCCGGTACACACCCCCGCCATGCGGCGTGGCGTGTGAGGATTCCCAGGTGAGCGAAAACCTGACAACTGCCTGGGCGCTGGCGTGGATCGCCGGCGCCCAGGTGGCGATCGCCGAGCGCCGGATGGAACTGATCGACCTCGATCGGGCCATCGGCGACGGCGACCACGGCGAGAACATGGACCGGGGTTTCAAGGCCGTTGTGGCCAAACTCGACGCCGGTTCCCCTGATGTGGCTTCCGTCCTGAAGCTGGTGGCGGCGACCCTGATGTCGACGGTCGGGGGTGCGTCCGGCCCGCTGTACGGCACCGCCTTCCTGCGGGCGTCGAAGGCGGCCTCGGAGAACGAGATGGACGCCAACGGCGTGGCTGCGATGATCGCCGCCGCTCTGGAAGGCGTCGTCGCGCGCGGCAAGGCCACCACTGGTGAGAAGACCATGGTGGACGCCTGGACGCCGGCGCTGGCCGCGGCCCAAGAGGTTGCTGCAGCCGGTGGCTCGGCCACCGAGGCGCTCCGGGCGGCCGCTAACGCCGCACAGGCCGGTGCCGAGGCGACCATTCCGATGCTGGCGACCAAGGGGCGGGCGTCCTACTTGGGTGAGCGTTCGATCGGCCATCAGGATCCCGGCGCCACCTCCACGGCCCTGCTGCTGGCGACGGCGGCGGATGCGGCGGAGGCACAGTGACCGTCGCGCTGGTCATCGTCTCGCATTCGGCGCAGCTGGCTGCCGGGCTGGTCGAGCTGGCCTCCCAGATGGCCAAGGATGTGGAGTTGCGGGCGGCCGGCGGCACCGATGACGGCAGGATCGGGACCTCGTTCGACAAGGTCAACGATGCGGTCACCGAACTGCGCGCGTCCGGTCATGACGTGGCCGTGCTCACCGATCTGGGATCGGCCACCATGACCGTGGAGTCGGTGCTCGACCTGCTCGATTCCGACGAAGCTGCGCACGTCCGCTTCGCTGACGGGCCGCTGGTCGAAGGTGCGGTAGCCGCGGCGGTCACTGCCCAGGTCGGCGGCGACCTCGACGCGGTGGTCGGGGCTGCTCGGGCTCGCGAGCTCTTCACCTGAGGTGTGCGGTCGGCGGGCGTTGACCGTCCGTCGGCCGACCCCTAGCGTGGGGTGACCACCCCGCTCGTTCGGGGGTGCCGCGTCGTCCGACTGATCGGAGGCTGGCTTGCGCACCGCACCGTCATTTCGGCAACTCATCGGCTCCAGCGTGATGGGCGCGTTCCTCGTGGTCACCGGGTGCGCGGTTCCCGTCACACCAATGCCGTCGCTGTCGGCCCCGCCATCGCCAGCGGCCGCGACTCCGACGCCCATCACCGCCCCGTCCGCCGAAGAGGTGCTCCGGCGCGCGGCCAGTAAGCGGGTGTTCTTCGCCCACCAGTCAGTGGGTGGCAACGTCTTGGAAGCCATCGCCGCTCTCTACGCCGATGCGCACCTGAGCGCCCCTGAGGACGTCTGGGTGGGTGGGCCGCACGAGGTGATCCCTGCGTCGAAGGACGGCGTGTTGGCCGAGACCCTGGTCGGCGAGAACGGCGATCCTGACGGCAAGGCCGACGCGTTCGCCCGACTGCTCCGTGGGGGGATCGGCGCGCAGGTGGAGGTCGCCGTCCTGAAGTACTGCTACGCCGACCTCTCCGAAGACAGCGACGCCGAGGCACGGTTCGTTCACTACCGCGCCACCATGCAGGCCGTGGAGGCCGAGTTCCCCGAGGTCACCTTCCTGTACGCCACCGATCCGGTGACCACCGAGGAGCCGGGCGCGAACGTGGTGCGAACCCGCTTCAACACCTTGATCCGCAACGAGTACGCCGCCACCGGGCGGCTGTGGGACGTCGCCGCGATCGAGTCGACTCGTCCCGACGGCAGCCGCGTGACCGGCAGCTACCACGGCCAGCCCTACGAGGCGCTGTTCGAGGGCTACTCCGCCGACGGCGGCCACCCCAACGCGTCCGGATCGGCGGCGCTGGCGTCCGCACTGCTGCGGCTGATCGCGACAACCGGCTGAATCGGTGCCGCCTGATCGTTGACCGCCGCCCTCGCCGGCCCCTAGCGTGATGCCATCAGCGCCCCGCACGGGGAGGGGCCCGTCGCTCGATCGACAGGAATGGCCATGGTTGCCGCCCGCTTCACCCGCTCTCATCGACTCCCGGTTGCCCTCGCGGCGCTCGCCTTGGCTGTGACTTCGCTCACGGCGGTGCCGGCGCAGGCCGCGACGCCACGCAGCCTGTTCACCATCACCGACCGGCCGGTCACCGGTGCGGTGGCGTCCAGCAAGACGGCCAATGTCGGCGTCCGCTTCTCGACCACGTCCAGCGGAGTCATCACGGCGGTGAAGTTCTACCGCGGCCCCCGCCAGACCAAGTCGTACGTGGCTTCGGTGTGGAGTTCGAAGAGCAAACGGCTGGCCAAGGTCACCTTCCGTGCCTCGACCACGGTCGGCTGGCAGACCGCGATGTTGAGCAAACCGGTGAAGGTGAAGGCCAAGACCACCTACTTCGTGTCCTACCTGGCCACCGGAGGCCACTACCCGGTCACCAAGGGTGCCTTCGCCCACTCGTTCAGCCATGACGGCATCACCATCCCCAAGGCCGGCGGGCGCTACACCACCTCCCGCTCCAGCAAGCGGCCGACCCACTCCACCAAGACCAACTACTTCGTCGACGTGGTGTTCGTGCCCAACTCCTCGGCGATCACCACCGCCGAGTTGCAAGCGGCAGCCACCAAGCGGGCGTTCTTCGGACATCAGTCAGTGGGCGCCTATGTGATCGATGGGGTGCGGGCGCTCTACTCGTCGGCCGGGATCGCCGGGCAGGCGACCGACACGATCGGCAGCCACAGTCAGACCATTTCGCCCACCTCCGGTGGGG
>JAJTBJ010000215.1 GCA_021286985.1 Propionibacteriales bacterium | reverse complement strand
GGTTGAGCCTGTCGAAACCGCGGTGCCTCGCGCCGCGTAGCATCCGGGCATGACGTTGACCCAGTCGCTGCTCGGCTTCGGGGTGTTGGCCACGCTGATGGCGATCACGCCCGGGCTGGACACGATCTTCGTGCTGCGCCAAGCGTTGCGCGGCAGCCGCGCCGGCGCGTTCGCGGCGGCCACCGGGATCTGCCTGGGCACGCTCATCTGGGGGGTGGCGGCGGCGGCCGGAGTGGCGGCGCTGTTCGTGGCCTCACAGGTGGCCTTCGCTGCGTTGCGCTGGGCGGGCATCGCCTTCCTGGTCTGGCTGGCCGTTGGTTACCTGCGTCAGGCGTGGCGGGGGCCGGGAGTGGAGACCGAACCCGAGGAGTCGACCACCTCGGTGACGCAGTCCTTCGTCAAAGGTCTGGTCACCAACCTGTCGAACCCCAAAATCGCGGTCTTCTACCTCAGCGTGCTGCCGGTCTTCCTGCCGGTCGGCTATCCACCGCCGCTGGCCGGGGCCTTGCTGGCCGCGGTGCATGTCACCGTGGGCATGGCGTGGTTCGTGGTGGTCATTCTCGCCGCGCGCTCGGTGCGCGGCTTCCTGAACAGTCGCCGTGGCGTCCGGGTCACCGACGGGGTGGCCGGAGTGGCCATGCTCGGCTTCGCGGTGGCATTGGGCGTCGAACGCTAAGACCGCCGCTAGGGCGTCACCCGCACGCTCGGCACCACGCCGGACGTCCCCAGGTCGACGACGGTCTTCACCACCTGGGCGACGGCCGCGGGCTGCAGGTACTTCGACGGGTCGTAGTCGCGGCCCTCCAACTGGTGCAGTTCGGCCTGCATGTCGGTGGCCACTCGTCCCGGATGCACCGAGGTGACGCGAATGCCGCGCTCCTCGGCGCGCAGCGAATCAGCCAGAGCGGTCAGGGCGAACTTCGACGCGGCATACACGCTCCAACCCGGCGAGGCGGTCAGGCCTGCCCCGGAATTGATGAACACCACCAGCCCGGACGCGGCGCGTAGCGCCGGCAGCAGCAATCGGGTCAGAGTTGCCGGGGCGATCACGTTCACCGCGAGCACCCGCTCCCACTCGGCGGGGTCGGTCGTGGCCAGCGGGCCGTAGGCGATCACACCGGCCGAATGCACGACCACGTCCAGCCGGGTGATGTCGGCCACTGCTGCCGCAACCGCGTCTGCATCGGTCAGTTCGACCACGAACGGCTCGGCGGATTCGCACGCGGCGACCACCTCAGCAACCGCCGCAGCGTCGCGTCCGCCGATCAGCAGGTGGTGGCTGGGGGAGAGCGCTTCGGCGATGGCGCGGCCGATGCCTCGGGAGGCACCGGTGATCAGGGCGACGGGGCGGCTCATAGGAAGACGGCGATGGCCATCGGGATCGCCCACAGCACGCCGAAGGCCTGCAGGACGTGATCGCCGAGCGCGACGTCCTCGGGTTCGCCGGCCTCGCCCTGATCAACCTTGAAGGCGTAGCGCAACACCGCGAGCGTGAAGGGTGCGATCGAGATCGCACTCCACGAGATTCCCCACAGCTGTGGCCCGGGCACTTCGAAGGCCCACAGGCTGTAGGACATGATCACGATGGCGATCGAGATCGACCACACCTCGCGCAGGTAGGAGGTGGTGTAGCGCTCCAGGCTGGCTCGGGTGCCTGCTTCGTCGCCCAACTCCTTCAGTTCGGAGTAGCGCTTGCCGGCCACCATGAACAGCGAACCGAAGCTGGCCACCAAGAGGAACCATTGGCTCAGCACCAGGCCGGACGCCACGCCGCCGGCGACCGCGCGCAGCAGGAAGCCGGCGGCCACCATGGCCAGGTCGATGATCGGCTGGTCCTTGAGGAAGAACGAGTAGGCGACCTGCAGGATCCAGTAGAAGCTCAGCACGGCGCCCAGCATGAGGTTGACTCCGTAGCCGACCGCCAACGCAGCCACCAGCGTGATCGCCGCCATCACCCAGGCCACCGCCGGCGACAGCTCGCCGGCGGCGATCGGACGGAACCGCTTTTTCGGGTGCAGTCGGTCGACCTCGGCGTCACGAATGTCGTTGATCAGGTAGATCGAGGCGCTGATCAGGCTGAAGCCGAGGAAGGCCCAGGCGGCCGGGAATAGCACCGCGGGGTTGAGCAGCTGTCCGGCGGCCACTGGTGCGGCCAGCACCAGGACGTTCTTGACCCACTGCTTGGGACGCATGGCGCGCAGCCACGCGGGCAGCACGGAGTGTGGGCGGTCGAGTTCGGCGATCTGATCGTGTTCAGCCATAGCGGCTCAAGGTTAGCGTCCCGGCCCAGCGTGGATTCGCGGGCATGCGGTCAGCCGCCCCAATCTCCCAACGCGCCTTCCAGGGCACCCAAGGCGGCCTCACGCAGTGGTTCGCGTTCGTCGGCGGGGCAGCCGCGCTGGACCCATCGCAGGCAGGCTTCGTCGAGGAACCCGAAGTAGCCCCACAGGGCGTAGTCGTGGCGGGCCCAGTCGGTCGGCTGGAGGAGTTCGCGCAGGGCCTGGACGTAGTCGGCGCGCGCCTGTTGGCGCACGGCGATCGCTTCGGCGGGTTCCTCGCCGCCGGTCAGCGGCGCGGCCCACGTCTGAGGGTGCCCGGCGATGTGGTCGAGGTAGATGGCGATCGAGGTGGCCACTCGGTCGCGTCGCGAGGTGCCCACCGGCAGCGCGTCCACGGCGGTGCGCTGGGCGGCGGCCAGGCCGGCCACGGCGTCGGCCACCACGGCGGCGTAGAGCTCGGCCTTGGTGTTGAAGTAGTGGAAGACCAGGGCTGATGAGGCGTGAGCGGCGGCGGCGATCTGCGCGACCGAGACCTCGGCGTAGGTGCCGCTGGCGTAGCAGCTGCGGGCGGCGTCGAGGATCGCGGTACGTCGGGCGGCCACGTCGAGGCGACGCCGGATGGTGGGGGACGGGGAGCTCACGCTCGCCATCCTAGCGTTATTGATCTATAGTCAGTAAGCAGTATTGAGCCTGAGTTAATAAGAGGATCCGTGAGCCTTCTCGACCACGCCATCTGGTGGCACGTGTACCCGCTGGGAGCCTGCGGCGCGCCCGCGCACGCCAGCGACGCCCCGATCGAGCCGCGCCTGCAGCGCCTGGAGCCGTGGCTCGACTACGCCATCGAGTTGGGCTGCTCGGGCCTGCTGCTGGGGCCGATCTTCGCCTCGACCAGCCACGGCTATGACACCCTCGACCACTTCCGCATCGACCCGCGGCTGGGCGACGATGACACCTTCGACCACCTCATTGCCGAATGCCATCGCCGCGGCCTGTCGGTCATGTTGGACGGCGTCTTCAACCACGTCGGACGCGACCATCACCTGGTCGCCGATGCCGTCGCCGGCGCCTCGGCGCTGGTCAAGACCGCGGGTGGACGTCCGGTGGGCTGGGAGGGCCACGACGATCTGGCCGAACTCGACCACACCAACCCGGCGGTGGCCGAC
>JAJTBJ010000214.1 GCA_021286985.1 Propionibacteriales bacterium | reverse complement strand
ACCAACAGCGCGGCGAGGGTCGGCAACTCGACTGCGACAGCGAGCCACCCACTCGCTGTGGCGTAGTCGTCGAAAGCCGGGTAGCAGAAGAAGATCACGAACAAGGTCGCGGCCAACACACGACTGAGCCAGTCACGCTGGAGCATCCACCAGCAGGCCACCAGCACCAGCCACAGCTGGTGGTGCGGCCACGAGATCGGCGACACCGCCACCGACAGGGTGCCCACGACCAGGGCTGCGCCGAGGTAGTCGGCCTGCCGGTACGCGCGGGACGCCTGCCACAACGCCAGGACGGTGACCGCCGCCGCCAGCACCAGCCACCCGATCTTGGTGGCGCTGCCGTCACCGATCAGCCGGGTCAACATGCTCAGCAGCGACTTGCTCACCGTCGATTCGGTGCGGCCCACCCGTCCGGTCTGCCACAGCTTGTCGGTCCAGTAGGCGATGGACGCCTGCGGCAACACCGCGAAGGCGATCAGCGACGCCCCGGCGAAGGTGGCCGTGGCCACCACGGCTTGGCGCCACTGACGAGTGACCAGGAAGTACGGAATGAACACCAACGGGGTCAGCTTGATGGCCCCGGCCACACCCACCAGCACGCCCTGCCATTTACGCGGCAACTGGTGATCGAAGAGCGCCAAGGCGATCACGAACAGGCTCACCTGACCGACGATCAGGTTGTGCAGGAAGGGGTAGGTGAACAGCACCGGGATCGCCAACGCGGCCGTCCAGGTGACCTGGTCGACCAGCGGCACCTCCTGGTCCGGACGACGGGCGGCCAGCCCCGTGCGCACCACCAGGTGCAATGCCGCGATCGCCACCGCGAAGGTCAACACCACCCAGATCACCTTGGCCACCCCGAGGTCGAGCGGCACCAGCCATGCCAGCACCAAGGCGGCGAACGGAGGGTAGGTGAAACCCAACCCGTGCACGGTCGGATGGACGTAGACCCAGTCGTAGAGCGGCTGCCCGCTGAAACCGTAGGAGATCGCGCCCTTGTAGATTTCCAGGTCGCCGAGCATGCCGGGCCCGTACGGCCGGCTGAGCAGCCAGACCAGCAGCACCGCCGCAGCCACCGCAACCGCCGACAATCCGATGGCCCGGATCCACCGGCGCTGCAGCGGGCTGACCTCGGCTGACACGACTACTCCTCCTTCGTTGGGGCAACCCTAACCGGGTCGATGGGTCGCTGGTGCGGCCGCATCGCCGACACCCCGGGCGGATTCGCTAGCCTCAACCCAGCAGCACTCCTGGAGGTGGAAGTGACGATCCCCGCAACCGTCAAGGCGCCGGTCGAACGGCTGGTGTTCTTCTCCGACGCCGCCGTGGCGATCGCGCTCACCTTGCTCATCCTGCCGCTGATGGACGGAGTCGGTGAGGCTGCGCGCGCAGGTCTCAGCACCGCCGATTACCTCGCCGACAACCTGAACAGCCTCGGTGCGTTCGCGCTGAGCTTCCTGCTGATCGCGCGATTCTGGCGGGCACACCACCAGTTGTTCGCCGCCGTCGAGGAGGAGCCGCCGGGACTGTTCTGGGTGAACATGGCCTGGCTGTTCTCGGTGGTGTTCCTGCCAGTGGCCACTGCGACCACCGGCGCCCTGCCCACCGACGCGGCCCAGCTCTGCCTCTACCAAGGCACCATGATCGTGATCTCGGCACTGATGGCGGTGATGACGATCCTGCTCCGACGCCATCCCGAGACCTGTGCGGAGGGAGCAGGCATCTCGATCGAACGGGTGCACAGCACGCTGGTGTTCACCGCACTGCTGGTGGTGTCGCTGGCGCTCGCGCTGGTCGTACCGCACCTGGGCTACTGGTCATTGCTGGTGCTGCTGGCCGCCCGTCCGGTGCACTGGGTGGTGGATCGGGTGCGTGCCTCGACGGCCTAGGCGGTCGGCCAGACCAGCGAGACCCCCAGCACGATCATCACCACCGCGATGCCGGCGTCCAGCCACCGCCAGGCGCGCGGGCCGGCCAACCAACCGCTGAGGAAGCGCGCGCCGTAGGCCAGGCCGAAGAACCAGCTCGCGCTGGCCGTCATCGCCCCCACCGCGAACAGCCAGCGTCCATCGCCGTGGGCGGCCCCTACCGAGCCCAGCAACAGCACCGTGTCGAGGTAGACGTGCGGGTTCAGCCAGGTGAGCGCCAAGGTGGTCAGCGCCACCGCGACGGCGCCGTTCCGAGTGCGTTCGACGGTGGCGACCCCGCCGCTGCTCGGCGGCGGATCGGCCTGCGGTTCTGCATCGAGTTGCAGCCCGACCGTGGCTGGACGAAGGGCGCGCCGGGCGGCCATCACGCCATAGGCCACCAGGAACACCGCTCCGGCCCAGCGCACGGCGGTCTCCAGCCAGGGCAGCGCCTGGGTGGCTGCACCGATGCCCGAGATGCCGACCACGATCAGGGTCATGTCGGAGACCGTGCAGATGGTGGCCACCAGCGCGACGTGCTCGCGGCGAATCCCCTGACGAAGCACGAACAGGTTCTGGGCGCCGATCGCCACGATGAGCGAGAAGCCCAGGCCGAGGCCGGCAAGCAGTGTGGTCACGGATCGACGCTAGCCGCAGCCACTTCATTAGTACAGCTACAGTTCCTTCGGTTGCATTAGCATCTCTTATGTGGAGCTTCCTCTCGATCTCGCCCGTACGCTCGCCGCTGCCGTCGATGCGGGCTCCTTGGACGCCGCGGCGCAGCAACTGCACCTCACCCCATCGGCGGTCTCGCAACGCATCAAGGCCCTCGAGACCCGAGTCGGCCGGGTGCTACTGGTGCGCAGCAAGCCCCTGCAACCCACCAGCGCCGGCCAGGCGATCGTCCGGCTTGCCCGCCAACTCGCCGCCTTGGAGCAGGATGCGCTCACCGAGCTCGGCCTGGCCGAATCCGGCCCGATCCAGGTGCCACTGGCGGTCAATGCCGACTCATTGGCCACCTGGTTCCTCCCGGCGCTGGCACCGCTGGCCGCGCAGGGCATCGTGTTCGATCTGCATCGCGACGATCAGGACTACACCGCCGGATTGCTCGAATCCGGCATCGTCACCGCTGCGGTCACCTCCCAAGCAACGCCGGTAGCCGGCTGCACGGTGCGGCCATTGGGCTCGATGCGTTATCTGCCGGTGGCCACGCCGGCGTTCATCCAGCAGTGGCTTCCAGACCAAGAAGCTGCGGGGTTCGCGCGTGCTCCGATGATCGACTTCGATCGCCGCGATGGCCTGCAGACGCATTATCTGGAACTCATCGGCGCCGACCCTGCGCTACCACCGCGGCACCGCGTGCCGGCCTCCAGCGACTTCGCCCGCGCAACCGAACTCGGTTTCGGTTGGGCGTTGGTGCCGGAATACCAATCCACGGCGGCCATCCAGGACGGCCGCCTGGCGCGGCTGGCCGGCCCCCCGGTCGACATTCCCTTGTACTGGCAGCGCTGGAAGCTGCACTCTCCCCTGCTGGAGCAGATCGA
>JAJTBJ010000213.1 GCA_021286985.1 Propionibacteriales bacterium | reverse complement strand
ATGAGCTGCCGGCCGACTTCCGGCTGGCGGTCTATCTCGCCGACGTCGAAGGCTTCGCCTACAAGGAGATCGCCGAGATCATGGGCACCCCGATCGGAACGGTCATGTCCCGACTGAACCGGGGCCGTAATCAACTGCGCAGCAAGCTCGCCGACTACGCCCGCGAGCAGGGCCTCATTGGGAGGGGCGAATGAGCGAGTCCGAGTTCCATGACTGCTCCGATGTTCTGGAGCAGTTGTACGCCTTCCACGATCACGAACTCAGTGACGAAGAGGCCGACCACATCCGCGAGCACCTGTTGGCCTGCGAGCCCTGCCTGGACAGCTTCCAGGTCGAGGAGGCGCTGCGGCTGCTGATCCGCAAGTCCTGCCACTCCGAGGCGGTCGCCTCCGCCGGGTTGCGGGTACGGGTGCAGACCACCATCTCCCAGACCGTCGTGGTCACCGAGGGCGAGTAACGGGGAAAACGAAACCCCCGTGTCGAAACACGGGGGCTGCAGAAACCAGGGTCAGGCGTTGGGTCGCTTGCCGTGGTTGGCGCCGTTCTTACGACGGGAACGGCGCTTGCGACCGCCTTTACCCATTTCGGTCTCCTCTTGATCGGGTCTGCTGGCGTCAGGTGACGCGGTGAAACATTCTGCCAGCCGAATGCCTCAGCACCAACTCCATGACTAGGGTGGGGGCATGAAAATACGGGAACGGCTGGCAGCGTTGGCAACCGATCTCAGTTCGACGGACCTCACCTGGCTCAATCGGTTGATCGATGAGTGGTCGGTGCTCGCCGACCTGGCCTTCGCTGATCTGGTGCTGTGGGTGCCCGTGGGAGACGACACTTTCCGGGCCGTCGCTCAGGTGCGGCCCAACACCGGCCCCACCTCGCTGGAGGACGACGTGGTCGGTACGACCGTCACCTCCGAGCCGGACAGCCTGGTGATGCAGGCCTGGTCGACCAAGAAGATCTGCCACTCCAGCGACCACGATTCCGACGTCGGTCAGCCGGTGGACGTCAGCGCCGTTCCGGTGATGGACGGCAAGCGCTGTCTCGCTGTGCTGGAACTGCATTCCAACCGGCTGGGCTTGCGCTCGCCGGGCCAGCTGGAGGACGCCTATCTCGGCGCTGCCGAGTTGCTGGTGGGAATGGTGTACCGCCATCAATTCCCCCAAGGTGGCGAGCGCCGGGTGCCCTGGGTCTCACCTCGGGTCGGTGACGGCATGATCCGGGTCAGCCGCGAGGGAGTGATCAGCTACGCCAGCCCGAATGCGGTCAGCGCCTTCCGACGGCTCGGCATGACCGGTGACCTCTTCGGGGAGAACTTCATCGAAGTCAGCCGCGCTGTGTTGCCCGATCGAGGGCCGGTGGAGCACTCCGCTGTCCAAGTGCTCACCGGCTCCGGCACGGCAGAGGTGGATCTGGAGACCGACCGGGCGACCGTCCGGCTGCGGGTGATGCCGCTGCTCGATGGGGCGATGCAGGCCGGCTACGTGGTGCTGTGCCGCGACACCACCGAGTTGCGTTCACGGGAACGCCAACTGGTCACCAAGGACGCCACCATCCGCGAAATGCACCACCGGGTGAAGAACAACCTGCAGACCGTGGCCGCGCTGTTGCGGCTGCAGTCGCGCCGAATCTCCTCCGCCGAGGCCAAGGCGGCGTTGGACGACGCCATGCAGCGGGTCGCGGCGATCGCGGTCGTCCACGAAATGCTCAGTCAGGGCTTCGACGCCGAAGTGGACTTCGATGAGGTCGCTGATCGACTGCTGCGGATGGTGTCGGAGGTGGCCGCCACCCGCGGCCACGTCCGGATGGTCAGAGAAGGGTCGTTCGGGTCGGTGCCGGCCGATGTGGCCACCAGCCTGTCCCTAGTGCTCACCGAGTTGGCGCAGAACGCGATTGAGCACGGGCTGGGATCCGCTTCCGGTGAAGTGCTGATCAAGCCGCAACGCGACACCGAGAAACTGATCGTGAAGGTGGAGAATTTCGGCGAGGCGTTGCCCGAAGACTTCGACCTGACCCGATCGACCAGTTTGGGCTTGTCGATCGTTTCCACCCTGGTCTCCGACCTGGGGGGAGAGTTCTCGCTGGCGTCCGACGACACCTCGACGGTGGCGTTGGTGTCCCTACCGGTGCCGGCGGTGGCTCGCTAGCTGCTCAGTTGCCGGCGGCGTTCTGGCGTACCCGCATCCGGGCGGCTCGGCGCTTCATGGCGCGCCGTTCATCTTCACTCAGGCCGCCCCAGACGCCGTGGTCCTGGCCCGCGTCCAGCGCCCACTGCAGGCAGGCTTCGCGGACGTCACAGCGGCGGCAGACCTTCTTAGCCTCCGCAATTTGCATCAGAGCCGGACCAGTGTTGCCGATCGGGAAGAACAGCTCTGGGTCCTCGGTCAAGCAGGCAGACCGATGGCGCCAGTCCATGAAAAAACCACTTCCTAAAGATCGATGGGGCCGCGTGGTTCGCGGTGAACGGGTGGCCGGCGCAGGCATCGGCTCACTCCGCTGTACAGGGTGACAACTCTAGCTTGTGAGCACAAGAGAAGCACCAGAAATTGCACATCTGGAGAGATCCTAATACCAATCCGACCAGGTGTGCTGCTACTCCATGAGCGCAGACTGCAGCAATTCGGCCTCTTGAGCCAGATGCACCTTGATCGCACCCACCGATGGCGCCGAGGCCGCCGGCCGGGTGATGCCGCGGAGCGTGAGCTCGTAGCCGGGAAGCTGCTGAGCGATTGCCTGCGGCAGATGCAACTGCAGGAACCACCACGCTCCCTGGTTCTCCGGCTCGTCCTGCACCCACCGGATGTCGGTGACCTGCGGGTACTTGGCAAGTTCGGCTGCCAGTTCGGGGGCGGGGATGGGGTAGAGGCGCTCCAGCGACAGAATCGCCACCTGGCCGTCCAGGCCGGCCTTGGCCCGAGCCTCCACCAACTCCCAGCGGATCTTGCCCGAGCAGATCAGGATCCGCTTCACCTGGCTGGGATCGGTGATCGTCGGGTCGCCCTGGGCCGGACGCCAGCGGCCATGGATGAACTCCTCCACCGGAGATGCGGCAGCCTTGCTGCGCAGCATCGACTTCGGGGTGGCCACGACCACCGGACGATGCCAGTTCACGTAGGCATGAGTGCGCAACAGATGGAAGTAGCTGGCCGAGGTGGACGGCTGACTGACGGCCAACGCGCCTTCGGAGCACAAGGTGAGCCAGCGTTCCAGGCGCGCGGACGAGTGGTCGGGGCCTTGGCCCTCATAGCCGTGGGGGAGCAGCAGCACCACACCGGACTTCTGAGTCCACTTGGCGTTTCCGGCCGAGATGAACTCGTCAGCGATGGTCTGGGCGCCGTCGGCGAAGTCGCCGAACTGGGCTTCCCACAGCACCAGCGCGTCCGGGGCGGCCACGGAGTACCCGTACTCGAAGCCCATGCCGGCGTACTCGCTGAGCAGCGAGTCGAAGACGTGGA
>JAJTBJ010000212.1 GCA_021286985.1 Propionibacteriales bacterium | reverse complement strand
CTGCAGAAGGGCATCGACACCAAGACGGCGAACGCGCTGCTGGTGAAGGTGAACCAGATCGGTTCGTTGACCGAGACCATCGACGCGGTCACCTTGGCCCATCGCAGTGGCTACACCACGATGATGAGCCACCGCAGCGGTGAGACCGAGGACGTCACCATCGCCGACCTGGCCGTGGCTCTGGGCTGTGGTCAGATCAAGACCGGTGCTCCGGCGCGTACCGAGCGGGTTGCCAAGTACAACCAGCTGCTGCGCATCGAGGAGGATCTGGACGACGCCGCCCGCTACGCCGGTGCGTCCGCCTTCCCGCGGTTCAAGGCCTGAGTACGACCTTCAGTGGCCCCGGCGCTTCGGCGCCGGGGCCACTGGCGTTGTCGGCCATTGGTTGTCGACCGGGGGCGGGCGCGTCCGCCCGGTGTCAGCCAGGACGCCGACCTATCCTGGAAGGCGATGAGAGGAACCCATGCCCGGCACCCCGCGTAAACCGCGTACCAGCCCCGGACCCGGACGCCAGCCGCAGCGCCGGCGTCCGCGATCGGGCGCACGTGCGGCCGCGCCGAAGGCGAAGCCGTCGATTCCGGTGCCCCGGTGGCAGCGACGATTGAAGCTCACTCGCCGCGCGCTGGCCTTGGGCGTGGTCGTGTTGGCGTTGGCGGTGTCCTTCATCAGTACTTTCCAGATCTATGTGCGCCAACAGCAGCAGCTGGCGGTGGCGGAACAGCAGATTCGCGACAGCTCGGCCAAAATCACCACGCTGGAGACCGAACTGGCCCGCTGGAACGATCCGGCCTACGTGCGAGCCCAAGCCCGCGAGCGGCTCGGCTGGGCGATGCCCGGCGAGACCGGCTTCCGGCTCGTCGACGACAACGGCAACCCGATCGGCGGCGGCGTCACTTTGGAGTCGGCTCAGCGTCCGGTCGCCGGCGAGGACGATCTGACCTGGTGGCAGCGGCTGAACGGGTCGCTGGCCACCGCGGATTCCCCTGTCCGTAGGATCGCTGGTCGATAAACCGTTACCGGCGCGTGCGAGAATGCGGCCGTGCCTGAGTTGACCCCATTGACCGAAGCCGACGCGGCGATCGTCGAGGCCCAGCTCGGTCGTCCAGCCCGCGGGGTGGCCGCAGTCGCCTGGCGCTGCCCGTGCGGCAAGCCCGGCGTGCTGGCCACCGAGCCGCGCCTGAGCGACGGGACCCCGTTCCCGACGACCTACTACCTGACCTGTCCGCGCGCCAACACGGCCTGCTCAGCCCTGGAAGCCAGCGGTCTGATGACCGAGATGACCCAACGGCTGGCCGCTGATCCCGACCTGGCCGCTGCCTACGAGGCCGCCCACCAGGCCTACCTGGCCGACCGGGCCGCGCTGGGTGAGGTGCCCGAGATCGACGGCATCAGCGCCGGCGGCATGCCCAACCGGGTGAAGTGCCTGCACGCCTTGTTGGGGCACGCCTTGGCCGCTGGACCCGGAGTGAATCCGATCGGCGACGAAGTGGTGGCCCTGCTCGGCGACTTCTGGAAGCGTCCGTGTCTGGTGGATTATGAGTGAGTTGGTGGCCGCGATCGACTGCGGCACAAACTCGGTGCGGTTGCTGATCTGCCGGCAACGCGACGGCCGGCTGAGCGAAGTGGACCGTCGTTTGCACATCACCCGGCTGGGGCAGGGCGTGGACGCTACCGGCGCCTTCCACCCCGACGCACTCGCCCGCACGCTGGACGCGATGGCCGACTTCGGTGCCCAGCTGGACGCCCTGGGCGTGGCTCGGCGCCGAGTAGTGGCCACCTCGGCTGCCCGGGACGCGGCCAACTCGGCAGAGTTCTTCGACGGCGTGCGCGCCCGGCTGAAGGTCGATGCCGAGATCATCCCCGGCCAGGAAGAGGCGCGGCTGTCGTATCTGGGGGCGGTCTCTGGGCTGCCCGCCGTGGCCCAGCCGGTGCTGGTGATCGACATCGGCGGCGGCTCGACCGAGTTGGTGTTCGGTCGAGACGGCGAGGTGGAGCACGCGATCTCCCTCGACATCGGCTCGGTGCGGGTGCGCGAGCGGTTCCTGCACAGTGACCCCCCGACGACCGCGGAGATCGCGGCGGCGTCCGACCACATCAATGCCCTGCTCGACGGCTCCGGGGTGGACTTCGCCCAGGTGGCCACCTGGGTGGGGGTCGGTGGCACGGTGACCAGCCTGTCGGCGCTCATTCAGGGGCTGGCCGTCTACGATCGCGCGGCCGTCCACGGCTCCACGCTCGACGCCGGTGAGCTGGCTGCCTTCACCGACGAACTGCTCAGCCGCACGGTGGCCGAGGTCGCGCAGTACCCGACCATGGTGCCGGGCCGGGCCGACGTGATCTGCGCCGGCGCCCTGATCTGCCGTTTGATCGGCGATCGAATGGCGTTGCCGCTGGTGGTCAGCGAGGCCGACATCCTCGACGGCATCGTCGCCGGCCTGCTCGGCTAAGGCTCGGCGCGAAGACCGGCTCGCTAGACTCGCCGAGGCGGCCCCCATGGCCCAACTGGCAGAGGCAGGCGGCTTAAACCCGCCACAGTATGGGTTCGAATCCCATTGGGGGCACCTCTGGATGAGCGGCGAAGCCATTCGTCCCGCTGGTTGAGCAGTGCGCGAAGCGAGCGTGTCGAAACCACGTCCCACCGTGCGCCTCAACCGCGGATCAGGGGAAGTTCAGGGGGGAACAAAGCCGGAATCCGGCGGCGTTGCCTACGATGGAGGTCAGACGGCGCTGAGCGCCGCCGACGAAGAGGAGACGCAATGCAAAGCAAGAACCCTGTGTTGTCCAAGCCGGACGCGTGGGTGGTCCCGGGCGGGCAGCCGCAGGCCTATGGCCAGCCGATGCCCGGCGCACAGACCTACCCGGGTCAGGGCTTCCCGCCGCCAGCTGATCCTTACGGCACCGGGTACGTTCCCGCGCCGACCACGGTCGGCGGGCGGATGACCATCGAGGACGTGCTCACCAAGAGCGCGGTCACTCTCGGCACGGTCGCCGGCATGGCCGCCCTCACCTACTGGGCGTTCAGCACCGGCGTGCTGCCGATGAGCCTGATCATGCCGATCTGGATCGTCGCCGGCCTGGTCGCTTTCGGCACCGTGCTGCTGGTCAGCTTCCGCACCAAGGTGAACCCCGCCTTCGTGCTGCTGTACGCCGCGATCGAGGGCGTGTTCATCGGTGCGGTCAGCCGTGCCTACGAGTACCTCTACCAGGGCATCGTCCCGGCCGCAGTGTTCAGCACGCTGGTCGCGGCTGCGGCCACCTTGGGGGCCTACAAGTTCTTCCGGATCCGGGTCACCAGCAAGTTCCGCAAGATGGTCTACATCGGCACGCTCGCCTACGCCGGGCTGCTGCTGGTCAACTTCGTGATGTCGCTGTTCGGGGCGGGCTTCCTGTTCGGCCACGGGAACATTGCGCTGCTGCTCGGCATCTCGGCCATCGGCATCGGGCTGGCGGTGTTCAACCTGATTCTCGACTTCGACTACATCGAGCAGGGCATCGCCATCGGCGCCGACCAGTCGGAGTCGTGGAAGGCCGCGTTCGGCCTGACCGTCACCCTGGTGTGGCTCTACATCGAAATGCTGCGGCTGCTGTCGTACCTGCGACGCTGACC
>JAJTBJ010000211.1 GCA_021286985.1 Propionibacteriales bacterium | reverse complement strand
AGCAATGTCGACACCGACCAGATCATTCCGGCGGTCTACCTCAAGCGGGTCACCCGCACCGGGTTCGAGGACGGCCTGTTCGCCGCCTGGCGCAACGACCCGGACTTCGTGCTCAACCAGCCGGCCTACGCCGCCGGCTCGATCCTGGTCGCCGGACCCGACTTCGGCACCGGATCGTCCCGGGAGCACGCGGTCTGGGCGCTGCAGAACTACGGGTTCAAAGTGATCATCGGCTCCCGCTTCGCCGACATCTTCCGGGGCAACTCCGGTAAGGCCGGCCTGCTGATCGCCGTGGTCGACCAGACCGTCGTCGAGCAGCTGTGGGCGATCGCCGAAGCCACCCCGGGGGTGGAGATCAGCGTCGACCTGGTGGCCAAGACCATCACTGCTGGTGATCAGGTCTTCGACTTCACCATCGACGACTACACCCGCCACCGCCTGCTGGAAGGCCTGGACGACATCGGCATCACCTTGAGTCACGAGGCCGACATCGCCGCCTTCGAGGCGACGCGTCCGGCTTGGCTGCCCAAGACCCTGCCTGCCAAGATCGCTGGGTGAGTTCGGCTCAAGACCATCGACCGACCCCGATCCGAATCACCACGGATCGGGGTCGGTTGCCGCTACGGATCGCGAATCCGCACCCCGTCCAGCCGGTCTACCGCCGGGTGGCGCGGTTCGGCGGGTGGCTGTTGCGGCGCCTGGTGGACCGTGACTGGGACGCCGCGGTGAACCTGCCGGCCACCGGCGGCGTGATCGTGGTCAGCAACCACATCTCCAACGTCGACCCGCTGTGTCTTGGCCAGTACCTGATTTGGAACGGACGCTGGCCCCGAGCCCTGATCAAGGCCGACGTGTGGTCGATCCCGGTGCTGGGACGGCTCGCGCGCGCCACCGGCCAGATTCCGGTGGAACGGGGCACCCAGCGGGCCGAGGATGCGCTGGCACGTGCACAAGAGGCGTTGTCGGCCGGCGAGTGCGTGCTGATCTACCCCGAGGGCACCATCACCGCCGATCCGGACACCTGGCCGATGACCCCGCACCCGGGGGCGGCCCGGCTGGCGCTGGCCACCGGTGCGCCAGTGATCCCGGTAGGGCAGTGGGGCGCCCAGGCGGTGATGCCGGGCAAGAAGCTGACCTGGCCGCGGCTGCTGCCGCGCCGCACGGTGAGTTTCCGGGCCGGCCCGGCGGTCGACCTCAGCGACCTGGTCGGCAGCGAACGGCCCGCCGATGTGCAGGCAGCCGCGCGCCGAATGATGGTGGCGGTCACCGCGCTGGTGGTCGAGTTGCGGGGCGAGCCGGCACCGGCGGAGGTCTACGACCTGCGGCTGGGTCGCCGGGTCGCCGGTGGCGTTATCGAGTAGGTCCGGGCCGATAGGGTGGGGCCGATCAACCCGGAGGTCAGATGTCTATGTCGTCCACTCGTACACGGGTGCTTCTCGTGTTCGGCGGTGCCAGTTCCGAACACCAGATCAGTTGTCTCACCGCCGGCGGGGTGGCTCGTGCCATCGATCCGCAGCGGTTCGAGGTGATCGGGGTCGGCATCACCAGCGACGGCGACTGGGTGCGAATCTCCACCGACGAACTCCTGGGCTACGAGGTTCGTGACGGTGTCCTACCGAGCGTGCCGACCGACCGGCCGCGCGCCCTGCTGGTGCCCGGGACACCAGCCATGGTGGCGAGCGTCGCGGGAGAATGCCTCACCGATCAGGCTCCGTTCGACGTCGCGTTCGCCCTGTTGCACGGCCCCTTCGGTGAGGACGGCACGATCCAGGGTCTGTTCGAGATGGCCGGGGTGCGCTACGTCGGCTCGGGGGTGGCGGCCAGCGCGATCGGCATGGACAAGGATCTGATGAAGCGGTCCATGGCCTCGGCCGGACTCCCGGTCGGTCCGTGGGAGACCATCACCGACTCCGACTGGGCGACCGATCGCGATGGGTGTCTGGCGCGTGCGGCGGCGTTGAGCTTCCCGGTCTTCGTCAAGCCAGCCCGCGGTGGGTCGAGTCTCGGCATCGTCAAGGTCGATGACCCTCGCGGTCTGCCTGCCGCGATCGACGAAGCCCGCCGCTTCGACCCGAAGGTGGTCATCGAGCAGGGCTTCACCGGATTCCGGGAGATCGAGGTCGCCGTCCTGGGCGGACTGGACGGAGTGCCGCGGGTCTCGCTGCCGGGAGAGATCCGGATGCACACCGCTGATGCCTTCTACGACTTCGACGCCAAGTACCTGCCGACTGATCAGGTCAGCTTGGACGTCCCGGCCGACCTGGATGCCGAGACGATCGCTGCGGCGCGCGAACTCGCTGGACGAACCTTCTCAGTGATGGGCGTGGAAGGGCTGGCCCGGGTCGACCTGTTCGCCACTGCCGAAGGCTTGTTCGTCAACGAGCTCAACACCATGCCCGGCTTCACCCGCACCTCCATGTTCCCGATGATGTGGGCGGCCACCGGGGTGGAGTATCCCGAGGTGATCTCCGCCCTGATCGAGTTGGCGTTGGCGCGCCCGCTGGGGCTGCGGTGAGCGGCACGGCCGGCGAGATCGGCGAGTTCGGCCTGATCGCGCGGATCACCGCCGGCGTCAGCGCCGGAGGCCCGGTGCGTCTCGGCGTCGGTGATGACGCTGCGGTTCTGCGGCTCGGCGGAGACCTTGCTGTCTCCACCGACACCATGGTCGAGAACGTGCACTTCCGACGCTCATGGTCGGGTCCGGGTGATGTCGGACGCAAAGCGGTGGCCGCGTGCGTGGCCGACGCCGAGGCGATGGGTGCGGTACCGATCGCGGTGGTGGTCAGTCTGGCGATGCCGGCCGACACCCCGACCGAGTGGGTCGACGGCTTCGCCGCGGGCGTCCAGCTCGAATGCGATCGGGCCGGAGTCCGCTTGGTCGGCGGCGACCTGACCACCGCGGCCGAGATCGTGGTGACGGCCACCGTTCTGGGTGATCAGGGCGGGCTGGCCCCGGTGACTCGCGCCGGTGCCCGCCCCGGCGAGCTGGTCGCCTTCGTCGGACGGTTGGGCTGGGCCGCGGCCGGGCTGGCCGTGCTGACCAGGGGCTTTCGTTCGCCGGGAGCGGTCGTGGTCGCCCACCGCGTGCCCGAGGTGCCCTACGGCGAAGGACGGATCGCGGCCGAGGCCGGCGCCGGGGCGATGATCGACGTCTCCGACGGTCTGCTGGCCGATCTGGGGCATATTGCCCAGGCATCGGGGGTGCGGATCGAACTCAACTCGGCCGCCTTCGAGATTGCCGAGCCGCAGCAGGCCGTTGCTGCCGCCCTCGGTGGGGGAGACCCGCTCAACTTCCAGCTCACCGGCGGCGATGACCACGCCCTGGTAGCCACCTTCGCCCGCGGTCACGTCCCTGAAGGCTGGACGGTGATCGGCGAAGTAGTCGCCGGCGATCCGGCCGTCCTGGTGGACGGTGCGGTGCCCGAAATTGACGGCGGCTGGACGCATTTCTAAGCAAAACCGCTGCGGCTAGGCGCGCCGCGATGTGTCCCGCGCCCGGCGTGGAAGCCGAGGAATGTCGCCTGCATCGCCTAGTTTGGAGGCATGGCGACCCGCACGTCTTCCCCTTCGCGGAGCCGAAGCAGTGCATCAACGCGCTCTCGAGCCTCCAGCAG
>JAJTBJ010000210.1 GCA_021286985.1 Propionibacteriales bacterium | reverse complement strand
GTCTTGGTTTCGACAGGCTCAACCAGCGACAGCTCGTTGGTTGAGCAGGCCGCGGAGCGGCCGTGTCGAAACCCTTGGGTAGAGCCTGTCGAAACCTCGGGCCGGGTCGGCCAGCTCAGATGGCGCAGGCGGCCGGGCCCGGCTCGGGCGGTTCGGTCTCGAACAGTTGGGCGCGGTGCGGCTCGGGCAGCTGCTCCCACTGCCAGCGGCGCTCCGCTTCGGCGTTGTACTGCTGCTCACACGGCGCGCTGTTCATGGTGAGCGCTTCCAGGGCGTAGTCGGCCGCGGCCTCGGCCAAAGCCGGGTCGTCGGCGCTGGCGGCGGCGTTGCTGGCCGCCCGCACGCAGGTGGCCAGGGCGTGATAGCCGGCCTCGGTGAGCGAACGCGCCGACAGATGGGCCTCGTAGGCGGCATCGCGGCAGGCCTCCAGGGCGTCGGCGTCACCGCCGGCCCACTGCTTCGCGGCGGCCACTGCCTGATTGGCGGCCTCGTCGGCGAAGTCGGGGAACTGTGCCAGGGCGTGCGCGGCCACCTCGGCCGCCCATGCCGTCAGGACGGGGTCACCGCTGCGATCCATGGATTCTCCGTTCGGTCAGGAACTCCTCAACGACTTTAGCCACGCCGTTGTCGATGTTGCTTGTGGTGATCTGGTCGGCGATGGCCTGCAGCTCGGCGGTGGCATTTCCCATCGCCACGCCCCAGCCGGCCCAGCTGAGCAGCTCGGCGTCGTTGCCGGCGTCCCCGAAGGCCAGGACGGCAGCGGCTGGCACCCCGAGCCGTTCGCACAGCCGAGCCAGGCCGCTGGCCTTGGTGACCCCGGCGCCGCCGATCTCCAAAAACGGCGCGCCCGAGGTGGTGGCGTGGAAGCCGGTCAGCCCACTGCCGATCAACGCCTCGCGCATCTGCTCCCCACTCAGTGACGGGTGCCGAATGCTCATCTTCAAGGTGTCATGGCCCACGATGTCGGCGCGTGACCCTGGACGCAAGAAGCCGGCCGGCAGCAACTCGTGAGCCTGCACCAGCTCCAGGTAGCCGGGTTCGATCAGGTAGTAGCTTCCCCGCTCGCGGCTGGCCGACAGCCGGGCGTCCGGCATGGCCTGGGCGAAGAAGGTGGCGATGTCGGCGACCGTGGCGGCCGGCAGCGCCGCTTCGAAGAGCACCTCTCCGGTAACCAGATCGATGCCGATGGCTCCGTTGGCGCCGACCAGATGGCTCACCGCGCAATCCAGCAGTTCTGGCGGCAGGGAGCCGGTCTGCCGACCGGTGGCGGCAACCACCACCGCGCCGCTGTCGGCGGCCTGCCGCAGGGCGGTGCGGGTGGCGGTGGCGATGCTCTTGTCCGGACGCAGCAGGGTGCCGTCCAGATCGGAGGCGATCAGGCGGATGCTGGTCGGCTTCACGGGCGCGGCTCGTTCAAACGCCGGCGTCCGGCGAAGGCGCGGCCCAAGGTGACCTCGTCGGCGTATTCCAGGTCGCCACCGACCGGCAGCCCGCTGGCCAGCCGCGAGACCACCACATCGGTGTCGATCAGCAGCCGGGAAATATAGGTGGCGGTGGCCTCGCCCTCGAGGTTGGGGTCGGTGGCCAGGATCACCTCGGTCACGGTGCCGTCGGCCAGACGCGTGAGCAGTTCGCGAATGTGGAGGTCGGCCGGGCCGATCCCGTCGATCGGGCTGATCGCCCCGCCGAGCACGTGATAGAGCCCACGGAACTCGTGGGTGCGCTCGATCGCGGCAACGTCCTTGGACTCCTCGACCACGCAGATGGCCGTCCGGTCGCGGCGGACATCGGTGCAGATCCGGCAGTTGGTCTCTTCGGAGATGTTGAAGCAGGTCTGGCAGAAGCGCACCTTCTCGGCGACTTCGCGCAGCGCGTCGGCCAACCGCTGCACTTCGTCGGAGTCGGCCGACAGGATGTGGAACGCGATCCGCTGGGCGCCTTTGGGGCCGACGCCGGGCAGCCGCCCCAGTTCGTCGATCAGGTTCTGGATCGGGCCTTCGAACATCGCCGGCTTACAGCCCCATCTCGGGCATCGGCGGCATGGTGGCCTGAGCCAGTGCGACCGCCTGATGGTTGGCGTCGCGCACCGCAGCCACGACCAGGTCGGCCAAGGTTTCGGGATCGGAGGGGTCGATCGCCTCCGGGGCGATCACCAAGCCCACCAACTCGCCGGTGCCGGTCACGGTGGCGGTGATCAGGCCGCCGCCGGACGTGCCGGTGACGGTCTGGGAACCGAGTTCGGCCTGGGCCCGCTCCAGCTGCTCCTGCAACTGCTGCGCTTGGGCGAGCAGGCTGGACAGGTCCATCGATCCGGGATCGAACATCGGTACTCCTTCAGGTTGACCGCTCCCATGCTACGGGCAGGTCAGGACGGGTCGATCAGCTCCGCGCCGAGGTGCTTCATCAGCAGTTCCTCGCTGCTGTTGTCGTCCTCGATCAGTTCGGTGTCATCACGATCGGGCTCGGGCTCGGTCGGGTCGGCGCTGGTCGGACTGCTCGCCGACCGGGTGGGACGGATCTCCTGGCGGGCGGCGTCGGCTGCGGCCGAACGTGCCACCGGCTCATCCGAACTGGGCGCGGTAGCGGCCGGACGGCTGGGCGCTTCAGCAGCTGCGGTGGCGGTGGCGTCCACCACGGTCTCGATGCGGACGCCGGCGCCGATCACGGTCAGGATCGCCTCCCGCAGCACCTCGGAACTGCCGCCCTTGGCGAAGCTCTCCCGCGCGCCGGGATTGGCCAGGCCGAGGGTGAGCACCTCGCCGCGCAACTCGACCACCGAGGCGTTCTGACTGAGCAGAATCCAGGTGAACCGGCGGCGGTTCTTCACTTCTTCCAACACCTGCGGCCACAACTGGCGCAGGTTGGCGGTGGTCAACTCGCCCGAGTTGGCGACCGGGGCAGGCGTGGGCGCTGCCGCCGGGGCGACCGGCGCGGGGCCGGGCTCGGCGCTCGGAGTGGGGCGGCTCTTCGATGCCGCGCTCGCGGTCGGCTCCGGCTTCGCTGTGGGTGCGGGATCGTTCTTCGCCGGGCTGGGAGCGGACGCCGGTGTCGTGGCCGCCCACGGATCGGAAGCTGCTGGCTCGTCGGCCTTCGGGCGCCGCGCCGCCTTGGCGGCCGCTCTCGCCTCGGCCATCGATTCGGCCGCACTCGGCGCAGCGGCAGGCGGTGCCGTGACCGCCGGTGCGGTCGCCGCGGGGGTGGCCGGCTGCGGATCGGCGGCGGGTGCGCTGGTGCCGGCGCCGACGATGCTCAGCCGCCGCTCCAGGCGATCCAGTCGGGCGTGCAGGCCACGATCGTCCTTGTCGGCGCCAGGCAATAGCACCCGGGCGCACATCAGTTCGAGGTGCAGGCGGGGAGCGGTGGTGCCGCGCATCTCGGTGAGCCCGACCGCGATCACCTCGGCGGCGCGGGTGAGTTCGCCCGAGCCCATCGCGTCGGCCTGGGCGATCAGTCGCTCACCCTGGTCGCCGGACACGTCCACCAGCCCTGAGCTCAGCGCTTCGGGGACGGCCGAGACCACGATCAGGTCGCGCAGCCGCCGCAGCAGATCCTCGGCGAACCGGCGCGGATCCTGACCGATCTCGATCACCTTCTCCACCGTGGCGAACACCCCTTGGGCGTCGCCGGCGGC
>JAJTBJ010000209.1 GCA_021286985.1 Propionibacteriales bacterium | reverse complement strand
TGCCGGCCGGGCTGGTGGACGGCAGCAAGCTGCCCGAGCCGATCTTCACCCCGTCCACCAAGGCCGAGATCGGCGAGCACGACGAGAACGTCGACTACGCCACCATCGTCGCCGCCCACGGTGAAGACCTGGCCTCGCGGCTGCGTGATGCCACGCTGAAGATCTACACCCAGGCTGCCGACATGGCCGCCGAACGCGGCATCATCCTGGCCGACACCAAGTTCGAGTTCGGGCTGCGCGCCGACGGCACGCTGGTGCTCGCCGACGAGGTGCTGACGCCGGATTCGTCCCGCTTCTGGGACGCGAAGCTCTGGGAGCCGGGCAAGAGCCTGCCGAGCTTCGACAAGCAGTACGTCCGTGACTGGCTGACCAAGGAGTCGGGCTGGGACAAGGCTTCGGACACCCCGCCGCCGGCCCTGCCGGACGAGGTGATCCAGGCCACCCGCTCGCGCTACTTCGAGGCGTACTTCCGCCTGGTGGGTGAAGACCTGCTGGTCTGATCAGCTGATCGGCGGCAACGCCAGGAAAGCCGTCTGCGCCGCTGCCAGTTCGGCATCGGTCAGTGGCTGGAATCCCTCGGCGATGATGGTCGGCTTCTTCGGGGTGCCGCCTCGCCGCCAGACGCCGACCACGTGGCCGTCGATAACGATGGACGCCCGGAACATGCCGTTGTTGCCGGGCACCAAGCGTGAGGCGTGTTCGTCGGCGACAGCGAAGCTGCGATCCCGGTAACCGAGGATGAACTCGTCGAAGCCGGGCAGCAGTCGCAACTGCGCCACCTCGTCACGATGGGCGTGCCAGCGCTCGATCAGCCCCGGTTCATGCAGGTGCTCGCTGCCGTCGATGTGAAGGGTGGCGAACTCGTCGCGTACCGCGGCGACGGCGGCGCGGGCCTCAGTGATGGTGAGCGATGCCCAGCGAGCCAGGTCCGCCACCGTGGCTGGGCCGTGGCTGCGCACATATCGGCGGGCCAGTTCGGCCAGAGCTTCGGGGCGATCGAGGTGGCGAGGTTGGGGGATCCAATCGGCATAGCTGACCACCAGCTGCTCGCGTCCAGCCAGGGGGCCGAGGACGAGCACGGTCTGCTGGCACAACAGCCCCAGCAGATGAACCCCGGTCTGCGAGTGGACCAGCAGTCCGGCGGAGCGCCAGATTTCGAACAGTTCTTTGCGGGGCAGGGCGCCACCGCCGTCGAGCGCGGTCAGGGCGAGGTCACGCGCGTTCGCCAGCACCTGATCGGTGATGCCGACGTCACGGCGACGGGTGGCCGCCCCGGAGACCATCCGGGCACGGGTGAGCGACAGCATCCAGCCCAGGTCGATCGCGGGGACCAGATGCAGGGTGCCGCGCATCGGCCAGGAGCGGACGACCTGGCCGGTGTCGAACGCCGCCCTGAGCTTCTCGGCGCTGGGCGAGGCGAGCCGCAGGGCCACGCTCAGCAGTGAGCCGGGGAGGTCTTGGGCCTGGACCGCGCCGAGATGGCTGACCGCACTGATGGGGTCGTCCCATTTCGGTCCGGTCAACCGCTGCGCCACCAATCGCAGCCCGGCGAGGTCGTGAATCAGAACCGCCGCTGTGCCCAGGCGAACGCGACGTTGACGCCGACGATGCCGATCCAGGCCACGATCAGCCCGGGCAGGCCGGCGGTCGACGATGCGATGGCCGAGAGTGGAATGCCGATGCCCAACGAGGAGATCGCCAGCGCGAGGGCACCCTTGACCGGACGCGGCTCGGTCGACAGGGGGGCCGGAGGCACTGGGGTGGGTGGGGTGGCGGGCAGCATCGCGGCGGACGGTGCAGGGGCGGAAGGTGGCTGCGCCCACAGTTCATCATTGGTCGGCTCTTGGAAGGTGCTCACTTCGTCAGGCTACCGGTTGGCTGATCGGGCTAGAGTGAGAACTGTGTTCACCCCCGAGCTGTCTGCTGCCTTTGCCGCGTGTGCCGAGTACGAGCGATTGCGCTTGGAGTTGAACCTCGCGCGGGCAGGTGAGGATGCGGCGGTGGTGCGGCTGGCAGAGGCCAAGAAGCAGTTGGCGTCAGAAGCGGCCGAGGTCGACGCGCTGGAGTCGGTCACGCCGACCCGGGTGTGGGCGACCTTGCGCGGCACGCGAGCCAGCGAGATCGAACGCGAGCGCGGAGAGTGGATGGCCGCCGAGACGGCCGTCGCAGACTTGGAACGGGCCGTCGACGTGGCCCGGCAATCCCGCGAGGAGTTGCTCTCCGCGATCCTCGCCCTCGGTGACGTGTACCGGAATCAGGAACGCGCCCTCGCCGTGGAGGAGGGACGTCTGCTCGACGCCGGCGGTGGCGCGGCGGCTCAGCTGGTGGAGATTTCCGGGCAACTGGCATCGGTGGCCGCGCAACGCGCACAACTCGCCAACGCCAAAGTGGCGGCGAAGGCGGCCGACACTGCCCTGAACGATGCGGCGCGAGAGTTGGCCAGCGCCGACGGATGGTCGACCTACGACACCTTTTTCGGCGGCGGAATGATCTCCAGCACGGTCAAGCACGACCACCTGGACGCGGCCGGGGCTCGATTCGCTGCGGCCGCAGCGGCGCTTCGGCAGCTCTCGACGCAGCTAGCCGACGCGGGCTTGGTGGGGGTCGCCGGCCTGCAGGTGGACGACCTGACCCGCACTCTGGACGTGTGGTTCGACAACTTCTTCACCGACTGGTTCGTCTCCGACCAGATCAGCGAGGCGCGCAGACGCACCGCTCAGGCGTCCAGCGCCGTCGCCGCGGCGACCGCGCGAATCGCCGGCAAAGTGGCCGAGTTGGACGCCCTGGAATCCCGGCTGAAACAGGCACGTGAAGACGTGATCATTCAGCGGTGACACCTCTGGCACTATTACGCCCGTGGATCTCGTAGCGCAAGCAGCTTTGCTGGTGTCATTCCCGGTGGCCGCAGCGGTGATCGGGTCGATCATCGCGTTGGTTCGTCCGCCGGGCGCTCGTATCGTCTCCGGAATCCAGCATTTCGCTGCCGGTGTGGTGCTGGCGGCCCTGGTGGGCGAGATCATGCCCGAACTTCAAGCCGAGCATCAGCTGCTGTGGGCGATCGGCGGATTCGCAGCTGGTGCCTTGCTGGTGCTGGCGCTCGGCGCCTACGGACGCAAGACCGAAGCCGACGCCGAGGCTGCGGCCCATCGCGAGGCCGCCCACGGCCTGCGGGTGAAGTCCCTGACCAAGGTGGCCACTAAGGCGTTGCCGATCGGCATGCTGGCCGCGATGGCCATCGATCTGCTGCTCGATGGCGTGCTGATCGGCGTGGGTGCCCGGCTGGGCTTCACCCAGGCGCTGGTGCTGACCATCGCGCTGACCCTGGAAATCCTGTTCCTGGGACTGTCGCTGATGGGGGAACTCACCGATGCCGGCCTCAGTAAGGTGCGCGCGGGGCTGGTCTCTCTCGGTCTGGGGCTGATCACGGCCGTGGGTGCGATCGGTGGCGCGGCCCTGCTGCGTGATGTGAACGAGCAGGTGATGTCTGCGGTGCTGGCCTTCGGTGCGGCCGCCCTGCTCTACCTGGTCGTCGAGGAACTGCTGGTCGAAGCCCACGAAGAGAAGGAATCTGTCGGGCTGGGGGCGATGTTCTTCCTCGGCTTCCTGGCCGTCTACATCCTCGGCGCCGTCGCGGC
>JAJTBJ010000208.1 GCA_021286985.1 Propionibacteriales bacterium | reverse complement strand
TGCACCCGCTGGTCTGCACCGCCTTCAACGCCGACTTCGACGGCGACCAGATGGCTGTGCACCTGCCGCTGAGTGCCGAGGCGCAGGCCGAGGCCCGCATCCTGATGCTGAGCACCAACAACATCCTGAAGCCGGCCGACGGTCGTCCCGTGACCCTGCCGACGCAGGACATGGTGATCGGTCACTACTTCCTCACCCTGGCTCAGCCCGGCGTGGGGGAGGGGCGTGCGTTCAGCTCTGTGGCCGAGGCCTACATGGCCTTCGACCGCGGCGAGCTGGCGATCGGCGCGATGTGCCGCATCCGCCTGACCGGTGTGGTCGCTCCGGCCGGTGTCGAGCCGCGGGCCGACGGCAGCGTGCTGCTGGAGACCACCTTGGGTCGCGCTTTGTACAACGAGGCGCTGCCGGTCGACTACCCGTACGTCAACGTGGAGGTCGACCGTAAGAAGCTCAGCCAGATTGTGAACGATCTGGCCGAGCGGTACCCGAAGGTCGAAGTTGCCGTCACCTTGGACCGACTGAAGGCCTTGGGCTTCAAGTGGGCCACTCGCTCCGGTGTCACCGTGTCGATCTCGGACGTGCAGACCCCGCCGTCCAAGCCGGAGATCATGGCTTCTTACGAGGCGCGTGCGGCGAAGATCACCAAGCAGTACGAGCGCGGCAAGGTGACCGATGAAGAGCGTTCGCAGGAGCTGATCCAGCTGTGGAACGACGCCACCGCTGAGCTGACTGCGGCCATGGAGGCGAACTTCACCCGGACCAACCCGATCTTCATGATGGTCCACTCCGGCGCCCGAGGGAACATGACCCAGATGCGTCAGATCGCCGCCATGCGTGGCCTGGTGGCCAACCCGAAGGGTGAGATCATCCCGCGGCCGATCAAGTCCAACTTCCGTGAGGGCCTGAGCGTGCTGGAGTACTTCATCTCCACCCACGGTGGTCGAAAGGGTCAGGCTGACACCGCTCTGCGGACCGCCGACTCCGGTTACCTCACCCGTCGTCTGGTCGACGTCTCCCAGGACGTCATCATTCGCGAGGAGGATTGCCAGACCGAGCGTGGCCTGACCAAGGTCATCGCCGCTGAGGGCAAGAATGGCAAGCTGGTCGCAGCGCGCAACAACGAGACCGCGGTCTACGCCCGCACGCTGGCAGCCGACGTGGTCACCGCTGAGGGCAAGGTGCTGGCCGAGGCCGGCGCCGACCTCGGTGACGTGAACATCAAGAAGCTGCTGAAGAACGGCATCACTGAGGTCAAGGTTCGCTCCGTCCTCACTTGTGAGGCCGCGACCGGCACCTGCGCGATGTGCTACGGCCGCTCGCTGGCCACCGGCAAGCTGGTCGACGTCGGCGAAGCGGTCGGTATCGTCGCGGCGCAGTCGATCGGTGAGCCCGGTACCCAGCTGACGATGCGTACCTTCCACACCGGTGGTGTGGCCGGCGACGACATCACGCAGGGTCTGCCGCGTGTGGTCGAGCTGTTCGAGGCGCGTTCGCCCAAGGGCAAGGCTCCGATCGCCGAGGCCGCCGGCCGAGTTCGGATCGAAGAGGGTGAGCGCTCCCGCAAGCTGATCATCGTCCGTGACGACGGCGAGGCTGATCTGGAATACCCGCTGCCGCGTCGTGTCCGCCTGGAGTGGGAAGACAAGGCCGGGATCGAGCATCAGATCGTTGACGGCGCGCATGTGGCCGCTGGTGAGCAGCTCTACGCCGGTACCCCTGATCCCCAGGATGTCCTGCGGGTCTCGGGCCTGCGTAAGGTCCAGGAGCACCTGGTCGAAGAAGTGCAGGCCGTGTACCGGACGCAGGGTGCGCCGATTCACGACAAGCACATCGAGATCATCATCCGGCAGATGCTGCGACGGATCACCGTGATCGAGTCCGGTGACACCTCGATGCTGCCCGGCGAGCTCGTCGATCGGAAGATCTTCGAGACCGAAAACCGGCAGATGGTGACCGAGGGTAAGACCCCGGCCCAGGGCCGTCCGGTGCTGATGGGTATCACGAAGGCGTCGCTGGCCACCGAATCGTGGCTGAGCGCGGCCTCCTTCCAGGAGACCACCAAGGTGCTCACCGACGCGGCTATCCATGCCAAGTCGGATTCCCTGGTGGGCCTGAAGGAGAACGTGATCCTGGGCAAGCTGATCCCGGCCGGTACCGGTCTGGATCGCTACCGCAACATCCGGGTGGAGCCGACGGCCGAAGCTCGTGCGGCGGCCTACGACCTCACCTACGACCCGTACGACTACGACCTCAGCGTGGGTGGCCCCTCGCTGGGTCTGGACGAATACGACACCGGAGAGATGCGCTGAGCATGCGGATCGTTGTTGCTTCCGACCACGCCGGAGTAGAGCTTCGCAAGGAGATCGCTGCCGAGGCTGCCGAGCTCGGGCACGAGGTCGTCGACCTCGGCCCCGAGCCGGGGGAGGCCATCGACTATCCGGTCAACGGCGAAAGGGTCGGCCGCCTGGTGGCGGCCGGCCAGTTCGACCGGGGGCTACTGGTGTGCGGTACCGGTGTGGGCATCTCGATCGCTGCGAACAAGGTGCCTGGCATCCGCGCGGTCGTCTGCTCCGAGCCGTACAGCGCGGTGATGTCACGAGCCCACAATGATGCCAACGTGTTGGCGATGGGGGCACGGGTGGTTGGGATCGGCCTCGGCCGGCAGATCACCCGGGAGTGGCTCACCACCGAGTTCGAAGGCGGGCGTCATGCCCGCCGGGTCGAACTGATTACTGCAATTGAAGGGTCCTCATCCTGAGGGCTCCCCGGTCCGGATCGTTTTGACGCTGTCCGGGCCTTCGGCTAGCCTTAATAGCTGTGTTCGGGAGACCGAACCATGCGTGCGTGCGCCGCGTCCGACCCAGTCGTGGTTGGTGGCGCTCGGCGCGCGCCACGACGAACTCCAACGGAAAGAGACAGCCTCCGGTGCCCACCATCCAGCAGCTGGTCCGCAAGGGCCGCACTGACAAGGTCAGCAAGAACAAGACGCCTGCGCTCAAGGGCTCGCCCCAGCGTCGTGGTGTTTGCACCCGGGTGTACACCACCACCCCGAAGAAGCCGAACTCGGCGCTCCGCAAGGTGGCGCGCGTCCGGCTCTCCTCCGGCGTTGAGGTGACCGCCTACATCCCCGGCGTTGGCCACAACCTGCAGGAGCACTCGATGGTGCTGGTCCGCGGCGGTCGTGTGAAGGACCTGCCCGGCGTTCGCTACAAGATCATCCGCGGCTCGCTCGACACCCAGGGTGTGAAGAACCGCAAGCAGGCCCGCAGCCGCTATGGCGCGAAGAAGGAGAAGTAATGCCTCGCAAGGGTCCCGCCCCGAAGCGTCCGGTCGTCGTCGATCCGGTCTACGGCTCGCCGCTGGTTTCCCAGCTGGTCAGCAAGATCCTGCTCGACGGTAAGAAGACCACCGCGCAGAGCATCGTCTACGACGCGCTGGAGGGCACCCGGGTCAAGACCGGTGTCGATCCGGTGCAGACGCTGAAGAAGGCTCTGGACAACATTCGTCCGACGCTGGAAGTGAAGAGCCGCCGCGTTGGTGGCGCCACCTACCAGGTGCCGATCGAAGTGAAGCCCGCCCGCGCGAACACCCTCGCGCTGCGCTGGCTGGTGACCTTCTCCCGGCAGCGTCGTGAGAAGACCATGACCGAGCG
>JAJTBJ010000008.1 GCA_021286985.1 Propionibacteriales bacterium | reverse complement strand
CCGGTGAGGGTGGTGGTCCACAGGTTGTTCACGAACGGCAGGACGGAGTTGGCCTCGGCGTAGGTGACGATGCCGTCGGTCGCCTCAGCGCCCGACTTGGCGTAGTACAGCTCACCACGCAAACCACCCGGATTGGTCAGGCCGATGGTGGCGCCGCCGCGGTCCGGGTCGGACAAGGTGGCCAACAGCGAATCGGCGACCAGGGTGCCGATGGTGGACGGCTTGGCGCGGTCATCGCGAGCACCACCGGTCCACACGCCATTGACGTAGGAGCCGCCGCTGAACGCCGTGGTGACGTCGGCGGTGACTTCGCCGATCGGCACATTGCCAACGACCGCGGCATGGGCCAGCGCCGCGTCGACGATGGTCTTGACGGCAGCCACCCGCGAGTAGGTGAGGTTCTCTGCGCCCGCGCGAGTGAGCACCGAGCCGGTCGCGCTGGTCACTGCCTTGGTGGTGTTGTCGACGGTGAGGACGACCTTGCCCAGGTTGGTGCCGTAGGACGCGGCCTGCACGATCGGACGGCTGCTGTGGTTCGGATCGGTCCACGCGTAGGTCATGTGGGTGTGACCGTTGAAGATCACGCTGACGTTCGCGCTGGTGTTGTCGACGATGTCGGTGAAGGACGCGCTGGCCGCCTTGGCCTCGTCCAGGGTCTTGGGGGTGCTCACCGAAGCGCCGTCGTGGATCTCGGCCACCACGATGTCGGCTTCACCGTTGGCGGGGTTGCCGTCCTTGAGCTGGTCGGCCACCCGGTTCACCGCATCGACCTCGTCGCCGATGCTCAGGGTGCTGATGCCGGCCGGCGACACGAGGGAAGCGGTCTCTTGGGTGACCACACCGACCACGCCGATGGTGAACCCGCCGACGGTCTGGAGGGAGTACTCCGGCAGGGCGGGGGTGGTGGTGCCCTTGTTGTAGACGTTGGCGCCGAGGTAGTCCCAGGTGGCGTTGGTGCCGCCGTTGATCACTCGGCCGGTGAGGTCGGCGAAGCCGCGATCGAACTCATGGTTGCCGACGGCAGAGGCCTTCAGATCGAGGGCGTTGAGCACATCGATGGTGGGCTGATCGTCGGCGGTGGCCGAGGCGAACAGCGACGCACCGATGCTGTCGCCGGCGCTCAGCAGCAGCGTGTTGGCATCGCCGTAGGTGGCGCGCTCAGCCTCAATGGTGGTGGCGAACTTGGTGGTGTTCGAATCGATGCGGCCGTGGAAATCGTTGAAGTTCAGCAACGCGATCGTGGTCTCCGGCGGCGGCGCGGCCACGGCGGGCGTGGTGACGGCGAGCGGGGTGGCGATCAGGGCAGCACCGACGGTGCCGACCAGCAGGCTCCGAAGCCTGCTTCGGGGGATTGGAATCACTGCGGTTCTCCTAGGGTGCAGATGTGGCGCTCTCGCGCCGACCTACCGGGTTTCGACAGGTGCTCGACGGGTTGGCTGATGGCCGTCCAGTTGCCGACACGCTACTGGGGTTGAGTGGCGGCAGCCATGGCCTTTTGGGGTCAGGTTGGTAACGATTCAGTGGACCTCCTGACTACGAATTTCGCAAAGCTGGAGGACGGGCGTCCCGACTCCGCAGAGCGCGGGACGCCCGTCGTGGATCACAGCAGGATCGCGTGCAGCACCTTGAGCGTGGCGGGCTCGGTGGTGTCGGAAGCGGTGAGCTTGGTGACGATGGTCACCAGCCCGTGGCGGTACGGCTTCAGCGTCTTGGCCGGCACGGTGATCGTGACCTTGCCCTGATCGGCAGCGGTCAGCACCGTGGTGGCCACCACCTTGCCGCGCAGGTAGGTCTTCAGCGTGCCGGTCGCCCAGACACCGTCACCCAGCGGTGCGGTCTCCACGGTGAAGGTCAGCGGCTTGGACGCCGAGGCGATCCGCCATTCCTGCTTGTGGATCGGCTTCACCGTGGCCTTGGTCACAGTGAAGGTGGCCACCTCGGAGTAGGCCACCGCCCCGGTCGAGGTGATCACGTAGCCGGCCTTCACTTGGTGGTCGCCGACCGCCAGCGTGTTCGACAACGTGAGCGTGGCCACGCCATCGACGAGCGCGACCTCGGTGACGTCGCCGTCCACGCTGAAGCGGACGGTGCCGGTCTTCGGACCGGTGACCGTCGCGGTGGCGGTGACCGCGTTGCCGTAGCGCACCGAATCAGTGCTCAGCGTCAGGGCGGTGGTCGACGGCGAGAAGCCCACGATTTCCGGATCGTGGTCGCTGGAACGGAACGGCGACGCGTCGTAGAAGTTGGTCGCGTTGTAGTTGAACCGGCTGTACTCCAGCGCGATCGACTCACCGGAGTTGATGTTCCAGATGTCGGCTCCGGAGACGATCTTCTCGGCTGCGGCCGAAGCCAACACGTGATCCAGCGAGCCGGACTGGCTGTCGAAGGAGTAGGTGTACTTGCCGGTCTTGCTGCCCTGGTCGACGAAGCCGGCCGCGTACAGCACCTGCATCGGGTCTTCCTGGGTGTAGGAGTTGAAGTCGCCGGTGAGGAACACCTGATCGGTGCCCAGCGCCGCCTTCTGCTGATCAGCCAGCGCGACCAGCGCGGTGGCCTGGTCGACCCGGGACGCGTTCCAGCAGCCCTGGCTGTCGCCGTGATCGGCGTTGGGATCACTGGGATCGAGCGCCGGGGACGGGCAGCCCTTCGACTTGAAGTGGTTCACGATCGCCACGAACGCATGACCCGGCTCGCCCACCGGAGCGAAGCCCTGGGCCAGGGAGGGACGGGCGTTGTCGAAGGCCGGATCGGCCGAGATCACCGAATCGCCTACCCGGGTGACGGTGTTCGGGTTGTAGATGAACGCGGTGCGGATCACGTCCTCACCGGCCGGGATCACCGCCGGGCTCGGGGCGTAGGCCCACCGCGTCGAGCCGGCGGCGGCGTTGAGCGCATCGACCAGGGCCGACACCGCGGCGTCACGGTTCTCACCGGCGATCGTGGAGTTCTCGATCTCCTCCAGCGAGACCACATCGGCGTCGAGGGCATTGATCGCGGCCACGATCTTGGCCTGCTGACGAGTCAGGTTGGCCGCATCGGCCGCGCCGCGCACGCCCGGGTTGTCGCAGGTGTTCACGGTGATGTGGTTGCCATCACGGTCGTTGTAGAAGCTGCACGTGGCCCCCATCGCGACAGCGTCGGCCCCGGTGGTGGTGAAGTAGTTCAGCACGTTGAAGCTGGCGATCTTCAACCGCCCGTGGACGTCGGCGGGTGCGGCGGTCCGGGTGTTGGCGAAGGTCGCCGGCTGGACGGTGTCGGCGTTCGCGGTGGTCAACTGCTGGGTGGGCTGGAAGTTCCACAGCGAGTTGCGGTAATCGACGATCACCGGGGCGGTGAAGGTCACCGCAGCCCCGACCCGCACCGGCTTGTCCAGGGACAGGTACGGCAGCGGGATCGACTTGTTCGACTGGGTGTTGAAGTTGATCGACGCGCCGTCGTCGAGGGTGACCGCGTGCGCAGCGTTATCGGCGATGGCTTGGTTGTACGCCGCCGACCCCGGACGTCCGACCTCGGTGGGGATGAGCAGCGGTTCTTTACCGGCAGCCAATCCGATCGAGGCGTAGTAGTTGGTGTCGTAGGTGTCGGTGACGGTGAAGTCGCCCTGAGGTTCGATCAGCATCGACTCCAGCGCTTCGCGCCCAGCGTCGGTGGTGGGCCAGGAGACCTTCGCCGGGACCGGCGGGACCTGGCCGGTGGCGTCCGGCTTGGACATGTTGCCGCTGGTCACGGTGAGTTCGGTGAGGCCCTTGAACTCACTCACCGCGCCGGTGACCTTCACGTAGTCGCCGATGGCCACCGCGCTCGCGGTGGCGCTGGAGTAGACGAACAGGCCATCTGAGGTGTCGTCGACGGTCGCGCCGGTGCCGGCGGCCTGGATCACGTAGCCGCTGAAGCCGCCGGTGTTGTAGCGGGCGGTGATGAAGCCGGTGGTGGTCACGGTCTGACCGACCAGCGGGCTATCGGCCCCGTTGCCCTGGATCTCGGCGATGGTCTTGTTGTTCTCGGCGGGGGGCGGCGGCGGTGGCGGGGTCACGTCGCCATAGGTGACGCCCTTGGAGTTGGTGGGGGCGAAGGTGCTCTGCCCGGTGAAGTCGTTGAAGTTGACGTCGGTGTCGACGGCGTTGGTCCGGGCGCACGCGACAGTGAGCGCCGGGGTGCAGCCGCGGCTGGTCTCGAAGGTGTTGGTGGACGTTCCGTAACCCAGCAGGTCGACGATGTCGTCAGTGTCGGAGACCACCGAGCCTGGCGTCGGAGCTTGCGTGGTGGTGACGTCGGCCAGGATCAGGGTGCCCGACGACCCCGACCACGATGCCGTGGTGCTGGCGTCCGGGAGGACCGACTTCATCCAATCCGCGCCGCTGGTGGAGTTCGCATTGCCCGCGATCACGTAGTAGCCCTTGGCCGGGATGCTGCCCGTCAGCGGCACGACGTTGCTGGCGTTGCCGGTGCCGGTGGCCGAGCGGTACTGCAGCGACCAGCCATCGAGGGTAACTGCGGCGTCGGTGGGGTTGTACAGCTCGACGTACTTGTTCAGATAGGTGGCGCCAGTGCTGCCGCCATTGACGAAGGCCTCGTTGATCACCACATGATCGCCAGAGGCTGCGTGCGCTGTGGGAGTGGTGAGCAGGAGCCCTGGCAACGCCAAGGAAAGGGTCGCCACAGCGACCGTAAAGGTGCGTTTCATTGAGGGGTGGTCCTTTGAGGGTGAGGGGTGGGGCTGGACGGTGTCGTCGTCGACTCTTGGGACTCTAGGCACCCGTCCTGGCGGTGGCAAGGGGTCGGCTGCGGCCGCCCGGTGAACAACTTGGTAACGATTCAGTCGCGGGTCACGCCCTGGCAGCGCGGGCAGTGAAACAGCGGACGTTCCCTGGTGGGCGGCCCGATCGGGGCTACGGCGATCGGCGTGCCGCAGCGACGACAGGCCTGTCGATGACGGCCATGGACGTAGCTGGTACGCCCCGCCGCGGTGAGCCCGGTGCTGTTCTGCACCGGGGTGGCCAGGCTGGCCAGCATGGTGCGCCGAGTCCAGGCCACCAGCGCGGTGAGCTGTTCTCGGGACAGCTCGTCGGCGGGACGCCACGGGTCGAGGCGCCGGGCGAATAGTCCTTCGGCCGCCCAGAAGGTACCGATCCCGGCCAGCATGGTCTGATCGAGCAGCGCCGCCCCGATCGGGGCGGCATTGGCGGCTAGCCGAGCGATGGCCACCTCGGTGTCGAAGTCGTCGGCCAGAATGTCGGGGCCCAGATGGCCGATCAGCTGTGCCTCGTCGCGGGTGCGCACCAGGTCGAGCATGCCCAGGCTCAACCCCACCGCCAGCCAGTCGGACGTGCCCAGCACCACCCGGGCCTGCGGCGCATAGCGCACCCGACTGGAACCGGCGGGATCGACGAACACCCACCGTCCGTCCATCCGCAGATGGGTGTGCAGCGTCCAGCCGTCATCGAGGCGGATCAGGAGGTGTTTGCCGTAGGCGGGCACCTCGACCACGGTGCGTCCCCGCAGGTCGGTACCGGCCAGCGTCGGCCAGCGCAGCTCGGCGACCGTCAGCGGCGTCCCGGCCAGATGCTCCTCCAGTTGGGCGCAGGTGCGTCGGACGGCGTCTCCCTCCGGCATCAGCGCCGCACTCTCAGCCCCTGCGGGGTGAGCCCGAACCCGGCCGCAGCCAAAGCCTGCGCCAACGGCTGCGAGGAGCCGAGAGCGGCCTCGCCATCGACCTTGGTGACCGTCATCCGCCCCAGATGCCCGGCGTGGACGGCGTCTGCCAAGGCGACCGCGGCCACGCCGAGGGCGGCCGGGTCCTCGCTGAACGACAGCAGCGTGCGTCCGCCGCGCTCGACGTAGAGCACCAACGCTCCGTGCACCAGCACTACCAGGGCACCGGCCTTGCGGCCGGGTTGGTGGCCTCCGGACGCCCGTGCCGGCCACGCCAGCGCGGCGCCGTACGGGTTGGCCGGGTCGGTGGCGGCCAGCACCAGCGCGGACGCGGGCGCATCAGCGACGTCGGCGCCGGAGGCAGCCCGGAGCCGGTCGACCGCTCCCGGTCCGGCGAACTGCGCGGCGCCGAGCCCTTCGACGAAGTAGCCGCGGCGCAGCCGTCCGGCCTCCTCGGCGGCCGACAACACCCGATAGACCCCGGCGAAGCCGCCCGGCACCTCCTCGGCCGCCACGCTGCCGCGAGTGAGCACGCCGTAGCGATCCAACAGCAGTTCGGCTCGGGCCAGGGTGCGTACGGTCACGTCGGTGCTGGCTGCGGGGAGGGCCGACCAGCGTCCGGCGGTATGCGCCGGGGTGGCGCGCCGCATCAATGCCGCCGCCGACAAGGCCGGACGATGCCGCCCCCGGGCCGCCGAGGGACGGCTGCGGTGCGTCACGGTGCCGGCCGCCAACAGCGCCCGCAAGCCGCCGAAAGTGTCGTTGGTGAGCCGTCCGGCCCACACCAACTGCCACAGCAGCGCGGCCAACTCGGCTTCGGCGAAGGGTGCGGCCTCGGCCAACCCCCGGAAGAAGTGACCGCCGCTGCCGATCAGTTCCAGGAGCGTTGCCTGCTCCGCGGTCAGGGTCTGGGTGGGTGCGGCCAAGGTGAGTTCGGCGACCTCGGCCGGGTGCAGCGAGATCCAGCCGTCATTGCTGCCGAGTGCCCCCTGGCCCTGCCACACCACCTCGCCCGCCGCGGTGAGCTCGTCCAACAGTGCCGGGGAGTAATCGCGCACCCGCGCCGGCAGGATCAGCGACTCCAGCGCGCTGGCCGGCATCGGCACCCCGGCCAACTGCTCGATGGTCGCCAATACCCCTTCGACTCCCCGCCGCTGGCCCACGCCTTGCCACGACGGCAGGAAAGCGGCGAAATCGGTGGCCGCCACCGGCTCGACGCTGTGGCGCAGCGCGGCCAACGACCGCCGACGCAGGAGCCGCAGCACCTGGGCGTCGACGTATTGCGCACCCGGTGCCGGCGGGTCTTCGGCCTCCACCGGCGTCCACCCCGGCGGACGCAGCTCGCCTTCGACCACGCGTCCGGCCGCGACCAGGCGATGCAGCACGTCCTTGGCCACCACCACGCCGACGCCGAGCCACGCGGCGACCTCGGCGGCGGTGAAGACGGTGTGGGTGCGGGCGTAGCGGGTGACCAGGTCTCCCAGCGGATCGAGAGCCACCTCCAGCAGGACCTCGGCGATGCCGGGGGGCAGCGCGATGCCCAACCCGTCGCGTACCCGCGCGGCATCCTCGATCACTGCCCACCGCTGCCCGGGCAGCGCCAGCACCTGTCGCGCCGCCACCAGGGCGCCCAGCCAACCGGCGACCTGTTCCGGCTCGCGGCTGCGGGCGGCCACCTGGGCGGTGGTGAGCGGGCCGAGGATGCGCAGCAGGTCGACCACGTCCTCGGGGTCGCGGGCCTGGCGCTCGGCGGTCAGATGCTGCAGCTCGCGCTCGGTGGCCGTCAGCGCGTCCGGGTCGAGCAGGTCGGCCAGGCTGAGGGCCTCGGTGGTGCCCAGGAGGTCGGCCAACAGGCTGGGATCCAGGGCCAGCGCGGCCGCTCGACGTTCGGCCAGCGGCGAGTCGCCCTCGTAAAGGAACTGGGCCACGTAGCCGAACTGCAGCGACGTCGCGAACGGGGACGGACGCGGCGTCTCCACGGCCACGACCGCGATCGTGCGCGCCCGGACGTCGGTGAGCAGCTGCTCGAGGGCAGGCACGTCGAACACGTCGTTGACGCACTCGCGCACCGCTTCGAGCACGATCGGGAACTCGGGGAAATCGCTGGCCACATCGAGCAACTGGGACGCCCGCAGCCGCTGCTGCCACAAGGCCTGACGTTGTCCGGGACGGCGGTTGGGCAGCAGCAGGGCGCGGCCGGCGCACTCTCGGAAGCGGGACGCGAACAGCGCCGAGCCGCCCAGCTGGGAACGCACCTGCTCGGCGACGTCCTCGGGGTCAGGGAAGATCAGTTCGAGGAGTTCGGTCAGCGCCGGGTCGGTGCCGCGCGCGGGCGTCCGCACCGGTTGGTCGACGTCGTCGAGCCAGTCGGTGTCGGGCAGTCGGAACACCATTCCGTCGTCGGCGTGCATGGCCTGCACCTCGACGCCGAAGCGCTCGCGCAGCCGGGCGGCGGCCACCAACGCCCAAGGAGCATGGACGCCCGCGCCGAAGGGGGAGTGCACCACCACCCGCCAGTCGCCCAGCTCGTCGCGGAAGCGCTCCACCACCAGTTGGCGGTCGTGCGGCAGTTCCCGGATCGCCTCGCGCTGATCGGTGAAGTAGTCCAGCAGATTCGACCGCGCCCACTCGTCCAGTCCGACCGCGGCCAGGCGGCTCTCAGCTTTCGGACGCGGCAGCGCCGACAGTTCCCGGACGAAGGCGCCCACCGCGGCGCCCAGTTCGGCCGGACGCCCCAGCGAATCGCCTTTCCAGAACGGCAGCCGGGCGGCCTGGCCGGGCGCGGGCACGACCAGCACCCGGTCGTGGGTGATCTCGGTGATCTGCCAGCTGGAGGTGCCCAGGGCGATCACGTCACCGACGCGGGATTCGTAGACCATTTCCTCGTCGAGTTCGCCGACCCGCCGGCCGGCGTCCTCTCCGGCCAGAAACACCCCGTACAGCCCGCGGTCGGGAATCGTGCCGCCGGAGGTCACCGCAAGCCGCTGCGCACTGCGCCGCGGGGTGAGCACGTCGGTGTTGCGGTCCCAGGTGAGCCGGGGCCGCAGCTCGGCGAACTGCTCGCTGGGGTAACGGCCGGCGAGCATGTCGAGGACGGCCTCCAGCACCGGGCGGGTGAGCGCGGTGAACGGGGCTGCGCGGCGGACCAGGGTCTCCACGTCGGTGACGGTGAGGGAGTCCATGGCGACCATCGCGACGATCTGTTGAGCGAGCACGTCGAGCGGGTTGGACGGCACCCGCAGCGCTTCGATCTGACCGTGCAGCATCCGCTCGGTGGTGACCGCCGTCTGCACCAGATCACCGCGGAACTTCGGAAACAGCACGCCGCGAGAGACCGCCCCCACCTGGTGGCCGGCGCGTCCGACCCGTTGCAGGCCGGAGGCGACCGAGGGCGGTGCCTCCACTTGAATGACCAGGTCGATCGCGCCCATGTCGATGCCGAGTTCGAGGGACGAGGTGGCCACCACCGCAGGCAGCCGTCCGGCCTTGAGTTCGGTCTCGATCAGTTGGCGTTGCTCGCGGCTGACCGAGCCGTGATGGGCGCGGGCCAAGATCGGCGGGGCGCCGGCACCGATCGCCGACTGGGCCATGACTTCGGCCGGGGTGCGGGTGGGCCGAGCCTGCTCGCGGGCCGGCAGCGGACCGCCGCCCCGGACGGTGCTTGCCACCGTTGGTTGAGCAGCGGCGAAGCCGCGTGTCGAAACCTGTGGTGGGGGTGTCGCCTTGGTTTCAACAGGCTCAGCCAACGGCGCGCCCGCAGCTTCCAGGCGTTCGACCCAAATCTCGTTCAGCCGGGCGGTGAGCCGTTCGGCCAGCCGGCGTGAGTTCACGAACACCAGCGTGGAGCGGTGAGCGGCGATCTGATCGGCGATGCGCTCTTCGACCGCCGGCCAGATCGAGCTGGTGGTCTCGGTGCCGGGCTGGGGGCGTCCAGTGTCGGCGAGCTGGGTGAGGTCGGGGACCGGCACCACCACCGACAGGTCCCAGCGCTTGGTCGACGGCGGGCACACCTGAGCCACCGGACGTCCACCGGCCAGGAATCGGGCCACCTCCTCGACCGGACGCACCGTGGCCGACAGGCCGATCCGCTGAGCCGGGTGGGGTAGCAGCGCATCCAGCCGCTCCAGGCTGAGTGCCAGATGAGCGCCGCGTTTGGTGCCGGCCAGGGCATGTACCTCGTCGACGATGACCGTCTCGATGCCGGTCAGCGCCTCGCGGGCGGCGGAAGTGAGCAGCAGAAACAGTGACTCGGGGGTGGTGATCAGGATGTCGGCCGGGTTGCGGGCGAAGCTGCGGCGCTCTTCGGCCGGAGTGTCGCCCGAGCGCACCGCCACCCGGACGTCCGGACGGGGCAGGCCGAGCCGCTCCGCGGCGTGCCCGATTCCCACCAGCGGGCTGCGCAGGTTGCGTTCGACATCGACGGCGAGCGCTTTGAGGGGCGAAATGTAGAGCACGCGGCAGCCGGGCTTCGGGCGCTCGGGTTGGGTGATCAGCCGGTCGATGGCCCACAGGAAGGCAGCCAAGGTCTTGCCTGATCCGGTGGGGGCGACCACCAGCGTGTGCTCCTCCGACGAGATCGCCGACCACGCGCCGGCCTGGGCTTCGGTCGGCGCGACGAAGTTGGCGGCGAACCACTCGCGGGTCGCCGCGGAGAAGCGGTCGAGGACTGCTGCGTCCATGGTGGGTCAACTGTGCCACGCGCGTCCGACAGGCCACACAACGCGAACCCGGTCGGAGCTGTGGTCCCCTCGCTCCGACCGGGTGGGCGGATCAGAACCCGGCGTTGTGATCCCTCGATGTCAGACTAGGGACGTGATTTCGCAGGGTTGTCGCTGCCGTGTCGCAGTCTGGGTACGTCCGCGCCGACCGGAGCCACGGAGGTGAGATGCGGTTAGGAAGGTTCTCGATCGTCCACGCTGCGGTGTTGACCGGGATGCTCGCTGGCTGCGCCACTGTGGTGCCCTCGGCGGGGAGCGCCTCGCCGACGCCGACAGCGTCGCGACTGCATTTCGCGGTGGCCAGTGACTTCCACTACGGCGAGCCGGACACCGATGGTCAGGCGGCCTTCGCCGCGGCGGTGGCGGCGCTGAATGCCGCCGACGCTGCTGATCCGTTGGCCTTCGTGGTGCTCAACGGTGACCTGTCTCACGGCGGGGTGGACCTTGCCCGGCAGGCCAAGTCGGCTCTGGCCGACTTGCGTCCTCGATTGCTGGTCACCCCGGGCAACCACGATGAACTCACCGAAGCTGAATGGCAGCAGGTGTGGGGGGCTCCGTCGGATCAGGTGGTGCGCTTTGGCGACCGCAGCCTGATCCTGGCCAACACCTCCAATGCCGCTGGTGACTACGTGTGTCCCCATCAGGAATGGCTGTCGGCTGCGTTGGCCAGCGAGGCCGAGCAGAGGGATGTCTTCGTCTTCTTCCACATCACGGTGAAGAAGTGGACCACCCACGGAATCGACTGCCCCCAGACCCGCGCGCTGCTCGCCGGCGCCGGCAACGTCCGCGCGGTCTTCAACGGCCACGACCACGACCAGGTGTCGGTGAAGGACGACGACGGCCTGCACTACTTCTTCGACGGTCACGTGGGCGGCAGCTGGGGTGCCCCCGAGTCGACCTACCGCGACGTCGTGGTCACCGACACCGGCCTGACCACCCGCCTGATCTCCCTCGACGGCCGCGAACTCAGCCACGACTCTCTCACCTGGTGAAGCCGCGCGCCTGGGAGGCCAGGGACGGCTCCCGCTGTCCCCAGCTTGCAGGAGGTGGCGGCTCACGTCTTCCTTGAGTGCATGGATTTCTTCCTCATAGGCTGGACGCATGGCGATCAACATCAAGGACCCGGTCACCGATGCGCTGGCCCGCGAGTTGGCTGCCCAGACCGGCGAGACGATCACCGAGGCGATTCGCACGGCGATGAGCGAGCGGCTGGTGCGGCTGCGTCGGCAAGCTCGGACGTCCGGCAGCGATCTGCAGCGCTTCATCGACCGCGGGCGCGCCCGCCCCACCCTCGATGCCCGCTCGGCGGAGACGATCCTGGGCTACGACTCCGACGGCCTGCCGTCGTGATCGTCGACACCTCCGCGCTGACCGCGGTGATCCTGGGCGAGCCCGATGCCGAAGCGCACCTTGCCGCGATGGTGCCCTTATGGGCTTCGACCACGATCAGCGACTCCACCGACGTCATGCAGGCCTGACGCCGGAGCCCGGCTTCAGGTCAACACCCGTCCGGTCAGGCCGCCTTGGTGGCCAGCCGAGCCTGCTTGCGGGCCACCCGCTTCTCGGTAGCGGTCTCCAGGATTTCGTAGAGCACCGGCACCAGAATCAGGGTCAGCAGGGTGGAGCTCATCAGACCACCGATCACCACGATGGCCAGCGGCTTGGAGATGAACACCCCGCCACCGGTCAGACCCAGCGCCATCGGCACCAGAGCGAACACCGTCGCCAACGCGGTCATGATGATCGGACGCACCCGCAGTCGAGCACCGGCCTGAATCGACTCGGCCACTCCCATTCCGGCTTTGCGCTTCTGGTTGATGAGGTCGATCAGCACGATCGCGTTGGTCACCACGATGCCGATCAGCATCAGCAGGCCCACCATCGACGGCAGCCCCAACGCGGTGTCGGTCACCAACGAGAAAGCCAGCGCGCCGGTAGCGGCGAACGGGATCGACACCAGCAGGATCAGCGGCTGCAGCAGGGATCCGAAGGTGGCCACCATGATCAGGTAGACCACCGCGATCGCCACCAGCATCGCCAGCCCCAGCTGCGAGAACGAGTCGGCCTGCTGCTGGCTCACCCCGCCGATCCGGTAGGTGATGCCATCGGGCAGGGTGAGGCTGTCGAGCCCGGCCTGGATCTGTGCCGTGGTTGCGCTCAGGTTGGTCGATTCCGAACTCGCACTGATCGTGGCGGCCCGACTGCCGTCCACCCGGGTGATCATCGCCGGTGCCTGCACCAACTTGACCGTGGCGACATCGTTCAACTGGACGGCGTCCGCGGTGGCGTTGGCGGCGTCCTTCGACTCCTGAGTGAGCGCCTCGGACTGTGCCTGCGACTCCAAGGTCTTCTTCCGGGTGGTGTTCAGCGTCTGCAACTGCTTGTCGATGCTCGCCGGGGTCGCCTGCAGTTGCAGGAGTTGGGACGTCGTCGCCGCGATCAACTGATTCAGCTGGGCCACCCCAACTGCCAGGTTGGCGCACTCGGGATCGCTGGACCCACCGGCACACTTCGCCTGGAGCGCGGCGAGCTGAGCCTGGTAGCCGGCGAGCTTGGCCTGCAGGCCCTTCACCGCATTCTGCGCGTCGGCCTTGGCCTTCTTCAGCGCCTTCACCTGGGCGTTGTAGGCGTCGGTGCTGGCTTGTTGGCCCTGCTTCTGCAGCGCCTTGGACTTGTCCTGGACGGCCTGGGACGCATCGGTCTTGGCATTGCCGTTCATCAGCTGGGTCACCGGCAACTCGATGGTGCTCAGCTCGGCCAGGCTCTTCACCGGCTTCTCCACCCGCAGGTACACCTTGAGTGTGTCATCGCCGGACGCCATCTGCCCGATCAGCTGGCCGCGGACCGCGCGGGACACGGCCTGGCCGATGGTGGCCTGGTTCATGCCGAGCTTGGCCGCGGCCTTGTTGTCGACATCCACGGCCACCTGCTGGCGGGCCTCTGAGAGATCGGAGGTGACGTTGACCAGGTCGGGCACGTTCTTCATCATCGCCACGACCTGATCGTTGGCGGTCTTCAGCTTGTCCGCGTCGGTGCCTTCGACGTACACCACCACGCCGGACGTGCTGTTGCCGACGCTCACCTCGACGGTGCCGACGGCCGTCCCCAGGGTGCCAATCTGCTGCCGGACGCGGTCGACCACGTCCTTGGCCGAATACCCGGTCTTCAGTGGCACGGTGTAGAGCGCCTGATTGGTGTCGGCCTGGCTGCCCATGAAGACGCTGGTGCTGCCACCGATGCTGGTGGAATAGGTCTGGACGGCCGGGTCGGCGGACAGGACGGCCTCGATCTTGCGGGCAGCCGCATCGGTCTCGGCCAGCGACGTGCCCGCAGGCATCTTCTGGGTGATCGCCAGCGACTCATTGCCCTGCTCGCCGAGGAAGTCGGTCTTCAGCAGGGGCGTCAGTGCGATCGTCCCGATGAACAGGAACGCAGCCAGACCGATGGTGATCCAGCGGTGGGCCAGCGTCCAGTTCAGCGCCGGCAGGTAGAGCTTCTGCAACCACGTATCGGGCTCGTCGGCGTCGCCGCGCTCATCGATCACGCGCTGCTCAGCGGCGGACGGACGCATGAACCAGCTGGCCAGCACCGGTACCACGGTGAGCGCCACCAGCAGCGACGCGGCCAGGGCCAGGGTCACCGTCCAGGCGAACGGACGGAAGATCTCGCCCGCCTGACCACCGACCAGGCCGATCGGCGCGAACACTGCCACGGTTGTCAGGGTCGAACTGGTCACGGCGCCGGCGACCTCGCGGACGGCGCGGATGATCGACTCGCGCCCGAACTCGCCCATGGCCTGATGTCGTTTGATGTTCTCGATCACCACGATGGAGTCATCCACCACCCGGCCGATGGCGACGGTCAGCGCGGCCAGGGTGAGGATGTTCAGGGTGTAGCCGCCCAGCCACAGCCCCATCAACGCGATCAGCAGCGACAGCGGGATCGAGATGGCGGTGATGACCGTCGGCCGAATCGAGCGCAGGAAGATCAGGATCACCAGCACGGCCATGGCCAGGCCGATGCCGCCTTCGACGCTGAGGTCGTGGATCGATTGCTCGATGTAGGGGGCCTGATCAAAGACCGTGGTGAAGGAGGCATTGTTGCCCAGCTGCTTCTCCAGGTCGGGAATCATCGCCTGCACGGCTTTGGCCACCGAGACGGTGTTCGCGTCAGGGTCCTTGATCACCTGCAGCACCAGGGCGGTCTTGCCACCCACCCGGGAGATGCTGGTGGTCTCCACCGGCTGCTCGCTCACGGTGGCGATGTCGCCCAGCCGCACCGGCCCGTCGGCGGTGGGAATCTGCAAGCCGGCGATCTGGTCGGCGGAGCTGAAGGTGGCGCCGGTCTGGACGTCCAGGTTCGCGGTGTCGTTGCGGATGGTGCCTGAGGGAATGGCGCTGGAGTTGGCAGGGAACAGCTGCGCGATGGTGGCCGGGTCGATATTGCGATCGTTGAGGTCGGACTGGTTGAAGGTGATCAGGATCTCGTGGACGTCCTCACCGGAGATGGTCACGTCGCGGACCCCGGCGGCGGTCTTCAATGCGGGGCTGACAAGCTGGTTCACCTTGGTGGTCAAGGTGGTGGAGTCATCGCTGGATGACAGTGCCAACACCACGACCGGGACGTCGTCGAAGCTGCCGGTGATCACCCGCGGGCTGACCGAGGTGGGCAGGCCGCCGGAGATCGAGTCGATGGCGCTGCGCAGCTTGTTGGCCATGTCGTCGGACTTCAGGCCGTAATCCCACTGGACGGTGACCTGGGAGACTCCCGAGGAGCTCTTGGAGGTGACGCTGGTCACGCCGGTGACCGCCTTGACCGCCGACTCGATCGGCTTCGAGATCTGCGACTCCACGACTTCCGGCGAGGCGCCGGGGTAGAGGGTTAGGACGCTGCCGCGCGGCAACTCGATGGAAGGGATCAGCTCCTGCTTCAGCGCGCTGGCGGCGTACACGCCGATCCCGATCACGAGCAGGCTGAGTAGGAGCACTACGCTGCGCTGAGCGAGGCTACCCTTGGTGAGTCGGACCACGACGGATTTCCTTCGGTTGAGGAGGGGCCGGCGACCCAGACTACGGCCGCATCGGTTAGCCTACAACTAAGCAAAAACTGACGGGGATGAGGGGAATAAGGTGCACCGACTAGTCGATCTCGATGCCCTCGGCCTGGACCCGGAACGAGCCCGTTTGGTGACCGAAATCCTGGCACTTCAAGGCAAGGTGCACGACGAGGCGCTCTCGATCGCCGGTCCCACCCCTAACCCGTCCGATCTCACGATGCAGCAGATGAGGGTGCTCGGCTTCGTCGCCAAGGAGCCCGGATTGGCCGGTCACGAGTTGGGAGCCCGGCTGGGCGTGAGTGCGCCGACCGCGAGTGGCCTGGTCGACCGCCTGGTCGAGAAGGGCCTGCTGATACGGGTTGACGATCGCGACGACCGGCGGGTGCGGCGGCTCCATCTGACCGACGAGGGCCGAGCGCTCACCCGGGAGATGGATTCGCTGGTGCAGCGGGCGATGATGAAGGTCATTCAGAACATGACCGTGGCTGACCTGGAGATCATTCTGCACAGCTCGGAGGTCTTCCTGGAAGCGATGGAGCGGGCCAAGTCCTGAACCGTGCGAGACGTGACTTGTGGCCGTTTCATCCCATCTGTCACTCGACACGCCGACGACACGCCGATGTCGCCCAAACTGGTCGAATTTGTCGCGGCAAACCTCTTGCGGACCTATCGCGAACGGACTAGAAATCTGCCTACTAGATCGCTTCGGCGGTCAGGATCGGAAGAAGGAAGTTGGTCCCCGTCGGGCTCTTGGCTCGGGGCAACCCCGGTGATGAGGGGTGGACCAGCTGGTCGCTTCCGGTCGGTGTCGGTCATCATTCCGACGCCGAGGAAAGGCCCTGGAGACTCATACTCGCCGGGGCCTTTTCCCTTGTCCGGACGCTCTTGCTCACTCACGCCGCTGGTTGAGCGTGGCGTGCCCTGAGCGTGCCGAGGGATGGAGGCTTCGCCTCGCTACCGGTGTGGGGCTTCGACGCGGGGCTTCGCCGCTGCTCAACCAGCGACCTTTCCTCCGCTGGTTGAGCAGGCCGCGCAGCGGCCGTGTCGAAACCCCGCCGCGGGTGGTCCGCGGCTCGTGGCTAGCTGGTGAAGGTCACCTCAGTGCCGAGTTCGACCGTCCGTGACACCGTGCAGAGCCGATCATGGGACCGCTCCAGCGCCTTCGGTAATACCTCGCGGGCGCGGTCACCGTCCGGCCCTTCGGGGAAGCTCACCGCGAAGTGCACCTCGATCGGGCCGAGGTGGTTGCCGCTTTCGTCGCTGAGTTTGTCGGCACGGACGGTGACCTCGAAGCTCACCGGCTCGGCCCGACGGGTGGTCAGGTAGTCGACGTCGATGGCGGAGCAGCCGGCCAAGGCGGTGAGCAGCAACTCCACGGGAGTGAAGTCGGCGTCCTCGCCTTCGCCGAAGGTCAATTGCCCGCCGCGGGGGTTGCGGGCGTGGAAGCGGCGCTCGCCGATGCGGTCGACGCTCACCGTGCGCAGGGTGTCCGAACTCATGAACCCAGCATGCGTGCGGCCCCCTCACCCGACCGGGAGGCGCTCCGTCCCTCGCGAAGGACGGGGGGCCGTGTGGGCGCCGCCGGGAGGCGGGGTAGGCGGTGGGTAGGCGGGCGGGTGGGCTGGGGGTGGGCTGCGGGTGGATAGGGGTTGCAGCCCTCCCGTTGCTGAAGCGGCTCCACTTAGAGTCGGGCACGTCCGTAGCCGGGGGGCCGGACACATCGAGGCAAGAGGGGCCTCAAGGAGGGGGTGTGAGGTGACCGTTCCGGCCGCATCGCACGATCGCGGGGTGTCCTTACCGCGCCGAAGGACACCCCTCCGCTCCTGGGTGGTCCTCGCTCTTGCTCTCTTGGGCGCCCTGCTTGCGCTCCTCCTGGGAGCCGTGAAGGGCGCCCAATCAGCTTCCGCTAGCCCCCTTCCGGACGCTTCCACCGCGGTACAACGGAGTACCACTCAGGCGGGGGTTGCGTTTGGTAGCACCGGGATCCAAGGGTCCGATCAATGGCGATCGGTCACAGATGGAGTCTCGGACGGGGTGACCCAGCCGTCCCCGCGGGTCACCCCGAAAACGTCCGTGGTCGGGTCGATGCGGCGACCCGACCACGGCACCCCCCAGGTGCAACTGGCGGGGAGTGACGTGGTAGCGGTCGACGGGTCAATCGGTGGCTTGGTCGATCTTTCGGTGTCGGCAATGCCGATGCTCGGACTGCTTTTTGCCGGGGCGATCGTGGTGTTGCGCAGTAATCCCGCCCGCCTCCGATCGGTGCCGGCGCCGCGATAGATCAACCTGTGGTTGAAAGCGGTTCCGCATGAAGCGTGTACAGAGTTCCGGTGAGGGCTGTGGTCGTGCACAATGGCGTGGGGCACCGCGGCGAATGGCTGGGCCAAAGGCCCTGTGACCGCTCACCCGCCAAGGAGCAACCCTGACACCACCGACCCGCAAACGGCTGCTAGCACTTCTGAACGCAGCCACACCGACGATCTTCGTGGAAGGCGGCGTCGGCACTCATAAGAGCGCCCTGATGCAGGCCTGGGTCAGTCAGGAAACAGCCGGGCCGAGAGTTCTGGTGGAGTTCGATCATCGCCAGCTTTCGCCTTCGGCGATGGCCGCACGCCTCGCTTATCAATTGCAAGTGGCCGGATTTACCGTTGAATCAAATGCAGTCGAAGCCATCGATTGGGACGCTTTTGTTTCACCGATTCGCGAGGCCGTGGAGCAATCGAGCGAGCCGGTCACCCTCGGCGTCCAGCGCATGGACGAGTTGCCCAGATCGGCCGCCCAGGCGTTGATCGATCTCGCCGCTCGACAGGCAGGATTTCGCTTGGTGGCGACGGCGGTGGACGCCCAGCAGTTGATCAACCTGGCGGTGGCCGCGCAGGTGAGTCACCAGGTGATCGGCGACGCTGAGTTGGCCTACACCAGTGTGGAGGTCTCGGCGATGCTGGCCGAGTCGCTGCCGCACGCCACGGAGGTCACCGTCCGGGCCATCCTGGACGCGACCCATGGCGTGCCGGTGCTGGTGGAGCGGGTGATCGAGTTGTTCGGCGAGGAGTGTCTGGCCGGCACGATCAGCATTGAGCAGGCCATCGGCGGCTGGACCCCGCAGCGCGAGGGGGCTGCCGAATTCCACAGCCAGATGCGGCTGTTGGCCGAAGTCCCGGTGATCAGTCCGGAATTGGTCACTTGCCTCTACGGCGCCGAGAGGGCCGAGTACTTGTTTTCCCGGCTCCCGAAGATGGGATCGGGCACGATCGTCCAGGGCTTGAGCGCCGCGCGCCAATTCGTCTGGTATCCCGCGGTGCGGTGGCACTTGATGCAGCTGTGGCCCGGTGACTCCGACGCTGTCGGTCCGGATCGGGTGCTGATCGCCGAATGTGCACGCCAGTGCGGTGAGCCGGCACTCGCGGTGGCCATGTTGGTGGCCAATCAGTCCCTCCCCGAGGCGGACGCCGTTGCCGCCGAGTGGTTGTGGGAATTGGTCGATGCCGACGGCGCTCTGCTGTTGGAGACCTTCGTGGCCCTCGACCCGGGGGTGCTGCGCGACTTCCCGAACCTGCTGGTGGTCGCGACCTTGGTGCAGCCCAGCCGGGGGGAGTCCTCGGGGGACCCGGAGTTGACCAACGCCCAACGCGCCGTGCTGTCCGGCCCGATCGGCGGCACCGTCGCCGACCAGCTCACCTACCTGGCCAAGGCGGCCACGTTGGCACTGGGGATCGGCGAGGTGGGCATCGCCATTCGGGCGACCCTTCGCTGGGCCACGCTCCTCCAGTCCAAGCCGGAGGAGTGGGCCGACCTGATCGGGCCAGGATTCGTGTCCGATGCGCTGCTGATGGTCAAGGCGATGGTCCAGCTGGGCCGCATCGACCTGGTTCCAGGAATCGCCCAGGCCCTGCTCTCGCGATTGAGGCGTAGTCCGGAACTGGTCGGCGGCGTCGGCGAGTTGCGGCTGAGCACGCTGATCTCGACGCTGCGGATGGCGGCGGTGTTCCTCGGTACGGCCCGCGCCGAACTGCGGACGGTGCAGTTGGCACCCCGGCAGTTCCACCGTGAGTTCGATCACATGGTGCATGGCGTGATCGACAGTGGTGAAGCGTTCGACCGTGGTGACTTCGCCAGCGCGGAGGCGTTCACCCGGGTGGCCATGTTCCGGCTTCCGAGCCCGACCGACTGGCCCCTGCTGGTCTACCTGCGGGCGGTCGCGTTGGTCGCCACCGGTAATCGTGAAGGCCTCGACGAACTGATCGATCAGGTGTTGAGCTCGCCGCGCTGGGGCGGCTGGCAGCACCACGACGAGGCGCCCGGCTGTTACGCGATGCTCGCCGAGATCATCGTGATGGCAGCGACCGGACGCTCCTGGGGGCGACCGCTGGCTGAGGTGTCGGGCTACATCCGCTCGTTGCCTCCGGGCGCCACCCATCGGTGGCCGCCGTGGGGACGACGGCTGCTGGAGGGCATGATCCAGATCGGTACCGGAACCGCCCGGGCCGCGGAGTTGCCTACCGATGGCGAACTGCCGACTGCGCCACGGGTGGCCTGGCAGTTGGCCTTGTTGACGGCGGTGAACAACCTGCGTGCCGGCGAGGAGGCGACCGCGATCGCCGTCCTGGTGCGCGGCGGGTCGGGGCTGAAGTATCAGTCCGCGCCGCTGCCGCTGGTGCTGGCGGCACCCGACGAAATCGGCACCTTGATCGAGAGGTTGCCGACCAATGTCGCGCCGATCGTTCGAGCCAGCCTCGGGTTGGCCTCGTCCTATGTGGGGGTCGATCACGACAGTCGTGGCGCGCTGCGGCTGGCCACTCGCGAACTGGAGGTCCTCGACGGCGTGCGGCGAGGCCTGACCAACACTGCCATCGCCCGCGAGCTCTACGTGTCGGTGAATACGGTGAAGTTCCACCGCACGAACCTCTATCGCAAGCTCAACGCCACCAGCCGCGAGGAGCTGCTGGCCGAGGCGCTGCGCCAGGGCCTGTAACCGCGGCACCGTTCGCGTCGCCCCCAGCCCAGTGGCCCTCAGCCCGCCGGCGCTGAGAAAGGTGTCCGGACAAGGGAAAAGGCCCCGGTGAGTATGAGTCTCCGGGGCCCTCCCTCGACCTGGCGTGATGGCCAGAACCGAATCACCGAAAGCGACCAGTCAACGCACCCCACGCATCACCGGGGGCCCCGGCGGCGAACCGCCAGATGGCTGACTTCCTGCTTCCGATCCCCGAACCACCGAAGTGATCCGGTAAGAAGATTTCTAGTCCTGTTGGACCTGCGGTGCAAGAGGTTTCCGGCCGGAAATTCGAGAACTTTCGGGCCAATCGGCGTGTCGTCGGCGTGTCGGGTTACAGCTGTGACGAACCTCCGCTATAAGGGCCGCGCACGACCGCGGTGAGGCTCAGGAGAACTGCCAGCGTGTGGTCGTGCGGTACTCCTGGCCGGGCCGCAGTACCGCGCTGGGGAAGTTGTCATGGTTGGGCGAGTCCGGGAACGCCTGGGTCTCCAATGCCACCCCGGCGAACGCCGAATAGGGGGCGCCGGACGTCCCTGGCTCGCCGGCCAAGTGGTTTCCGGTGTACACCTGCACGCCGGGCAGATCACTGAAGACCGTCAGGCTCAGATCGGACGTCGACAGCACCGCGTGTCGGCGCATCCCCGCACCGTTCACCGCGAAGTTGTGGTCGATGCCACCGTCGCGACCCCACCCGTTGGCCACCGCCTGCGTCCGCGCGGCACCGATCGCCTGCGGCGACCGGAAGTCCAACCCGGTGCCCTCGACTGAGTGGATCTCACCGGTGGGAACCCCGTCGTCCCGCAGCACAGTGAAGGTGTCAGCATCGACCCTCAGCAGGTGAGCCTCGATGGTGCCGGCGCCCTCGCCGTCGAGGTTGAAGTAGGCGTGATTGGTCAGATTCACCACGGTCGGCGCAGAGGTGGTCGCGGTGTAGGTGATCTCGACCCCGTCGTCGCCGACCAGGTAGTGGGCCCGCGCCACCACTTCACCGGGGTAGCCCTGATCGCCATCGGCGCTGGTCAGGCCGAACTCGGCCCAGTCCTCGCCCACGCCGAGGACGTCCCACGTCCGGGCGGAGAAGCCCCCCGGACCGCCGTGGATGTGATTGGGCGCCGCGTTGGCCGCCAAGGCGTATTCGACACCGTCCAGGCGGAAGCGGGCGTGGTCGATCCGGTTTGCGAACCTGCCGACGCTGGCCCCCAGGTAGCCCGGGTTGGTCTGGTAATCGGCCAGGGTCGGGTGGCCCAGGGTGATGTTGCGCCAACCACCCCCGATGGCGACCTCCAGTCGGCGCAACGTGGCGCCCCAGGGGAGGATTTCCAGCCGCACGTCGGCGCGCTGAATGATGATCTGATCCGTCGCCTGCTTCACCGTCCCAGCTTGTCACAGGTCTGCCAGGAGCCCACCCGTGATTCGCGGGCTGACCGCTGTGCGTCGGCATAGATCTGGAATCGCTGTGGGCGCGGCTCCGAGTTCGGATACCACGCCTCGGCCAGTCCCTCGGTGATCAGGACGAGCGCGACATCGCGTCCATCGACCTCCACGTAGCGCAGCAGCCGCTGGTACTTGTCGACGCTGTCGGAGCGGGCGTCGGCGATCAAGGTCACGGTCTTTCCCTTGATCAACTGCTGCAGCCGGGCTGCGGCCGCGTTGCCGCCACAGGCTGCCGTTTGGCCGTTGTGGGCCGTCTCGGGGGCGTCGATGCCGAGCAGTCGCACCTTCACCTTCGCTCCACCGGCGTCCCGGCCGGTGAAGGTGTCGCCGTCAGCGGTGGAGGTCACCACCACGGTCTCCCGCGAGGGGAGGGAAGCGGTAGGAGCGGGTGCGGGGTCGGACGGCAGCGACCCGCAGCCACTGAGCGCCGCCACGATCGAGACCACGACCACGCTTCGGGCGAGCGGACGGGAGATCACCGACTCAGTATGGTCGCTGACTCACTCGACCGGTTCGAACGCGGGGGCGTCCGGGCTGCCGTGCGGGGCGATCGGGGTGCTGGCCAGATGCCGACGCCACAGCAGGGCGCCGATGATGGTGTAGCCGAACGAGCCTGCGGCCAGGGCGGTCAGCGAGAAGCCCAGTGCGGGGGCGAGGATCCCCGAGACCAGAGTGTTTCCCAGCAGAGCGACGAAGTTCTGCACCGACGATGCCGACCCCCGCGCGGACGGAAACAGGTCGAGCATGGCCAAGGTGACCACGGGGAAGGTCAGGGCGATTCCGAAAGTGAGCACCGGCAGCAGGATCACCGCCCACGGCAGCGTGGTGGTTCCCGGGATCAATGACACGCCCAGGTTCGCCGCGCCCGCCGACAGGCTGATCGCATAACCCAGGTTGGCGATCCGGGCGCCCGACAGGCGTCCGGCCAGTCGGCCCGACACCCAGGAGCCGATCACCATGCCCGAGATCAGCGGGACGAACAGCATCCAGTAGTCCTGCTCGCCCAGTCGCAGCAGGTTGCCGACCAGCAGCGGGGCGGAGGACACGTAGAGGAACATCGCCCCGTTGTTGAACATCGCCGCCAGGCTGAGGCGTCGTCCGGCCCGGTCTCGGGCCACCGACCACAGCCCGGACGCGAGATGACGGACCTTCACCGGGGTGCGCCGCTCGGCCGGATGGGTCTCGGGAAGGAAGAACACGACGAGGGCGAGCATGGCCACGCCGACGACCACCAGGAACCAGAAGATGATCCGCCAGCCACTGAACCCGAGCAGCAGGCCGCCCACCACCGGTGCCAGTGCCGGCGCGAGGCCGAAGATCATGGCGATGTGACTCATCGTCCGCTGGGCTTGGGCATCGGCGAAGACATCGCGCACCATGGCGCGGCTGATGATCGCCCCGGCGCCGGCGCTGAGCCCCTGCAGGGCCCGGAAGACCAACAGCACCCCCAGGTTGGGGGCCAGGGCACAACCGATCGATGCGCCGATGTAGATCACCGTCCCGGCCACCACCATCGGCTTGCGCCCCAGCGCATCCGACAACGGGCCGTGCACCAGGCTCATCACCGCGAAGGTGAGCATGTAGGAGCTGATGATCTGCTGCAGGGCCAGTTCGCTGGCGCCGAACTCGGCACCCATGCGGGCGAAGGCCGGAAACATCGTGTCGATGGAGAACGGGCCGATCATGCCCAGACTGGCCAGGATCACCAGGAAAAGTGCCCGCCGTCCGCCTGTGGGTGCCGCGCTGCTGGTGGGGGCGAATTGGGCGGTCACCAACCCATTTTGTCACGATTCAGCGACCCGACCGCGCGGTTACTGCGGGTTATGCTCGGCGAGTGACCGCGCCGACGACCCTGTGCATCGTCTCCATGCACACCTCGCCCGCCCACCTGCCTGGATCCGGCGACGCGGGCGGGATGAACGTCGTCGAGCGGTGTCAGGCCTTCGAGTTGGCCGCCTTGGGGTTCCGGGTCGAGATGGTGACCCGGCGCACATCCGGAGAGGATCCCGACCAGGTCGAGCTCGCGCCCGGCGTGACCCTGCACCACCTGGACGCGGGTCCGCCCGAGCCGCTTCCGAAGAGCCGCATCGACGACTACCTGGACGAGTTCTCCGCCGGCCTGGACGCTCTGGGCGACATCGACCTCTTCCACACCCACCATTGGATGTCGGGGGTGGCCGCGTTGCCGGTGGCGCGGCGCCGGGGCGTCCCGCTGGTGCACAGCTACCACTCGGTCGCCGCCCTGCCCGGCGCGCCGCTGTCGGCCGGTGAGCCGCCGGAATCCCCCCGACGGGTACCCGGTGAGGCGCTGATCGCTCGAGCCGCCGATGCGGTGGTGGCGATCTCAGCCGCCGAGGCCCACACGGTCATCGAACGTTGCGGCGGCGACCCGGCCACGGTGTGGATCATTCCGCCGGGAGTCGATCAGGAGCAGTTCCGCCCGCTCGCGCCCGGCGAGGCTCGCTGGGCCCCGCCGCACACCGAGTTCGGTCCGAACGGCTATCTGGCCTTCGCTGCCCGCCTGCAGCCGCTGAAGGGGCCCGACCTGGCTATCGCCGCACTCGCCCACGTGCCGCCGCCGCTGCGTCCCCAGCTGGTCTTGGCCGGTGACGCCTCGGCCGACTTCGCCGACTACACCGTGAGCCTGCGCGCTCTGGTCGAGGAGTACGGGTTGGGCGGACAGGTGAACTTCCTCGGCCCGCTGTCGCGGGACGAGTTGGCACGGTTCCTGCGTGGAGCCCGGCTGGTGTTGGTGCCGTCACACTCGGAGACTTTCGGCCTGGTCGCCCTGGAGGCGGCCGCCAGCGGGGTGCCGGTGATCGCCGCGGCGTCCGGTGGGTTGCGGGAGGCGGTCGCCCATGGTGAGACCGGCCAATTGATGGATTCCCGCCAACCCGAGGATTGGGGACGGGCCATCACCCGGCTGCTGTCGGCTCCGGAACTCACCGCCACCATGGGGACGGTCGCGCGGGTTCACGCGCGGCGTTTCGACTGGAGTTGGACGGCCCGACGGCTCGCCGCGCTCTATCGCGAACTGCTCGGTGACGAGGCCTGATGAGGATCAGTGAGCTGTTCGCGCCCACCGAGCGGGTGGTGTTCCTGCACGCCCATCCTGACGACGAGACGCTGTCCACCGGGGCGTTGATCCTGGCACTGCGGGCGGCCGGCAACGCGGTCGCGGTGGTCACCGCCACCCGCGGCGAGCGTGGCGAGGCGATGCGTGAGTACGCCGCACTCACCCCGGAGTCGCTGGTGGCGCAGCGGGAGTGCGAGTTGCGCCGGGCCTTGGAGGATCTCGCGGTCACTGATCGGGCCTGGCTGGGGACTCCGCCGGCCCGCGCCGCCGGACGTCCGCCCCGGCGGTACCGCGACTCCGGGATGCGCTGGGTGAGCCCGTCCGTTGCCGGCCCGAGCATGGACGCCGGTGCCGACGCCCTCTCGCTGGCCGACGTGGACGAGGCTGCCGCCGACCTGACCGCGTTCCTGCACGCCTTCGCCGCCGATGTGCTGATCAGTTATGACGAGTTCGGCGGCTACGGGCATCCCGATCATGTGGCCTGCCACCGGATCGCGGCGACCGTGAGCGGAGTCCGCTTCGTTCAGGTGGCCTCGCCGCAGCGCCTCGGTGAGCCGGGGCAGGCGGTGATCGACGATCCGTCCGTGGTGCGGCGCTGGCACACCGCCTTGGCCAACTACCCCAGCCAGTTCCGGGTGGTCGGCGATCAGGTCCATCATGTGGGCGGTCAGGTGCAGGAGTTGTCCACCGCAACGGTGCTGATCCTCGGCGAATAAACCGGCCAGACGTGGTGTTGGGGCAGGCAACCGTGGGCGTTGCTTCTTGGCAGACCACGCGGAACTTGCCAGAATCGCGCCAGAGCCAAGGAGGACCAAGTGCGCAGAGTAGCGATCATTGGAGCCGGCCCATCGGGACTTTTCGCCGCCGGGCAACTCGCCAGCCAAACCGAGGTGGAGGTGGCGATCGACATCTTCGATCGGCTGCCCACCCCGTTCGGGCTGTTGCGGTACGGCGTCGCGCCCGACCACGACAGCGTCAAGGCGGTGGCCAAGACGCTGGCGCAGGCCTTCGACCATCCCAATGTGCGGTTCTTCGGACTGGTCCAAGTGGGCAAGCAGGTGACCCCCGCTGAGTTGCTGCGCTGTTACGACGCGGTGATCTACGCCTACGGCGCCGAACTCGACCGCACCCTGGGGATTCCCGGGGAGACCGAGCTGGACGGCAGCCGCTCTGCTCGGGAGTTCGTCTCCTGGTATTCCGGCCACCCCGATGCCCACTACCAGGACTTGTCGAAGGTGCGGAGCGCGGTGGTGGTCGGGGTCGGCAACGTCGCCGTGGACGTCTCCCGCATCCTGTTGAAGGACCCGGCGGAGTTGTCGGTCACCGACATGCCCGAATCGGTACTGAACGAGTTGCGCGCCACCCAGATCGAGCACGTCTGGTTGGTCGGACGCCGCGGCCCGGAGGCGGCCGCGTTCACCAATGTCGAGTTGCGCGAACTGCTGGGGTTGGAAGGAGTCGACACCGAGCTGATCGGTGCCGACCTGACCACCATCGATACCGAAGGTCTTGATCGGCGAGCCAAGGCCAACGTCGAGTCGATTGCCAAGGCGATCGCCGAGCCGACACCGGGCGCCACTCGTCACCTGCATCTGCTGTTCAACCACCGCCCGGTCGAGGTCGTGGGCCAGGACACGGTGTCGGCGGTGGTGTTCGAGTCCAACCTGGATGGCTCCCGGATCGAGGTGCCGGCCGACCTGGTACTGCGCTCAATCGGCTACTACGGGGTGCCGCTGCCGGGCGTCCCCTTCTCCGACGGACGGATCCTGAATCTCGAGGGTCGGGTGCTCGACGACGACCTCAGCGCGCGTCCGGGTGAGTATGTGACCGGCTGGATCAAGCGCGGACCCAGCGGGCTGATCGGCGCCAACAAGAAGGACTCTGCCGAGACGGTGGCCAACCTGATCGCCGACCTGGCGGTCGCTCCCGTGCGCGAGTTGGCCGACCCCGACGCTCTGCTGGAGGCCAACGGCGTCCGCGCCAGCTCACTGGCCGACTGGCGCCGGATCGACGAGGCCGAGATCGCCCGCGGCGACCTGCTCGGACGTGAGCGCACCAAGATCGAGGCCTGGCATGAACTGCTCGATCTGGTCTTCGCAGAACAGCAGGCCGGCGTCAGCTGACCGAGGTTGGTTTCGACACGCTCGCCTTCGGCTCGCTGCTCAACCAGCGGTGGGTGTGGTGGCTGGCTCGCTGCTCAACCGGCAGTGGGTTCGAAGTTGGTTGAGCAGGCCGCGCCAGCGGCCGTGTCGAAACCCTTGGGTAGAGCCGTGTCGAAACCGCTCGGTGGCGCGGACGTCCCTGTCGGCGGCTCTAGGCTGAGCGCCGTGATCAAGCACATCGTGATGTGGAAGTTCGCCGACGAGGCGGCCGGTGCGGACAAGGCGACCAATCTGGTGCGGGTCCGCGAGCAACTCCTGGCCCTGGACGGACTGGTGCCGGGCATGCTCGCGTTCGAGCCGGTGATTCCGGTCGACGGTTTCGAGCACAGCTACGACCTGGTGCTGTACAGCGAGTTCGAGTCGGTCGCTGCGCTGCAGGCCTACGCCACGCACCCCGATCACGTCGCTGTGGGTCAGCTCATCGGCCAGGTGCGCACCGAGCGCGTCTGCGTCGATTACGAGGTCTGAGCAGGACTCAGGCGACGGGACCGTCGCCGAAGAGCAGCTTCTCGCTGGCGGCTTCGATCAGGGCGAAGTAGGCGGCCGGATCGACGATGTCGTAGGCGTAGGCCCGGAAGAACTCGACCCGCAGGATGCCGGTGATCATGTGCCACGCGGCGACGCCGGCGACCAGGGTCTCCGGACGGACGTCGGCACCGGCGGCGATCGCGAACTGACGCAGGCCCTCGAGGTCGGTGCCGTAGTCGTCGGCCGTGACCCGCGGACGGTACCCCGCCGCCTCCACATCGGCGCCGAGTCGGGCGAGCATGACGTGCACGCGGCTCGCGGCCGGGATCGGGCCGGTGGTGGGACCGCTGTAGTCGCGCGGCGGCGTGCCGTTGATCAACGTCCACTCGTGCGGGTGCTCCAGGCCCCAATCGCGCTGCGCGAAAGCGGCCGCACGCCAACGACCGCGGATGTCCTCTCGCGGGACGGCATCGTGGGCAGCTTGCACGGCATCGGCATAGTCGTTGTAGACGTGCTCGAAGAGGATGTTCAGCAGATCGGCACGATTGGTGACGTAACGGTAGAGCGCCGAAGGCACCAAATTGAGCTCTCTGGCCAAGCCGCGCACCGTGAGCGCCTCTTGTCCTCCGTCGGCCAGAAGCCGCAGGCTCGCGTCCAAGATCGCGCGCTGAGTCACTTCGCGTCGTTGGGCTCGACTAGTCATTACACCTCCGCGTCACTGCCACAGCTATTGTGTCACGACCCTCAGGGGTGCGGTGGTGACCCACGGATCGTATTGGGCATCGGGTGGATTGTCAGGTGATTTCACGCCGACGCGCCCTGAAACCGTCCTCCGGGTTCTTGGAGGCCACCTAGGATGGCACCCGGATTGGTCGCCCCTGATCGACCCGGTAGTCATGTGGAGGATACGAATGCAGCCTGTGAGTCGACGTACCGTGCTCTTGGGATCCCTGGGTATCGCTGGTGTGGCGGTCTCCGGCGGCGCGCTCGCCGGATGTGCCGCGCAGGCGCCGGCTGGGACGGTTCCCCCGGGCCCGGCGTCAAGCGGTGTCCCCAGCTCTGCGACGCCGCAGATTCCGCGCTGGCCACTGACCGGTGTGCCGCTGGCGGCCGGCGACGATCCCCAGCACGTTGCGGTCGCGGTGAAGGTGCCGGACAACAAGCGCGAACACATTCACAACGGCATGTACGTGCAGCAGGGCATCAATGACGCTGACATCGTCTTTGTCGAGAACGACGGCTACTCCTCGCTGCCGTCGGGCGAGGCAGGCACCCGGTTGATGCCGGTGTTCCACAGCAAGTACGCCGAGGCCGTGCAGGCGGTGCGTTCGATGCGCCCGGTCGACGCGGCGCTGATGGCGCCGATCACCGGCATCATCGGCAGCACCGGCGGCACCGGGTGGGTGCTGAAGTACATGAAGGCCTTCTCCAACTTCTTCACCCCGATCGACTTCATGACGGCCAAGGCCGCCTTTGGTGGCAAGTACATCGCCTACGACATCAACGGCAAGTTCGTGTACAACTACACCGGCGTTCGTCGCGACAAGGCGGTGTTCTGCCGCCCGGCCAAGCTGGCCACCTTGGCCAAGAAGTTCACCGGCGGCCCCCAGATCAACTACTTCCCCTGGGCCGATGAGGCCGAGGCCAGCACGGTCAATGGCCAGCCGGCCGCCTCGGTGAAGGTGCCGTGGGCGAAGAAGATGAACTGGACGATGTCCTACAAGTGGGACGAGGCCACGCAGAGCTACAAGCGGTACATGCCGTGGGGCCCGCACAAGTTGGGTGACGGCAAGCAGGTGACCACCGAGAACATCATGGTGATCCTGGCGCCGATCACCTACGGACGGATCAACTCCTCCACCGGCAAGATCACCGAGGGCGGCGGCTCGCATCCCGAGCCGGTCTACCACGTGATCAATGGCACCGGGAAGTTCTTCTACGCCCACGGCGGCAAGTACGTCACTGGCACCTGGACCAAGGCCGAGATCAATGATCCGTGGGTGTTCACCCTCGACGACGGCACTCCGCTGAAGATGGCGCCGGGGCGGACCTTCGTCGAGCTGCCCGGTGCCAGCTCCAAGGTGGCCTTCGCCTGATCGGGTGATCCTTCTGCCTAAGTACCGGCGGTGAGCCGCGCTGCTGCGGCGGGTCGGAAGAAGCAGGTGCTGTTCCTGTTCTCCGACACCGCCGGAGGGCATCGCGCTCCCGCCGAGGCGGTGATCGAGGCGCTTGGCCGGGAGTTCCCGGGCACGTTCGACTCCCAGATGGTCGACTTCTTCGGCGAGTACTGTCCTCGTCCGCTGGCCTACGCGCCGGAACTGCTCCGGCCGAAGGCCCGGCTGCCGAGGGCGCTGCCCCTGCCCTATCGCGCCAGCGACGGCACCGCCCGAGCGCGAGCGTTCTCGGCGGCGACCTATCCCTATGTGCGCCGGGCGATGAAGCGGTTGCTGGCCGATCATCCGGCCGACCTGATCGTCTCGATGCATCCGCTGGTCAACCAGACCGTGATGCGGGCGATGCGCCGGGCGCCACGGCCTTACCTCACGGTGGTGACCGACCTGGTCTCCCCTCACGCCTTCTGGTTCGACCGGCGGGCCGACCTGGTGGTGGTGCCGACACCGCAGGCGGCCAAGACCGCGACCCGGTGCGGGATCCCGACCGGCAATCTGCGAGTGGTCGGGCTGCCGGTACGGGCCGACTTCACCGAGCCTGGTCCCGACCGGGACGCCTGGCGCGCGGCGCACGGGTGGGACGCCGATCGCCCGGTCGTCCTGCTGTCGTGTGGGGCCGACGGCATCGGGCCGATCAAGAAGCTGGCCAAGGCGATCGACGGGGCCGAACTGCCGGTGACGCTGGTGATCATGTGCGGTCGCAATGCCGAACTGGTTGCAGAGCTGTCCCAGCGTGCCTGGCGCACGCCCACGCACGTCCACGGTTTCGTCGATGACTGGTCGGCCTTCATGGCAGCGGCGGACATCTTCGTCACCAAGGCCGGTGCCGCAGCGATTACCGAGGCCTTCGTCTCGGGCCTGCCGATGGTCCTCTTCACCAGCATCCGGGGACACCAGGACGGCAATGTCGCTCACGTCCTGCGTCGTGGCGCGGGCGTGTGGGCGCCGCGTCCGCGTGCGGCGGTGGCCGCCGTCCGGTCGTGGGTCGAGGACCCGAATCAACGGGCTCAGGCGGCTGCGGCGAGTGCGGCGTCCGCGCAGCCTCAGGCCGCCCGCGACGTGGCCCGGGTGATCGCCGATCAGCTGGGCATCCGACGCCGTCGAACCTAGCGACTACTCTGGAATGCTGATCAAGGAGTGATGTTCAGCGTGACCGAAGACCGTACCCGACCGACCGCCACCACCGAAGCCGAGGAGTCGGCTTCGCCCATTCGTGAACCATTGAAGGTGACGTTCTCGGTTCCGCAGATCCTCGGCGGGGCGCTGGCAGCGGCCACCGCCGCGGCCTTGGGCAGCACGCTGGGCGTCGCTGGGACCGTGATCGGGGCGTCGGTGGCCAGTGTGATCGGCGGTGTCGCCGGCACGCTCTACAGCGCCGGCATCGACCGAACGCACCGGACGGTGACGGCAGCGATCAAGCGTGGTTACGACCGGGTGAGCGTCGTGCAACCCAGTGATGCGGAGACTGCCGCCACCGCGGAAGGCATGCCAGAAGCGCCCGACGCAGACCAGGTCAAGGTCACCGTCGCTCCGCCGGCCCCGTCATCGCAGCGTCGGCGGTTGCTGGTGCGGATGGGGGTCACCGCCGCGGCGATCTTCGCCATCGCCGCGGTGGCCATCACCGTGATCGAACTCACCACCGGACATTCGCTGGACGGTTCGCAGGGCACCACTGTCGGCCAGGTCGGCCGGCCCCGCCCCGTGCCGTCGGCGAGCACCGCTGCGGCACCGACGACCACCCCGACGCCCGATCCGGTCCCTTCGGCGACCGAGACCGCGCCGGTGCCCAGCGAGTCGCCGGCGCCCGCACCCTCTGCATCGGTCGAGCCCAGCCCGATACCGGTTCCCACACCGGCGCCGACGCAGAGTTGAGCGCCCGTTCATCGGCAATTCGGTTGACGGACCTATGCTCGCCCTGTGAGAAGGCCAGCAGTATTAGTGGCGCTCGTGGGCACGGTCATCTCGTTGCTCGTCCAGGTGATGGCGCCGGCCCCCACGTCGGCAACGGCCGGGCCGGTGGCCCCTCCTTCGACGCGGCCCACGCCGCTGCCGTCCCCGACGCCGCCACAGGTGTCCACCCCGCCGTCCGCTCCGGCACATGTGGACTGCACCAAGGTCAAATGCGTTGCGCTGACCTTTGACGATGGACCGGTGAAGCACACCTCCGACGTGCTGGACGCGTTGTCGGCACGCGGCGCCCGGGCGACCTTCTTCGTCCTGGGAGTGATGGCGAGGAAGCATCCGGAGCTGCTCCGTCGGATGATCGCTGAGGGGGATGCGGTCGGCAATCACTCCTGGAATCACCCGATGCTGTTCGGATTGAGCGCAAAGGCGACCCGGGCGCAGTTCGTCCGTACCGAGAAGGTGATCACCGCCGCGATCGGCGAGGAGCCGATGCTGGTGCGGACGCCCTTCGGTCAGCAGAACAAGAAGATTCGCCGCATCCTCGGGAAGCTGGGTTCACCGGTGATCCTGTGGAACGTCGACCCGCAGGACTGGAAGGTGCGCAAGACCGCGGTGGTGATCAGGCGCGTGGTGAAGGCGACCAAGCGCAACTCCATCGTGTTGCTGCACGACGTGTGGCCGTCCACTCGAGCCGCGGTGCCGGCGATCATCGACAAGCTGCAGGCCAAGGGGTTCGTGCTGGTGACGGTTCCCGAGCTCATCGGAACACCGCAACCCGGCAAGGTGTATCTGCACGGCTGAGCGCAGGTGGCCTATTCAGATCGTCCGCAGCGCCCTAGAGTCGAATCCATGACCTACGGCACCGGGTTGCGTTCGTTGATGGTTGGTCTGGGCGTGCTCGCCCTCGTGGGAGGCTGCGCTGCGGCGCCGCTACCGGCTCCGGTACCGGTGCCGCGGGCGACCGCCCAGGCGCTGGCCTACCAGAGCCCCAGCCTGGCAGGCATCCAGATCTTCCCGAAGACCAACGCCTGGAACACCAAGATCAACAAGAGCAAGGTCGACAAGAACTCCAAGAAGCTGATCAAAGGCATCAGCGGCAAGCTGCACCCCGACTTCGGCGCGGACTGGGACGGTGGCCCGTTCGGCATTCCGTACGTGGTGGTCTCCGGTAGTCAGCCGAAAGTTCCGATCGACTTCATCTGGTATGGCGATGAGTCCGACTCCGGTGACCCGAATGGCGTGGGCAATGGTTCAGGCAAGGGGGCTTACCCGGTGCCGGCCGACGCCCCGATCGAAGGCGGCGCGTCCTCCGACGGCGACCGCCACGTGATCGTGGTCGATCGCGACAACAGGCTGCTCTACGAGATGGGCAATGCCTACCCGCAGGCCGACGGCAGTTGGGAGGCCGGGGCCGGTGCATTGTTCAACCTGAACTCCAACAAGTCCCGTCCGAAGTACTGGACCAGCGCGGACGCCGCTGGCTTGCCGATCCTGCCCGGTCTGGTGCGCTACGACGAGGTGGCCGCGGGCAAGATCACCCACGCCATCCGGTTCACGGTGTCGAAGACCCGCAAGGCTTTCGTGGCGCCGGCCCGGCATTACGCCAGCACCAGCCGCAGCACGAGCCGTCCACCGATGGGCATGCGGGTGCGCTTGAAGAAGAGCTTCAAGATCTCCGGCTACCCGCCGCAGGCGCGGGTGATTCTGCAGGCCATGAAGGACTACGGCATGATCCTGGCCGACAACGGAGGCAACTGGTTCTTCTCCGGGGCACCGGATTCTCGCTGGGACGACAACCAGCTCAACACCTTGAAGAAGGTGCCCGGCAGCGCCTTCGAGGTGGTCAAGATGGGGAAGATGACCAAGGGCTGAGCTGGTAGCTCCGCGAGGTTTCGACACGGCCGCTGCGCGGCCTGCTCAACCAGCGCTGGGTCGGGTGTCCTGCTCAACCAGCGCTGGGTCGGGTGTCCTGCTCAACCAGTGGCTGACGTAGTTGAGCTTTTCGGGCCACACCCGCCCGCTGGTTGAGCTTGTCGAAACCCGGGCGACCCTGAGGCGTCACTTCAGCGGATCCGCACCTTCTGCTTGGTGCTGGTCTTGGTGAGGTCGGCGGCGGTGGTGGGCGCGTACCAGCGGTAGTAGACCGTCTGGCGCTTCTTCGTGGTGAACACCACGGTGGCCTTGCCCGCGGTGGTGGTGACCCGGGTGTACACGGTCTTCCACTTGGTCTTGCCGTTGGTGCTGCGCTGCAGCCGCACCGACTGGCCGGGGATGGCGCCACGAGCGTCGGCGAAGATGGCGCTGAGCGTGACGGTCGCTTTGCCATGCTTCCGCGTGACGGTGATGGTCGACTTCGCTGGGGCGCGAGTGATGGTCTGGGTGAGTTGGACCGGGGCCAGGGTCACGTTGGCGGTGACCCCGCTGCCTGCGGGCACGGTGGGAGTCGCGGTGCCGGTGAGGTAGTAGGCCTTGGTGACCGTCACGGTGTGGCTGCCGGCACCCGCGGGCAGGGTGTAGCTGCCATCGGCGGCGGTAGTGGTGATCGGGGTGCCGTCGAGGGCAACCGTGGCACCGCTGATCAGAGCTCCGGTGCTCGCCGAGACCGTCCCGCTGATCGTGCCGGCAACGCCGGCCATGGTGGCGTCGGCCGTCGCAGGGAGGTCGGCGTCGATCGTTGGCGTCTGGGTCGTGGTTGCGTAGTTGGCTTTGGTGAAGGTGAGGGTGCGCACCCCGGGCTTGAGCTGTACCAGCGTGTAGGTCCCATCAGCAGCCGTGGTGGTGTGTTGACCGGTGTCGGCGGTGACGACGGCTCCGCCCACCGGCGTCCCCTGGGTATCGGTGACGACGCCGGCCACGGTGCCGCCGGCCCGTTGCGGACTCACGTAGAGGTCGTAGCCGCGGGCGACGAGCGTGCCGATGATCTGCTG
>JAJTBJ010000207.1 GCA_021286985.1 Propionibacteriales bacterium | reverse complement strand
TGTCGCGCAGCGCGGCGATCCGCCAGGAGACCTCGTCCCAGGCCTGGGCCAGGTCACGCAGGTCCTCATCGAGCAAGGTTTCGACAGGTTGGGTTTCGACAGGCTCAACCAGCGAAACGACGACTCGGCGGTCATCGCGAGTGCGGCCGATCACGCTGCTGACCTCGGCCAAGCCGTGCGTGGCAAGCACCGAGAGCACGGCTTCGGCATCGGAGGTGCCCAGCACCACGCCGAGTTCCTCGGTGAACAGTGCCTCGACGCTGGCGATGTCCAGTTGGACGCCGGTGGCCCCGGCGAAGGCCATTTCGCAGACCGTCGCCCACAGACCGCCGTCGGAGCGGTCGTGATAGCTGGTGATCAGCGGGGAGGTGGGAGGAATCGAGCTGTCGATTCCGAATGAGGCCGCGTCTGGCGTCGAATCGGCAATCGAAGGTGCAATTCCTCTCAACCGTAACTCGGTAAGCGCGGCGGCCAGTTTCACCAGCAGCTGCGGGTCGTCCAGGTCGGGGGTGACGTCGCCGAACTGGTTGGTCACCTGGGCCAGCATCGACCCGGCCAGCCGGTTCTTGCCTGCGCCCAGATCGACCAGCACCAGGGTCGAATCGGGCTGCAACTGCGGCGTCCAGGTGGCGGCCACGCTGGGCAGTGAGGCGAACGCCGAGACCACCAGCGACACCGGCGAAGTGACCTGCTTGGCCTGACCGCCCTCGCTCCAGCGGGTGCGCATGCTCAGGGAGTCCTTGCCCACCGGCACCGAGATACCCAGGGCGGGACACAGCTCCATGGCGACCGCGTGCACGGTGTCATACAGCGCGGCGTCCTCACCGGGCTCGCCGGCGGCCGCCATCCAGTTGGCTGACAGCTTGACCGTGTCGAGCTTCGCCGGAGCAGCCAGCAGGTTGGTCAATGCTTCGCCCACCGCCATCCGGCCGGACGCCGGCGGGTTGGTCGCCGCCAGCGGCGTGCGTTCGCCGGACGCCATCGCCTGGCCGGCCAGCGAGCGGAAGTCGCTGAGGGTGACCGCGACGTCGGAGACCGGCACCTGCCACGGTCCGACCATCTGATCGCGATGGTTCAGCCCGCCCACTGAACGGTCGCCGATGGTGATCAGGAAGCGCTTGGAGGCCACGCTCGGGTGCCGCAGCACCGCGTACGCCGCCTCGCGGACGTCCACGCCGGTCAGGTCGAGCGGGGGTGCGGTCCAGGTGACGTGGGTGGCGTCGCGGGTCATCTTCGGCGGCTTGCCGAGCAGCACCTCCATCGGCATGTCGATGGGCCGGTCATCGCCGGTCGCGTCGGTCTCGGCCGGGGCCAGGACGAGCTGGCCGTCGTCGTGGGCTACCCCGACCACGGCAAAGGGGCAGCGCTCGCGATCAGCCAGGGCGGCGAACTGCGGCAGCGACTCCGGCGCGATCGCCAGCACGTAGCGCTCCTGGCTCTCGTTGCACCAGATCTCCTTCGGCGCCAAGCCGGATTCCTCCAGCGGCACTGCGGACAGGTCGAAGCGGGCACCAAGGCCGGCGCCGTCCACCAGTTCGGGGAAGGCGTTGCTCAGCCCGCCGGCGCCGACGTCGTGAATCGACAGGATCGGGTTGGCCGCGCCGAGATTCCAGCAGTGGTTGATGACCTCTTGGGCCCGGCGCTGGATCTCGGGGTTGCCGCGCTGCACCGAATCAAAGTCGAGCTCGGCGGCGTTCGCCCCTGACGCCATGGACGAGGCCGCGCCGCCGCCCATGCCGATCCGCATGCCCGGGCCGCCCAGCTGAATCAGCAGGGTGCCGGCCGGGTAGGTGATCTTGTGCACCTGCGAAGCGCTGATCGAGCCCAGTCCGCCGGCGCTCATGATCGGCTTGTGGTAGCCGCGGCGCACCCCGTCGACGGTCTGCTCGTAGACCCGGAAGAAGCCGCCCAGGCCGGGTCGTCCGAACTCGTTGTTGAAGGCGGCCGCACCGATCGGGCCGGTGGTCATGATCTCCAGCGGGCTGGCGATGTGGTCCGGCGCTCCGTATGGGTCACGCTCCCAGGGCTCGTCGGTGCCGGGCAGGTGCAGGTTCGACACCACGAAGCCGGTCAGACCCGCCTTGGGGGCCGAGCCGCGTCCGGTGGCGCCCTCGTCGCGGATCTCGCCGCCGGCACCGGTGGCCGCGCCCGGGAAGGGGCTGATCGCGGTCGGGTGGTTGTGGGTCTCGACCTTCATCAGCACGTGCACCTCTTCGGTGCGCTCCACATAGCTGCTGGGCTGATCGGTGCCCGCCGGCGTCCACCGGGTGATGGTGCCGCCTTCCATGATCGAGGCGTTGTCGGCGTAGGCCACGACGGTGCCGGCGCCGGCGACCGCCTCGGTGTGCCGGATCATCCCGAACAAAGAGGACGGCTGGACGGCGCCGTCGACGATGAAGTCGGCGTTGAAGATCTTGTGCCGACAGTGCTCGGAATTCGCCTGGGCGAACATCATCAGCTCGACATCGGTGGGGTTGCGCCGCAGCCCGGTGAACGAGGTGACCAGGTAGTCGATCTCGTCGTCGGACAGAGCCAGGCCGAAGGTGACGTTCGCCTCCTCGATGGCCGCCCGACCGTGGCCGAGCACATCGATGTGGGCCATCGGCTCGGCCTCGCGCTCGTCGAACAGCGCGGCCGAGGCTTGCAGGGTGGCGAAGACAGATTCGGTCATCCGGTCATGCAGGACGTCAGCGCAGGCGGCCCGTTCGTCCTCGCTCAGCGCGACGGATGAGGCCACGGTGAACTCGGTGACCCGCTCAACCCGGCGGATGGCCACCCCACAGTTGTGGACGATGTCGGTGGCTTTCGACGCCCATGGCGACACGGTGCCCAGCCGCGGTGCGACCACCACCGTGGTGCGGGTCGCCCCCTCGGCCAGCGGCCCGGCCGGCGGGCCATAGGTGAGCAGCGTGCCGACGGTCTCGGCGGTAGCGGCGTCCAGGGCGGCGTCGCTGGCCACCCAGTGGGAGAAGCGGGCGCTGACGGCGGTCACGCTGGGCGCGACTGCCTGCAGGCGGCGCACCAGCGCGGCGGCGCGGAACGGCGAGAGGGCGTTGCCGCCCGCGAAGCTGGTCAAGACGTTCGAGTGCGGCACGGGCTAAGCCTAACGGTGCCCCATGTGTGACCTGGCCGGACGCCGCTGAGGCGGACAGCCTCGAGAGTTGCTCGCTACCGCCAGGCGATCGAGACCAGGTCGGCTAGCGGGCTGGCCGGGTCGAGGGAAAGGGTGGCCTGCGCGCCGTCCAACCCGGTGCCGGCGGGGGGAGTGACGTCCAACTCTCGCCAGTGCAGTCGCAGGTAGGAGGCGAAGCGCTGGGTGACTCGTGGTGAGTCAAAGACCCCGCCGAGGGTGCAGACCGTCGGCGGCTCACTGCCCATCAGGTCCACCTCGCGCAGGGCGGCGATCACCGATTCGCTGAGTTCGGCGGCGGCTTCGGAGAGGATGTGGTCGGCCACCGGATCGCCCGCGGCAGCGGCCGCGTCCACGGCGGCGGCGAAGCCGGCCACCCGGCTCACCCAGCGCGGATCACACTGAAGGGAGATATAGGCCTGCGTCGGGTCGCCGTACTCGGCCTCCAACTGGTCCAGCAGGACGGTCGCCTCGCCGCGATGGTCGAAGGCGCGCATGGCCGCCTTCAGCCCGGCTTGGCCGATCCAGAAGGCGCTGCCGGC
>JAJTBJ010000206.1 GCA_021286985.1 Propionibacteriales bacterium | reverse complement strand
AAGGTGATGAGCGAGGCGTACGTCCTGCCCGATGAGATTCCCAGCAAGCGGCTGGCCCGCTACATGGAGGGCTTCTTGGCCCTGATCATCGCCGCATCGTCGATGTTCTCCGTCATTCGGGCCGATCCCGAAGCGCTGCAGATGCGTAAGCAGATGTGGGCCGATCTCTACGCCAAGGACGTCAAGATGGCCAAGCGGCTGGGGCGCCATCCGCTGGTGTTGGGTTCGAACCTCTCCAGTCCGACCGGTCGCAAGATCAGCGTGGGGCTCTATCGCCTCGCGCAGCGGATCTACCGGTTCAGCTGAGGCGAGCCTCAGGCTTCGGCGGCCGCGGCCTCGTCTGCGTCGTCGTCGTCGAAATGGGGATGGACGGTGGTCAGCCGGATTACTCCGGCGATGGCGGCCGCGCCCAGCAGAATCATCAAGGTGGCCGACAGCGGATCGAGATGGGCGCCTTCGCCCAGCACGGCGATGCCCCAGATCACGGCGACCACCGGTGAGGTGATGGTCATCGACGCGACGACCAGTTCGGCCGGGCCGCTGGCGTAACCGTGCTGGACCATCCAGCCCGCGGTGGCGCTACCGATCACCAATGCCACCAGCGTCCCCCAGAAGGCCGGGGCATGGACCCAGTCGGTCTGCTTGGCGAACTCCATCAACGACTTCACCAGTGATGCTTCCAAGCCATAGAAGACGGCACCACCCGAGGCCCAGAACAGGCAGCGCCATTGCGGCGCGCCGCGGGAGCCGGTGAAGCCGAGCAGTGCGGCGACGGCGTAGACCACCACGGCGCCGATCAGCACCCGCCAGGGATCCAGATCATGGCTCTCGGGAGCGGCATTGACGCCGCCGACGATGATGAATCCGCCAATGGCCAGGACAGTGCCCAGTGCGGCAACGCGTGCGGCGGTCGGCAGAGGGGTCTTGTGTTTGCGGGACTGGATGATCATCGACCAGGGGAAGGCCAGCACGCCGACGGGCTGAACGATCGACACCGGGGCCAGACTCAACGCGGTGATCTGGCAGAGCAGGGAAGCGCCCAGCAGTGCCAAACCCGCCAACCAGCGCGGGGATTTCATGCTCTCCCACAAGGTGGGCCAGTCGAGTTTCGCCTTGGGGCCGTTCTCGGACACCTCAGCGACGACGACGCGGTCCTGCATGTAGGCGGAGTAGGCGAAGAAGAAGGAGCCAACAGTTTGGAGCAGGACGGCCAGCAGGATGTTCAGCTGCAACGCCGTTCCTTCCTCGCAGTGTCCGGGCCCCAACCCGGCCCTACGCTACTCCAGGATGACAGCGGAGGTGATTACCGTGTCGGGCGTGGGGGGTTCAATCCTGGCAGGGCAGTGATCGCCGGTGGGGGAGGCCCACCATGATTAGTGATGCATTGCGGGTGGACGCCGTCCCCTCGGCGCGCGCAGTTGCGCGACGGTTCAGCTGGCTGAGCTGAGCAGGAGGTCAGCCCTCGGTGGCGCCGCTGCGGCGCAGCACTTCGGACAGCCGCTCGGCGGCCGCGATCACCGCCGGCGCGTGCAGGCGTCCGGGTTGACGGGAGAGGCGCTCGATCGGGCCGGAGACGCTGACCGCGGCGATCACCTTGCCGCTGGGGGAGCGGACCGGGGCCGAGACCGAAGCCACCCCGGGCTCGCGCTCAGCGACCGACTGCGCCCAGCCACGACGCCGCACGGTCGCCAGAGCGACGGCGGAGAACGACGAGCTCTGCAGGCCGCGCTGGATGCGATCGGGGTCTTCCCAGGCCAGCAGCACCTGCGCGGCAGAGCCGGCGCTCATGGTCAGCTGCGTGCCCACCGGAATGGTGTCCCGCAGTCCGACCGGACGCTCCGCTGCCGCGGCGCAGACCCGAAGGTCGCCCTGGCGGCGGAAGAGTTGAGCAGATTCGCCGGTGATGTCGCGCAGACGGGCCAGCACGGGGCCGGCGGTCGCCAGCAGCCGATCCTCACCCGCGGCGGAAGCCAACTCGGTGAGCCGGGGGCCGAGGACGAAGCGTCCCTGGAGGTCACGGCTGACCAACCGGTGGTGTTCGAGGGCGACGGCCAGTCGGTGGGCCGTCGGTCGCGCCAGGCCGGTCGCAGTGACCAAACCGGCGAGAGTCGTCGGGCCCTGTTCGAGTGCGGTGAGCACCAGAGCCGCCTTGTCGAGAACGCCAACCCCACTTGAACTGTCCATAGGATAAGACTGCCGTCTCGAATCATGATATGCAAGCGGTAGAGTCTGGTGAATCGCGGGAAATCGGCGAGGAGCAATGGAGGTCCGATGGGAAAAACCCTCAGTGACAAGGTATGGGAACAGCATGTGGTGCGTACAGCGCCCGGCGAACCCGACTTGTTGTACATCGACTTGCACCTGGTGCATGAAGTCACCAGTCCGCAGGCGTTCGACGGTCTCCGGTTGGCCGGACGGAAGGTGCGCCGCACCGATCTGACGATGGCCACCGAGGATCACAACACCCCGACGCTGGACATCCTCAGCCCGATCGCTGACCCGGTCTCCAAGCTCCAGGTGGACACCCTGCGGGCCAACGCCGCCGAGTTCGGCGTCCGGATCCACTCCCTCGGTGATCTCGATCAGGGCGTGGTGCACATCATCGGCCCGCAGCTGGGGCTGACCCAGCCGGGCTTGACCGTCGTCTGTGGCGACTCCCACACCGCCACCCACGGCGCGTTCGGCGCGCTGGCGTTCGGCATCGGTACCTCCGAGGTCGAGCACGTGATGGCCACGCAGACTCTGCCCCAGGCCCGTCCCAAGACGATGGCGGTCAACATCAACGGCGAACTGCCCGACGGTGTCACCGCCAAGGACGTGGTGTTGGCGCTGATCGCCAAGGTCGGCACCGGCGGCGGTCAGGGCTACATCGTGGAGTACCGCGGCTCGACCATCGAGAACATGTCGATGGAGGGTCGCATGACCATCTGCAACATGAGCATCGAATGGGGTGCCAAGGCGGGCATGGTCGCTCCCGACCAGACCACCTTCGACTACCTGCAGGGACGTCCGCACGCGCCGGTCGGCGCGGATTGGGACGCCGCCGTCGCCCATTGGAAGACTCTGTTCTCCGATGCCGACGCGGTCTTCGATGCTGAGGTCGACATCGACGCCACCCAGCTGAGCCCGTTCGTCACCTGGGGCACCAACCCCGGCCAGGGCGCACCGCTGAGTGCGAACGTACCGACGCCGGCTGAGTTCTCCGATCCGGTCGAGGCCTCTGCCGCCGAGCGTGCGCTGGAGTACATGGGCCTGTCGGCGGGCACGCCGTTGCGCGAGATCAAGGTCGACACCGTCTTCCTGGGCTCCTGCACCAACGGACGCATCGAGGACCTTCGGGCCGCCGCGTCGGTGTTGGCCGGACGCACCATCGCCGATGGTGTGCGAATGCTGGTGGTGCCGGGTTCGGCGCGGGTCAAGCTGCAGGCCGAGGCCGAGGGTCTGGATGCGGTGTTCACCGCGTTCGGCGCCGAATGGCGCGCGGCCGGCTGCTCGATGTGCCTGGGCATGAACCCCGATCAGTTGGCTCCCGGTGAGCGCAGCGCGTCCACCTCGAACCGCAACTTCGAAGGCCGCCAGGGCAAGGGTGGTCGCACCCACCTGGTCTCGCCGCTGGTCGCCGCTGCGACCGCGGTGCGTGGCACCTTGAGCTCTCCGGCCGATCTGTAAGGACGTAAGACATGGACAAGTTCTCTTCCCACACCGGGATCGCGGTGCCGCTGCGCCGCAGCAATGTCGACACCGACCAGATCATTCCGGCGGTCTACCTCAAGCGGGTCACCC
>JAJTBJ010000205.1 GCA_021286985.1 Propionibacteriales bacterium | reverse complement strand
GCGGTGAACCAGCGGTCGCGATCGGAATCCTTCTCGATCTGTTCGATGGTCTGGCCGGTGTGCTCGGCAATCAGGCGGCCCATCGTCTTCTTGATGTGCAGCGACTGCTCGGCCTGGATGCGAATGTCGGACGCGGTGCCGCCCAGGCCACCGGACGGCTGGTGCATCATGATCCGGCTGTGTGGCAGCGCGAAGCGCTTGCCCTTCTGGCCGGCCGACAGCAGGAACTGCCCCATCGATGCGGCCAGGCCCATCGCCACGGTGGCTACATCGTTGGAGATCCACTGCATGGTGTCGAAGATCGCCATGCCGGAGTCGACCGAACCGCCGGGCGAGTTGATGTAGAGGTAGATGTCGGCCTCGGGGTCTTCGGCGTTCAGCAGGAGCATCTGGGCGCAGATCGCGTTGGCGTTCTCATCGCGCACCTCGGAGCCCAAGAAGATGATCCGGTTCTTCAACAGGGACTGGTAGACCGAGTCGGTCATGCCGGCCGCACCTGGACCGCCGGCCATCTGCAGGCTGCGCTGGTTGGAAAGTAGTTCGCTCACGGAGCCGAAACTACCCGTTTGCCTGCCGTTTTCCGACCTCTTTGCCCCGGTGTTCGCTGACGGCGCACCGCTGCTCAACCAGCACGGCAAAGCACAACGGGCGCCACCGTGTTGGTGACGCCCGTTGAGGGTGGTACTGAATCAGTGCTCGTGGTCGTGCTCTTCGACCTCGACGGCTTCGCCTTCACGCAGGCTGATGTCAACGGTGTTGCCGGCGGTGTCGGTCACGGTGGCCTTCGCCACGACTTCCCCCATGGCCTTGTTGCGACGAATCTCAGCCATCCAGGCGCCCAGATGGTTGTGCTCCATCATGTGCTGGGCCTCCTGCTCCGGCGTGGTGCCGTTGCGCATGGCCTTCTGGACGATCAGCTTCGACAGGTCGGCCTGATCAACACTCACCTCGGCGTCGTCAGCAATCTGATCGAGGATCAGCTGCGCCTTGAGGCCCTTGACGGTGTTGGCTTCGAGCTCGGCCCAGAAGTCCTCAGCGGTACGGCTGGTCTCCTCCGGGGTCTGGTCCAGGTAGCGCTGCAGGGTGAGCCCGGCCTGCGCCAACTGGCCGTTGATCTGCTCCTTACGCGCCTCGACCTCGGCCGCCACCACACCGGCGGGAACCTCGAAGTCGGTGGCCTCGACCAGGGCCTCGATGATCTTGTCGCGGCCGGCGGCCACCTGCTCGGCGGCCAGGCTGGCCTCGACGCCGGACGCCAGATCAGCCTTCATCTCCTCGACCGTGTCGAACTCGGAAATCATCGAAGCGAACTCGTCGTCGATCTCGGGCAGGATCTGCTCGGCGACCTTCTTCACGGTGACGTGGATGTCGGCGGGCTCGCCCTCCATCGCCCCACCCACCAGGGTGGACGCGAAGTCGGCCTCGTCGCCGGCGCTCAGGCCGGTCACGGCTTCGTCCAGGCCATCGATCATGCCGCCGACGCCGATCACGTAGGTGACGTCGGTGGCGGTGCCGTCGGGCAGCGCCTCGCCGTCGCGGCTGGCCACCAGGTCGATGGTCACCCGGTCACCGGCAGCAGCGGCGCGGTCGACCTCGGAGGTGGTGGCGAAGCGGCTGCGCAGCATTTCGATGCGCTCGTCCACCTCGGCGTCGACCGACTTGGTGGCCTCCACCTCGGCGGTCAGCGTGCTGAAGTCCGGCACGGTGAACTCGGGGCGGACGTCCACCTCGGCGGTGAACTCGACCACGTCGCCGTCCTCCAGCTTGGTGATCTCGACCTCGGGGTCGGCCAGCGGGATGATCTTCGCCTCGGTGATGGCGGCTTCGTAGGCACTCGGCAGGGCGCCGTTGATGGCCTCCTGCAGCACCGCGCCACGACCGAAGCGCTGGTCGATCACCAGCGGCGGCACCTTGCCCTTGCGGAAGCCGGGGATGGTCACCGACGCGGCGATGTCGGCGTACGCCTTGTCGAGGTGCGGGGCGAGGTCGGCGAAGGGAATCTCAACGGTGAGCTTGACCCGGGACGGACCGAGCTTCTCGACAGTGCTGGACAATGCAGGCTCCTGAGTGGACGAAAGACAGACCTGCCAATCCTAGTGGACGCACGCGCCGGTCCCGAATCGAGGCGGATCCCCGCTAGCGGCCGGTGGTTTCGACTCGCTCAACCAACGGCACCACCGGGCCGCGAACACAATGGCCTCCCGACGCTGGTTGAGCAGCGAGCGATAGCGAGCGTGTCGAAACCACTTCGCACCGCGCCTCAGTTCGGCGCGGACGGCCCGCGTCCACTACTGTGGGCTGCGCGCTTTCAGCGCACGCGGATGTAGCTCAATGGTAGAGCCCCAGTCTTCCAAACTGGCTACGCGGGTTCGATTCCCGTCATCCGCTCCAGGTGGCCTCCAGGCCACCCTTCGCAGGATCAGGCGTAGAACCAGCTGTCGCGGGCCAGCACGGCACCGACCAAGCCGGCAAACAAGAAGCCGACAAAGACCGAGATGACGCTGATGCCCAAAGTGATGCCCGCGGCCGCCAGGGCCCAGGTCAGTCCTACGGCCAGCGCAGCGCTGCCGACCAGGACACTGATGATCATTCCCCCGATACGCACGAAGTAGTGCATGTGCTCGTCTCCCCCCGAAAATGAGCTAACAAGCGAACCTTAGCGGGGCGCCGCGCCCGGGAAAAGACCCGCACACCGGTTCACAGCGAACGCTCAGCACGCCGACCCCAGCCACCTCCCCCGCAATTCCGCGATGACTAGGCGTCCAGGGAACATCGCCGGCTTGGATTTGGTCGGATCATCACCTATCCTCAACCCCACCAGTGCCGGATCATCCACCGATGAGTCCGGCACTACTGCTGTCACCACGCGTCCCACCGGACGGCGGACACCGCAGTAGCCCGACCCGGCGCCCATCGTCACGCCGCAGGGCGCATCTGACATCCCGGACGTCCGCAGCGAAAAAGCCCTCTTCGCCAAATTTCTGAGGGACAATGCAGCTGTTGTCCACGCAGCTTGCCGACTCCCTCAGGTGGGGAATCGGCCAACCACACAGCCGAGGAGATACGCAGTGACCACGGATTTTGCTCCCGCCGACTTGGACGTCATCGGCGTCCTCTCCCGGCCGGTGCCCAGCTCAGGAGAGCCCTTCACCGAAGAGGAGTTGGCGGCTATCACCGAGGCTCTGAAGCAGCCCGAGTACCCGCGGGAATTCACCGACACGCTGTGGTCGGCTCTGCTGCGTGAGGACGCCGGCAGCCTGGCCCTGATGACCACCCTGTGGGACCTGCCGATGTCGCGCAAGCGCGGCTTCATGAAGGCCGTCGACACCCAGCTGTCCGAGCGTTACCCGATGTTCGCCGGGACCAGCGAGAAGTGGCCGGCCCTCAACGGCATCGGCCCGTACATTCGCGAGCCCGAAGACCGCAACGCCGACTTCGAACTGGTCAACAAGGGCTACCTGGGCTACATGGACCTGGGCTACAGCCGCCGCGAGATCGAGTTGTTCGTCTGGCTGGAGGCTCTGCGCGACATGCAGTGCGCCAAGTCCCCCTGTGTGATCGGTGTGCTCAAGGCGGGCGAGACCGAGCCCGAGGGCGGCTGCCCGGTGAGCGTGGAAATCCCCAAGATGTTCGAGTTGATCGGCACCGGACGCTTCCGCGAGGCGCTGGAGGCGCTGGAGAAGGTCAACCCGCTGCCGAACGTGACCGGCCGGGTGTGCCCGCAGGAGTTGCAGTGCCAGAGCCACTGCGTCCACAAGCACTCGATGAGCATCGGCCAACTGGA
>JAJTBJ010000204.1 GCA_021286985.1 Propionibacteriales bacterium | reverse complement strand
TTGCCCCTCACGCGCTTTCGAGGCGCGCTCTTTCGGCCGCTCAGACACGCCACCGTCGGCGATTCTAGCTAGCCGCGGTCGGCTGGTGCCAATCGTCGAGATCGACGCGGGACACCGGGGACGGTTCCGGGTGTCCGAACCTGCCAAGCCTCAACCGTGGACGTGGGACAGAGGAACCGTCCCCGGCGTCCCCAGCGCGCAGTCGTCAGCGGCGGTCGGCGAAGAAGTCGAGCAGCAGCTGGCTGCACTCGTCCTCGGCGATACCGCCGACCACCTCTGGCCGATGATTCAGCCGTGGGTCGCGGACCACGTCCCACAGCGACGCCACGGCACCGGCCTTGGGGTCGTAGGCGCCGAAGACCAGCCGGGCGAGGCGGGCGGCGACGATCGCGCCGGCGCACATCGTGCAGGGCTCCAAGGTGACCACCAGGGTGCAGCCGTCCAGATGCCAGGAGCCGAGTGCCTCGGCGGCGCGACGGATCGCGACCACTTCGGCGTGCGCGGTGGGATCGTGATGGAGTTCGCGCTCGTTGTGGCCGACCGCGATGGTGCGTCCGGCTTCGTCGAGGATCACCGCACCGATCGGGACGTCGCCGTGCGCGCCGGCCAGCCGCGCCTCAGCGAGCGCGGCCTCGATGGCCGGTTGCCAGCGGTTCACTCGAAGCTGGCTACGGCCTTGGTGTACACCGCGGCGAAGCCGATCTTCTTGGCGATCAACTCCAGCAAGGCGGTGGAGTCCTGGTCGTAGTCCTCGGCCATGGCTTCGAGCTCGAAGTCGGGCAGGCCGGCGTCAGCCAAGATGTCGGAGTCGCCGACCGGGTAGCCCTCGTCGGAATCGTCGACCACCTCGTCGTCGAGGAACTCGACCACGTCGTGAGCGATCGGCCATTCATCGGCGGCCAGCGCATCGGAGCAGAACACCTGGACGTGCTTGCCGCGCACCCGCACGATCACGAAGACCTCATCGGCCACCGACACGAAGCCGACCGCACCAGCATCGCCGGGGATCCGGCGCAATTGGGTGATCAGGCCGTCGAGGTCGTTGGCCAGATCGAGATCGAGCGGCAGGGCGACCGGCTGGCCGTCCTCCCGGTAGAGCGCGATCACCAGGTCGATGTCGTCCTCGGTGGCATCTTCGGGATAGTCGTCGTCTTCCTCGTCGTCGACGTCCTCGACGTCCACCTCGTCCAGTTCGTCGTCGAGGTCGTCCAACCCGGGACGGTCGTCGCCGCGGTTGGGCATCTCGAACTCATCGTCCTCTGAAGCGTTCACCGCTACCTCCTCAACTGGCCGTGCCCGTCCATAGTCTCAGACAATCGGTGGTTGGGCACAGTCCGGGCAGGTGTTCGCACCCGGCTGGCGGTGTGCCAAGGTAGCGGTGTGGAACTTCGCGTCATCGAACACCCCCTGGTCGCTCACAAGGTGAGCCTGCTGCGTGACATCAACACCGCCAGCGCTACCTTCCGTCAGCTCGTCGAAGAGCTGGTCACCCTGCTCGCTTACGAGGCCACCCGCGAGGTGCGGGTCGAGCCGGTCGAGGTGGTCACCCCGATCACCACCACCACCGGCGTCGAGCTGAGTCGTCCCCGACCCCTGGTGGTGCCGATCCTGCGGGCCGGCCTGGGCATGCTCGAAGGCATGATGCGGCTGATGCCGACCGCCGAGGTGGGCTTCGTGGGCATGGTGCGCGACGAGGAGACCCTGCAGCCGTTCACCTACGCCGAGCGCCTCCCCAAGGACCTGTCCGGACGCCAGTGCTACGTGCTGGATCCGATGCTGGCCACCGGCGGTTCGCTGGGCGGCACCGTGCAGTTCCTGGTGGATCGCGGCGCCGACCACATCACCTGCATCTGCCTGATCGCCGCCCCCGAAGGGGTGGAGAAGATGCGCGAACTGGTCGACCCGATCGGCGTGCCCTGCACCCTGGTGTGTGCTGCTCTCGACGAGCGACTCAACGAGGTCGGCTACATCGTGCCCGGCCTGGGTGATGCCGGCGACCGGCTCTACGGCCTGGCCCAGTAGCCCCCGGCGCGCCACGCACGCTCTCCTGCCTCAATCCCCAGGTCGTTGTGGCGCAGTAGCTGCAACGATTCGCACTCGATTCGCCTCGAAGAGGCCGGACCCGCCGCCGATCTCACGAATCGGGTGCATTTCGTTGCACGCGACCGGTGAGCGGTTTGCGGGACACGCTGCAACCACACGCCGCCGATCGATGAGATAGCCCGCGTGTCGAGCAAGCGCGGCGCGTAACGAGGGCAAATCGTTGCGGGCCTAGGGTGAGGCTATGGACCTGATCACCGCGTGGCCGCCGTTCGGAGTGCGGATCGAAGCCGGGCCGCTGGTGCTGCGGCCGATCGACGACGAAGTGATGCCACGGCTGATCGAGTTGGCGCTGGACGGCATCCACGCCCCGGAGGCGATGCCGTTCGCGTTCCCGTGGACCGACGCCCCGCCCGCGGAGTTGCCGACCAACTACGTCCAGTACATCTGGGGCGTGCGCGCGAACTGGAAGCGCGAGAAGTGGAACCTGGAGTTCGCGGTCGAACACGCCGGCGAACTGGTGGGGGTGCAGGCGTTCTTCACCTCTGACTTCCTGGTGACCCGCACCGGCGAGACGGGCTCGTGGCTGTCGCGCCGCTACCACGGCCAGGGCATCGGGACGGCCATGCGCCAGGCCATCTGCGCCTTCGTCTTCGACCACCTGGACGCCGAGGAGATCACCTCGGCCGCCTACGCCGACAACCCGGCATCGAACGCGGTCAGCCGCAAGGTCGGCTACCAGCCCAACGGCACCTTCCGAAAGACTCGCCGTCCGGGCGAGTGGCACGCCAGCCAGGAGTGGCTGTTGACCCCCGAGTCGCTGGTCCGCGGCGTGCCGATCAGGGTCGACGGCGTCCCCGCCTTCCGCCGCTTCATCGGCCTGGACGCGGACTGAACCCGGCTCGTCAGTAGTAGTAGGGGAACTTCTCCCAGTTGGGCGGACGCTTCTCCAGGAAGGAGTCGCGACCCTCGACGGCTTCGTCGGTCATGTAGGCCAGGCGGGTGGTCTCACCGGCGAACACCTGCTGGCCGATCAGCCCATCGTCGATGGCGTTGAACGCGAACTTCAGCATCCGCTGCGCGGTGGGGCTCTTGGCGCACACCTTGGCGGCCCACTCCAGGCCGACGGTCTCCAACTCGGCGTGCGGCACGACGGCGTTCACGGTGCCCATCTCGTAGGCGCGCTGGGCGTCATAGGTGTCGCCGAGGAAGAAGATCTCCCGAGCGATCTTCTGGCCCACCTGGCGAGCCAGATAGGCCGAGCCGAAACCGGCATCGAAGGAGCCCACATCGGCGTCGGTCTGCTTGAACTTGGCGTGCTCGGCCGAGGCGATGGTCAGGTCGCAGACCACGTGCAGAGAATGCCCGCCCCCGGCGGCCCAGCCGTTGACCAGGGCGATCACCACCTTGGGCATGAACCGGATCAACCGCTGCACCTCCAGGATGTGCAGCCGTCCGCCCTCGGCCGCAGCGCGGCGGGCGTCCACGGTCTCGGCGGTCTCACCGTCGGCGTACTGATAGCCCGAGCGACCCCGGATCCGCTGATCGCCGCCGGAGCAGAACGCCCAGCCGCCATCCTTTTCCGACGGCCCGTTCCCGGTCAGCAGGACGCAGCCGACGTCGGCGCTCATCCGGGCGTGATCCAGGGCGGTGTACAGCTCATCCACGGTGTGCGGACGGAAGGCGTTGCGCACCTGTGGCCGATCGAACGCGATCCGCACCGCGGGCACGTCCTTGGCGCGGTGGTAGGTGATGTCGGTGAACGCGAAGCCCTCGACCGGCTCCCAGCGCTCGGGCTGCC
>JAJTBJ010000203.1 GCA_021286985.1 Propionibacteriales bacterium | reverse complement strand
TGGCGCTGCCCGACGTGGCCATCGATCCGCTGGTGCTGGCCCCCGATCGGCTCGGCGGCTTCTTCATGCTGCTGGCCGGACTGGTGATCGCGCTGTCGTCGCTGTTCGGCATCGGCTACGCCCACGGTGCGGCCGCCTCCCGCACCGGCTGGACGGGGTTCGCGCTGTTCGCCATCGGGGTGGAACTCGTCCCCGCCGCCCAGGACGTCCTCAGCTTCGCCCTGGCCTGGGAGCTGATGGCGCTGGGCTCGACCGTGCTGCTGCTGGCCGATCACGCCAGTCGCGCTGCCGTCCGCGAAGCCACCTTGTGGTACGCGGTGATGACCCAGCTGTCGTTCCTGCTGCTGCTGGCCGGCTTCGGCGTGCTGGTGGCCGCCGGTGGCGGCACCTCGTTCACCCGGCTGGTCGGGGTGGCCGAGCCGTTCGCCGGACTGGCATTCGGGCTGCTGATCGCCGGCTTCGCCACCAAGGCCGGACTGGTGCCGGTGCACGTCTGGCTGCCTCGCGCTCACCCCGAAGCACCCAGTCACGCCTCGGCGGCGATGAGCGCGGCCATGGTCAAGATGGGTGTCTACGGGATCCTGCTGGTGAGCCTGCGGCTGCTGCCGTCCGGGCCGTCGTGGTGGTCGCTGGTGCTGGTCTTCCTCGGCGCGATCTCCGCGCTGTACGGCATCTTGCAGGCCTCGGTGCAGTCAGATCTGAAGCGGCTGCTGGCCTACTCGACGACGGAGAATGTCGGCCTGATCGTCACCGCCATCGGGGCGGGGCTGATGCTGCGGCAGGCCGGCCAGAGCGCCGTCGCCGACGTGGCCCTGGTCGCCGCCCTGCTGCTGGCGATCAGCCACGCCGCCTTCAAGACCGTGCTGTTCCTGGGAGCGGGCGCGGTGCTGCACGCCACCGGCGAGCGCGACCTGGACGCCCTGGGCGGACTGGCCTCACGAATGCCGATCACCAGCCTCACCTTCGGCGTCGGCGCCCTCGGTGCGGCGGCACTGCCGGTGACCTCAGGCTTCGTTGCCGAGTGGGTGCTGCTGCAAGCGCTGATCCACGCCGACGCCCGCACCGACCGGCTGCTGGCGGTGGTCATTCCGATCACCATGGCGGTGGTCGCCCTCACCATCGGCCTGGGGTTGCTGACCTTCGTCAAAGCCTCCGGCGTGGGCTTCCTGGCCCGGCCGCGGACGCCACAGGCCGCTGCCGCCCGCGAAGTCGGCTTCACCCAACGGCTGGCCATGCTGGCTGCCGCAGGCCTGACCATCGGGCTGGGGCTGATCCCCGGGCCGTTGTCACAGCTGTTGGCCGGCGCAGTCGGGGCCCGCGGGCTGGCCACGTCCGGGTGGACCGGGCTGGAGTTGGCCGGACTGGACGCGGTGATGCTCGACCCCGTGGCGCTGACCGTGCTGACCTCGGTGATGCTGGCCGGCGTCCTGGGGGTAAACCTGCTCGCCGCCCGTCGACACCCACGCCGCGACGTCGACCTGGCCTGGGGCTGCGGCGGCGAACGCACCAGCCCCCGGATGGAATACAACGCGACCAGCTACTCCGAGCCGCTCACCCGCGTCTTCGGCGGATCGCTGCAGACCCGACGAAGCGTCGAGGTCAGCCACCCCGACGACGCCCCGCTGCTGGTCTCGGAGATGGTGTTCAGTCAGGAGACCGTCGACGTGATCGAACAACGCGTCTACGAACCAGCCGCCGGCTGGGTGTCGCGGTTCGGTGACTTCGCTCGGCGGCTGCAGAACGGCAGCATCCACCGCTACCTCGGGTTCTCGTTCGCAGCGCTGCTGCTCGTGCTGATTCTGGTGACGCGATGATGGCCTCGGTGTTGGTGATCGCGGTTCACCTGGTGCTCGCGCTGGCGATCACCCCGCTGCTGATCGGCGTGATGCGCACCGTCCGCGCCCGGCTCGAAGGGCGCGTCGGCGGCGGCGTCCTGCAGCCCTGGCGGGATGTGATCAAGCTCTTCGGCAAGGAGCCGCTGCGGGCCCCGGGCTCCAGCCCGGTGCTGGCCTGGGCACCGCTGCTGCTGATGGCCTCCTCCCTGGTGCTGGTGACACTGATTCCCCTGGTCAGCACCCTGCCGCTGGCCAGCGTGCCCGGCGACCTGTTCGTGGTGGTGTCGGTGCTGCTGCTGGGCACCGTCGCGTTGGCCATGCTGGGGCTGGAATCGGGCACCGCCTTCGGTGGCATGGGTTCCAGCCGGCACATGATGTTCACCGCTCTGGTCGAGCCGACCGTGCTGCTCAGCATCTACGCACTCAGCGTCCCGGTGGGCACCTCTGCGCTGGCGGCGATCGTCCGGGGGCGTCGCGATGACCTGTCGTTGCTGCTCAACCCGGTGAGCATTCTGGCGATCGCGGCACTGATCGTGGTGGTGATCGCCGAGACCGGACGCCTGCCGGTCGACAACCCGTCCACCCACCTGGAACTGACCATGGTGCACGAGGCGATGATCCTCGAAAGCGGTGGACGCGACCTCGGCTGGCTGGAGTTCGGCTCCTGGCTGCGGCTTACCGGACTGCTGGGGTTGGCGGTCAACCTGGCCGTGCCCTGGGGACTGGCCTCGGACGCCAGCGCGTTCGCCCTGATCGTGGGCACCGCCACGACCACGGTCAAGCTGCTGCTGGTCGGCGCCGCCCTTGCAGCGGTCGAGGTGTTCATCGCCAAACTGCGGCTGTTCCGGGTGCCGGAGCTGTTGGCCGGCTCCTTCGTCCTGGCGTTCCTGTCGGTCAGCGCCTCCTACCTGGTGTTCTGAGGCGACATGGGAACCGAGCTGTATCAGCAACTGATCGCCACCAGCACCGGCGTGCTGCTGCTGACCGCCATCCTGCAGGTGTGGGGACGATCCCTGGTGCGTTCGATCGCGCTGCTGGCCGTCCAAGGTGCCGCGCTGGCCGGGCTGGTGGCCACCGTGGGTGTCGGCGCCGGTGAGCCTGAGGCGGTGGCGGTGGCCCTGGAAGTGCTGCTGGTCAAGGCGGTGCTGCTGCCGGCGGCCCTGCTGCGGTCGGCGAAGCTGATCGGCGAGACCAGGGAACGTCCGGTCGCGATCAACACCGCCGTCGAACTGATCGGCGCCGCCGCGCTGACCCTGATCGCCTACATCGTCGGCACCCCCCTGGTGGGCGCCCACCCCGACCCGGCCCGGCAGGCGCTGCCGGTGGGCTTCTCGCTGGTGCTGCTGGGCTTCTGGCTGCTGCTGATCCGGCGCTCGGCGATCACCCAACTGGTCGGCTTCGTGGTGGTCGACAACGGCATCGCCACGGTGTCGTTCCTGATCTCGGGCGGACTGCCACTCACCGTCGAACTCGGCGCCTCGCTGGACGTCCTGCTGGTGGTGCTGATCCTGGGTGTGCTGGTGGTGCGGATGCAGCGCTCTCAAGGGCATATCGACATCACCGAGTTGAAAGAGTTGCACGACTGATGGGCGCGACTATTTGGGTGCTGCTGGGACTGCCGCCGCTGTTGGCGGCGGTCAGCTTCGCGTTCCGTCGCCACTACTGGACGATCGCGCTGCCGGTGCTCGCCGCGGCCAGCCTGCTGGGGGTGGGCATCGCCCTGGTGGCGGGGGTATTGGCCGCCGGGCCGGTGTCGGCCGCGTCCGGCTGGTTGCGGGTGGATTCGCTGAGCGCCTGGATGCTGGTCGTGGTCGGAGCGGTCGCCGTGGTGGCGTTGTGGGGCGGGGCGCCGTCGGCGTCCGCAGCGAGTGCGAGCACCGGCTCGTTCGCCGCTCTGCTGAACCTGTTCCTCGGCGCGATGACGCTGGCGGTGGTGGCCGACAACGTCGGCCTGATGTGGGTGGCGATCGAGCTGACCACCATCACCACCGCCTTCCTGGTGGCCTC
>JAJTBJ010000202.1 GCA_021286985.1 Propionibacteriales bacterium | reverse complement strand
GGGATCTAGCTTCCGGCGGACGACAGCGGGTTTCGACACGCTCGCTGACGCTCGCTGCTCAACCAGCGACACGCTCGCTGACGCTCGCTGCTCACCCAGCGGCGTGGGGGGGTGGCGCGGCCCGCTACGGCACGGCACCGCGGAGCGCATCGGCCAGAGCTGCCCGATCACCGTCGACGGCGAGCAGTTCGGCGCTCCGGCGTCCCCACAGCAGGAGCGCAAGGTCCTCTGCCGTGCCGCTGACCCGCACCACGGGAGCGGACGGCGGCGCGCCGTCCAGCACCAGCCCCTCGGCGTCGGAGGGCACCACCACGACCCTCGTCGATGGCGGCGCGATCCGCGCCAGCCGCACCTGCCGTGGCTGCATCACCGTGACCACCTCATCGGCGCAGTCCCACCACTCCGCCGGAGTGAAGGCGGTGGCCAGCCCGGCCGCAGTGCGCAGATCCCACAAGTGCACCATCGTCTCCAAAGCCTGACGGCGGTGCCAGAACGCGCGCGTCCCGATCCGCGGCTCGTCGGCGGGACGGTCGTCGTCCAGCAACGTCCAGCAGGCCTGGTTCGGGTCGAGTTCGCTGAGCGTGGTGAGCAACACGGCCGCGGCCGTCCGGTAGTGCGCCACGAGGTCCTGGCCCGGCTCAAGGCGCACCCTGGCACCACCGGCACGGTGGGCGGCCCAGGTGTAGATGTCGGCGAGATGCAGCGCCAGGTCGCGCGCCGTCCACTCCCCGCAGGTCGGGATCGGCAGCTCGGGCGACACCTCGCCCAGGGTCTCGGCGAAGCGCCGCTGATAGTCGCGCAGTCGTTCGAGGTGAGCAACAGTCATGGCACAGGCTAACCCTGCCCACTGTTCGGCGGGGTTCACTAGGCGTTACTTCGCACCAGTAGGCTCAGTAGTAAGCCAGTGCCGCCGAGGGAGAGACCGCCAATGAGTTCCATGGACTTGTACCTATGCCGTCATGGTCGTACCCCGCTGAATGCGGCCGGACGTCTGCGCGGTCGGCTTGATCCGGACCTCGACCTGGTGGGCCAATCCGAAGCCCGCGACCTGGCCGACCTACTCAGCCCGCTGCAGCCGACCCGCGTCGTCTCCAGCCCGCTGGGACGCGCCCGCCAGACTGCCACGCCGATCGCGGTCGCCGTCGGCCTCGGCGTGGAGTTCGACGGTCGCCTGGTCGACCGCTCGTATGGCCAGTTCGACGGCGCGCTGCGCGAGGACCTGATCGCCGAGTACGGCTCGATCAATGCCGCCCCTGGCCTGGAGCCTGAGGCGGAGGTCGCCGCGCGAGCCGTGGCCGCGCTCACCGAACTGGCCGAGGCGGGAACGTCCGGCCCGATCGTGGTGGTGACTCACGACGCCGTGCTGCGATACGCGTTGGCGGCATTGGCGCCCGGCTACACCCCCAACGAGTTGTTGCCTCCGCGCACCGGCTCCTGGACCCTGCTGCGCTACACCGATGGCGCCTGGGAACTGATCCAGGCCGACAGCAAGGACGACCCGATCGAGACGGCGTTGGCTCAGCACTGAGCCGCCCCGACACACCCCGTTCTCAGATACCAGTGGGGCCCGGACGTTCACCGTCCGGGCCCCACTGGCTGTTCTGGTAGTTGCGCCTCAGCCCTTCACGCCACCGGCCAGCAGGCCGCGGACGAAGTAGCGCTGCAGCGACAGGAACACGATCACCGGCACCGCCATCGAGATGAACGCGCCGGCCGACAGCAGATACCACTTGCTGCCGAAGCTGCCGACCATCTCGTTGATGACCCGCGTGATCGGAGCATCCTCCGAGGCGGCGAAGGTCAACGCCACCAGCAGGTCGTTCCAGACCCACAGGAACTGGAAGATCGCGAACGACGCGATCGCCGGTACCAACAGCGGCAACAGCACCTGGAAGAACACCCGCACGTGACCAGCACCGTCCACCCGGGCCGCTTCGATCAGCGAGCGAGGAATCTCCTTCATGAAGTTGTGCAGCAGGTAGATCGCCAGCGGGAGGCCGAAGATCGTGTGCGACAACCACAACGTCCACAGCGTGTTCTGCAGGCCCCACTGGGTGTACTGCGTCAGCAGCGGCACCAAGGTGACCTGGATCGGAACCACCTGCAGCGCAAACACGAACGCGAACAAGAAGTTGCGCCCCTTGAAGTCGATCCACGCGAACGCGTAGGCCGCCAGCAGGGCCAGGATGATCGGGATGATCACCGCCGGAATCGTGATGACGAAGGAGTTGATGAACGACATGGCGAGGTTGTGGGTGTCCAACGCCTCGGCGTAGTTGTCCAACGTGAAATCGGGAGTGGCGAAGGCTGTCCACCAACCACTCTTGGTGATGTCGATCTGCTGACGGAAGGACGTGATCAGCAGACCGGCGGTCGGCGTCGTCCACAGGATCGCGACCACGATCGCCACCGCCGACGCGGCCGGCGAGCTCAACCGGGTCTTGGCGTCGACCTGACGCTGTTCCTTGCGGGTCAACTTGCGGACGGTCATCACGCGGGTCTCTTCGCTCATCGCTCCCCCTCCGAGATCCGCATCTGCCTGAGGTTGTAGATGATGATCGGCAACACGATCACGAACAGCAGCACCGCCAGCGCGTTGCCGATGTTCTCCCCTTGACGTCCGAAGCTCTGGGTATAGAACTCATTGGCGATCACAGACGTCCCGAAGTTGCCGCCGGTCATGGTCTTCACCACGTCGAAGGCCTTCAACGTCCCCATGGCGATCGTGGTCAGCACCACGATGATCGCCGGGCGCACGCTCGGCACGGTGACCCACCAGAACAGGCGCAGCCCGGTTGCCCCGTCGACCTTGGCGGCCTCAATGGTCTCGTCCGGGATTGCTTTGATTGCTGCCGACAACACCGTCATGGCGAAGCCGGCCTGGATCCAGATCATCACGATGATGAGCATGAAGGTGTTCATCGGCGGGTTGATCAACCACTGCTGTGGCGTGCCGCCCATCCACACCACGATCTGGTTGAGCAGCCCGACCTGTGGACGGGTGCCCCTGACGCCAGGGTCGCGGTACTCGTAGACGAACTTCCAGATGATCGACGCACCCACCATGGAGATGGCCATCGGCAAGAAGATCAGGGTCTTGGCAAGCTTCTCGAAGCGCGTCCGATCGACCAGTACGGCGTAGATCAGGCCGAGCGCCGTGGCGACCGAGGGCACCAGCAGCACCCACCAGAAGGTGTTGAGCAACACCTGCAAGAACCCTTGATCAGTGAAGATGATGACGTAGTTGTCCACCCCCACGAACTGCTGGCCAAGGCGGTCATAGAACGAGTTGCGAATGGTCAGGATCCCCGGCCAGAGCAACCCGAAGACGATCAGGATCACCGCAGGACCGAGGTAGCCGGTGACCGGGATCCACTTCGGTAGTCGGGGACGGTCGACCACGGCAAGGACCAGGGCCATCACCAGGGCGAATAGTGCAATGGCCAGGAACATCACCAGGAACTTCTCCGGGATGGTCTCCGGCTTGAGCAGCCACATCATTGTGCATCTCTCCTAGACCGAGTGACGTTGGGTCCGGGCCGCACGAGGCGAACCCGGACCCAACGGTGTCTCTTCAGACCCGATTACTTCTTGGGCCAGGACTTCTCAATGGCATCAGCAACTTCCTGCGTGCTCTTGCCGTTGATCCAGTCGGTCATGCCCGTCCAGAAGGACCCGGCACCCACCGCACCCGGCATCAGGTCGGAACCGTCGAACCGGAAGGTCGCCTTCGGATCGGTCAGGATCTGGTAGGACAGCTTGTCGACCGGCTGCACCAGCTTGTTCGGGTCGAGCTTCTTGTTCGCCGACAGCCAGCCACCGTTGGGGGTGGCGTCAGCCTTGGCGTTGCTCCACTCGGGGCTGG
>JAJTBJ010000201.1 GCA_021286985.1 Propionibacteriales bacterium | reverse complement strand
CCACCTCGGTGTGGGTGGTCGGTGGCGACGGCTGGGCCTACGACATCGGCTTCGGCGGTCTGGATCACCTGTTCGCCTCCGGTCAGAACATCAACGTTCTGGTGCTCGACACCGAGGTGTACTCCAACACCGGCGGTCAGGCCTCCAAGGCCACCCCGCGTGGTGCGTCGGCGAAGTTCGCCGCGTCCGGCAAGCCGGGTCGCAAGAAGGATCTGGGCATGATCGCCCACGCCTACCGCGACGTGTACGTGGCTCAGATCGCGTTGAACGCCAACGAGGTGCAGACCGTCCGGGCCATTCAGGAGGCCGCGGCCTACCCCGGCCCGTCGCTGATCCTGGCGTACGCGACCTGTATTGCTCACGGCATCGACCTGGCCGATTCGGCCGAGCACATGAAGGAAGCCGTCAGCTCGGGTCACTGGCCGCTGTACCGGTACAACCCCGAGCCGGAGGCCGGTGCCAAGCCGGTGTTCAAGCTGGATTCGAAGGCGCCGAGCACCTCGATGGCCGACTTCTACGGCAAGGAGACCCGCTACAAGACGGTCGCTCGCAGCAACCCCGAGGGTGCTGCCGAGATGGCCGCCCAGGCGCAGGAGGACGCGGAACTGCGTTACAAGCGCTACGAGTGGTTGAGCAACGAGGGCTGATCCTCACCCTCTCGGTGGCCCCGTCCGGCTTCGGCTGGACGGGGCCACTGGCGTTGAGTGACCAGTCGCCAAGCGAAACCGTCGTTATCGACGCCCCTCGCATCACCCCAAAGTGAGCGCCAATCGAAACCGTCGTTTTGCGGGTGGATTCTGCTCCCGTAACGACGGTTTCGGTTGGCGCCCCACACGCCCCGCCATGAAGCCGCGCCATAACGGCGGTTTCGGTTGGCGGGGGCCGGGTGGTGGGTACAAGTGTGGTCGCGGCGTCGATTCGTAACACAGCAGCGAGAGAATGGAGGCTCAGCCGTCCTCACAGGAGCCCGTCATGCCCCAGGCCGTTGCCTACGCCATCGATTCGCCCACCGGAGTCTTCTCTCGGACCACCGTCGAGCGGCGTGAGCCCGGCCCTACCGAGGTGCTGATCGACATCGCCTACGCGGGCATCTGCCACTCCGACATCCACACCGCTCGCAATGAGTGGGGCGGCAAGGTGAACTACCCGCTGGTACCTGGCCACGAGATCGCCGGTGTGGTGAGCGCCGTCGGCTCCCAGGTGACCAAATTCGCGGTGGGTGACCGCGTCGGCGTGGGCTGTTTCGTCGACTCCTGCCGCGAGTGTGACAACTGTCGCGCCGGCGAAGAGCAGTTCTGCGACGGCCCCGGCGGCACCGTGATGACCTACAACTCGCTGGGTCGTGACGGTGTGGTGACCCAGGGCGGCTACTCGACGGCGATCACCGTCGAACAAGATTACGTCTGCGGGATCCCCGAAGGCATCGGGCTGGACGAGGCCGCCCCGCTGCTGTGCGCGGGGATCACCATGTATTCCCCCTTGAAGCGCTGGGGTGCCGGACCAGGCACGCGGGTGGCGATCGTCGGCATGGGCGGGTTGGGGCATATGGGCGTCCAGCTGGCTGCGGCGATGGGCGCGGAGGTGGCGGTGATCTCGCAGACCCGCTCCAAGGAGGCCGACGGACGCCGCTTCGGTGCGACCGAGTACCACGCGACCAGCGAGGAGGGCACGCTAAAGGCCCTGCGCGGCAGCTTCGACCTGATCATCTCGACGGTGTCTGGCGACCTCGACCTGGCCGGTCTGCTGTGGTGCCTCAAGGTCGGCGGCACCCTGGTGGACGTCGGCCTGCCCGAGCACCCCGTCGAGCTGAACCTGCGTCCGCTGGTGATGGGACGCCGCAATCTGGCCGGTTCGCTGATCGGCGGCATCCCCGAGACCCAGGAGATGCTCGACTTCTGCGCCGAGCATGGCATCGGTGCCGAGGTTGAGGTGATCGGTGGCGAGGACATCACCGCCGCCTACGACAAGGTCGTCGCCTCGAAGGTCCGCTACCGCTACGTGATCGACACCGCCACCTTCACCGCCTGAGCGCGGCAACCAACCGATGTCGTTGTTGTGAGCGGCATTTTGTCCCTCATGACGGCGATTTCGATGGGCTAAGCCGAATCGCGGCGAAAGAGGTTGAGGTCGTGGTCGGCCAAGGATGAGCTGCGGACGTTCGCCGCTGCCCGCACCTGGGCGGTGAGTTCGGTGAGGTTGTTGCCCGCGTGCGGCAGCAGGGCGGCCACGGCGGCCCGTCCGGAGTGGCGACCCAGGCGTAGCTGGCGCACCGACCCGACGGCTTCGGGCGGGTACGGCTCGTAGGTGGTCGGGTCGGAGGCGATGCCGGCGACGTGCAGGCCGGATTCGGCGGTGAAGATGTCGGGGCCGATCACCGGCGTGTGGCCGGCGACCGGACGTCCGACCCAGTCGGCGAGCTGCTCGCTGATCTCGCGGGCGGCCAGCAGGTCGTACGGCGCGCCGGTCTGCAGGGCGAGCCAGCCGGCGACCTCTTCGAGTTTGGAGATGCCGGCCCGCTCGCCGAGGCCGAGCAGGCTGACGTCGGCCCAGGCGGCGCCGGCCTGAATCGCGGCGATGGCGTTGGCGGTGGCCATGCCGAAGTCGTTGTGCAGATGGACGGCGATCTCACCGGCGTACACCGCCGCCACCTCGCCCACGAGGGACGCGATCAGTCCCGGTGGGGCGATGCCGACGGTGTCGGCGATCCGTAACCGATCGACCCCGACCCAGTCGGCGGCTGCGCTGACCTCGCGCAGGAAGCCGACTTCGGTGCGGGTGGCGTCCTCCAGGCCGACCGACAGGTAGCCGACGCCCAGCGAGCGGGCGAAGTCGGTGAGTTCGACCAGTTGATCCAACGCCCAGGAGCGGTCCTTGCCCAGCCGTCCGCGCAGGTGGCGGTCGGAGACCGGCAGGGCGAAGGAGATCACTTCGGGCGCGAGCGCGGCCGCAGCTTCGATGTCCTCGCGGCGCGCCCGGCACCAGATCGAACGCCGCAGCCCCACCTCTACGGCCACCTCGCTCAGGGTCGCTAGCTCGTGGTTGCCGAACGAAGACTCGGCGACCACGTGACCTAGTTCGACCTCGCCGACGCCGATGAGGGCGAGTGACTCCACGATCGTCGCCTTCTGCTCGGCGCTCAGGTAGGGCGCCGGCGCTTGGGCGCCCTCGCGCAGGGTGGTGTCGATCAAGCGAGCGAACACGGCTTCCTCCTCTGGTGTCGGCTGGTGGGGGACGGGGTCAGGCGGCGCAACCGTCGCCGGGGCCGTCGCAGCTGGTCTCGCAACTACGCTCGGGCAGCTCCCGCCGTGGACGGTGCCCGGCAAACACATCGCCGGTGGCTTCGCTGATCAGCCCGTCGGATTCGAAGACCCGGATGCCGGCGCCTTTGAGCACCATGCGGGGGGTGCCGCCCAGCTGGTAGCAGATCAGGGCTTGGCAGTCGCTGATGATGCCGGCCAGCATCGCCCAGCGTCCGGCACCACCACCGGCGGGTGGAGTCGGACGCCGGTCGACCAGCCGCGGCGCGGCGCGTCCGTCGGCGGCGGTGTTCTCGTAGATGAGCAGGTAGTCCGCGCCACCCAGATGCTGGTTGACCAGGTAGCCCTCCTGGCTGCAGACGGCGATGTAGGGGCGGTGTTTGGCGGGTGCTTTCGCGGCGAGGAGTCGGTCGATGGCGTCTTGGTTGTGGTCGTCGCCGAGCAGGCCGACCGCATCGGCACGGCAGCGTTGGCAGTGGGTCATTTGGGCGATGTGGGCTTCGGAGGCGTGCCGGGCGGCAGCGATTTCGGCCGGGTCGGGGGCGCGTAACTCGCCGAACGGGGTGCCTTCGACTGGATACAGGGGCAGGTTGTTCATGGTGTCGGCCCCGAGCTCGGCCGCGACCCGGGC
>JAJTBJ010000200.1 GCA_021286985.1 Propionibacteriales bacterium | reverse complement strand
AGGGTGGTACCGCGGGGCTCGCCTCGTCCCTTCGTCGACACAGACACGAAGGAACCACCGATGACCGATTCCACGCCCGCCGGCAGCTACCGCCCGGTGCCCACCAGCATCGACCTGCCCGCCATGGAGCGCGAGATCCTCGATTTCTGGGAGACCAACGGCACCTTCGCCGCGTCCCTGGAGCGCACCGCCACCGGCACCCCGTGGACGTTCTACGAGGGCCCGCCGACGGCCAACGGCATGCCCGGCACCCACCACATCGAAGCGCGGGTCTTCAAGGACGTCTTCCCGCGCTTCAAGACCATGCAGGGCTTCCGCGTCGACCGCAAGGCCGGCTGGGACTGCCACGGCCTGCCGGTCGAGTTGGCGGTGGAGAAAGAGCTCGGCTTCAACGGCAAGCCCGACATCGAGGCCTACGGCGTGGAGCCGTTCAACGCCAAGTGTCGCGAGTCGGTGAGTCGGCACGTCGGCGAGTTCACCGAACTCACTCGCCGGATGGGCTACTGGGTGAACCTCGATGAGGCCTACTGGACGATGAGTCCCGACTACGTGGAGTCGGTGTGGTGGTCGCTGAAGCAGATCCACAACAAGGGGCTCCTGGTCGAGGACTACCGGGTCGCGCCGTACTGCCCGCGCTGTGGCACCACGCTGAGCGATCACGAACTCGCCCAGGGCTATGAGGACGTCTCCGATCCGAGCGTGTACGTCCGATTCCCGCTGACGTCCGGCCCGCTGGCGGGCAAGGCCGCCCTACTGGTCTGGACGACCACGCCGTGGACCCTGGTCTCCAACACCGCCGCTGCGGTGCATCCCGAGGTGACCTATGTGGTGGCCACCAAGGACGTCCCAGGCGGGGAGTCCCTGGTGCTGGCCGAAGCCCTGGCCGAGAAGGTGCTGGGCGAGGGCTGGCTGCTGGGCGAAACCTTCGTGGGCAAGGACATGGAGTACTGGACCTACGCCCGTCCGCTGGAGTTGGTCGAGTTCCCCGATGTCGTCGGTGGCACCCACTACATCCTGCTGGCCGACTACGTGACCACCGAGGACGGCACCGGCGCGGTGCATGAGGCCCCGGCGTTCGGCGAGATCGACATGGAGGCCTGCCGCGCCTACGGCCTGCCGCTGGTGAACCCGGTGCGCCCCGACGGCACCTTCGAAGAGGGCCTCGACCTGGTCGGCGGGCTGTTCTTCAAGGACGCCGACCAGGTGATCATCGACGACCTCACCGCCCGCGGAATCATGTTCAAGGTGGAGTGGCACACCCACTCCTACCCGCACTGCTGGCGCTGCCACACCGCGCTGCTCTACTACGCCCAGCCCAGCTGGTATATCCGCACCACCGCGATCAAGGACGAGCTGCTGCGCGAGAACGCGGGCACCAACTGGTACCCCGAGACGATCAAGTGGGGCCGCTACGGCGACTGGCTGAACAACAACATCGACTGGGCGCTGTCTCGTTCGCGGTACTGGGGTACGCCGCTGCCGATCTGGCGCTGCGCCGACGGCCACCAGACCTGCGTGGGTTCCCGCGCCGAGCTCAGCGAGCTGACCGGCAGCGATCTGAGCGACCTCGACCCGCACCGTCCGTTCGTCGACGACGTGGTCTTCGCCTGCCCGGTCTGCACCCAGCCGTCGCACCGCGTCCCTGAGGTGATCGACGCCTGGTACGACTCCGGATCGATGCCGTTCGCGCAGTGGGGCTACCCGTGGGCCGAGGGTTCGAAAGAGGCGTTCGGCGCCGCCTACCCGGCCGACTTCATCTGCGAGGCCATCGACCAGACCCGTGGCTGGTTCTACTCGTTGATGGCGGTGGGCACGCTGGTCTTCGACGCGTCGTCCTACAAGAACGTGCTGTGCTTGGGCCACATCCTGGCCGAGGACGGCCGCAAGATGAGCAAGCATCTGGGCAACATCCTGGAGCCGATCCCGCTGATGGACACCCATGGCGCCGACGCGGTCCGCTGGTTCATGGCGGCCGGCGGCTCGCCGTGGTCAGCGCGCCGGGTGGGTCACGGCACCATCACCGAGACCGTCCGCAAGGTCCTGATGACCTACCTCAACACGGTGTCGTTCCAGGCCCTGTATGCCCGCGCCAACAGCTGGACCCCCAGTGGGACAGCGGGGACGGTTCCGACTGTCCCAGATACAGGAACGCTCGGTGGGACACCAGGAACCGTCCCCGCTGTCCCAGGCACGCACGTGCTCGACCGCTGGCTGGTCAGCGCCCGCAACGCGCTCACCGCCGAGGTCACTGCCGCCCTGGAGGACTTCGACACCCAGAAGGCCGGCTCGCTGCTGGCCGACTTCGTCGACGATCTGAGCAACTGGTACGTGCGCCGCTCGCGTCGCCGCTTCTGGGAGGGCCAGCCCGGCGCGTTGCAGACGCTGCACGACACTTTGAACGTGGTCACCCGGCTGATGGCGCCGCTGGCCCCGTTCGTCACCGAGCGGGTCTGGCAGGACCTGTTCGTCACCACTGACGCGTCCGGACCGGCCTCGGTACACCTGTCGAGCTGGCCGATCGCCGACGATGCCGCGATCAACGCCGAGCTGGATGCGTCCATGCAGCTGACCCGGCGGCTGGTCGAGTTGGGCCGCTCGGCCCGCGCCGAAGCCAAGATCAAGACTCGTCAGCCGCTGCGCCGCGCGCTGGTGCCCTCAGCCGCCTTCGCTCGACTGGACGCCGAACTGGTGGCCGAGATCGCCGAAGAACTCAATGTCGGCACGGTGGAGTCGTTCGCCTCTGCCGGCGACCTGGTCGACTACTCGGCCAAGGGCAACTTCCGCGCCCTGGGCAAGCGGTTCGCCCAGCAGACCCCGCTGGTCGCCAACGCCATCGCTGCTGCCGATGCCGCTGCCCTGGCCGAGGCCTTGAAGACGGGCAACGCGACAGTGACCGTGCCGGAATTGGGCGAGGTCGAGGTCAGTGCCGAGGAGGTGCTGCTCACCGAGCGTCCGCGCGAGGGCTGGTCGGTGGTCAACGAACAGGGCGAGACCGTGGCGCTCGATCTGGAACTCACCCCGGAGTTGGTGCAGGCCGGCATCGCCCGCGACTTCATTCGTGCGGTGCAGGACGCCCGCAAGACGTCCGGGTTCGCGGTGTCGGATCGGATCAGCCTCACCTGGGCGGCCGTCAACCCGGCCACCGAGGCCGCGCTGGCCGCTCACGCCGACCAGATCGCCGCCGAGGTGCTGGCCGCCTCCGTGTCGACGGCTCCGGCCGGCGAGGGCTGGTTCGCCGACGAAGAGCTGGGCTTCGCCTTCACCGTCTCCAAGATCGGCGGCTGACCATGGACGCCCCCATCCCGGTGCTGCTGCTGCACGCGGCCGGACGGACGCCGCAGATGTGGCAGAACCAGGTCGAGGCGATCGGGATGAGCCGTCCAGCGTTGGCACCGTGGCTGCGAGGGCTACGACCGGGCCGCAAGGACGAGCTGTCCTTGGCCGATGCCGCCGACGAGGTGCTGTCGACCATGGACCGCAATGGCATCGAGTCCGCCGTCCTGATCGGACACCAGTTGGGTGCCATGGTGGCGCTGCAGGTGGCCGCCACCGAGCCCGACATGGTGGCCGGTCTGGTGCTGTCCGGCGCGGTGGTGGCGCCGTCGTCGTTGGCGTTGGGACTGCAACGGATGGTGATTCGGCTACTGCCGAACAAGTCATTGGCCGAGAGCGGTGCGACCAGGGCCGACCTGCTGCGGGCTCTCGACCTGATCGCCACCGCCGATTTCGGCAAGAACCTGGGCCGGATCACCGCCCCAGCGCTGATCATCGCCGGAAGCGGAGATCCGGGACGATCGGCGGCGCAGGAGTTGGCCGAGCGGGTTCCGAACGGACGCTTCGCCGAGATCAGCGGCGTTGGCACCGACCCCAACCTGGAGGCACCGGCCGCCTACAACGGGTTACTGCTGGAGTTCCT
>JAJTBJ010000199.1 GCA_021286985.1 Propionibacteriales bacterium | reverse complement strand
TCCAGGCCGCCGACTTCGACGTGAAGAAGGCCGAGACCGGCATCATCTACATCGATGAGATCGACAAGGTGGCCCGCAAGAGCGAGAACCCCTCGATCACTCGCGACGTCTCCGGTGAGGGCGTGCAGCAGGCACTGCTGAAGATTCTGGAGGGCACCACCGCTTCGGTGCCGCCGCAAGGTGGACGCAAGCATCCCCACCAGGAGTTCATCCAGATCGACACCACCAACATCTTGTTCATCGTCGGCGGCGCGTTCGCCGGCCTGGAGGAGATCATCAACGCCCGCGTCGGCAAGCGTCCGCTCGGCTTCAACAACGAGGCCGCGGTGCGTGCGCCGAAGACGATGAACCCGTTCGCGGAGGTCCGTCCCGAAGACCTGCACAGCTACGGCCTGATCCCGGAGTTCATCGGACGTCTGCCGATGATCTCGACGGTCGAGCAGCTCGACCGCGAGGCGCTGATCCGGATCCTGGTCGAGCCGAAGAACGCGCTGATCAAGCAGTTCCGCAAGCTGTTCGAGCTCGATGGTGTCGACTTGGAGTTCACTCCGGCCGCCATCGACTCGGTTGCCGACATGGCGTTGGCGCGCGGCATCGGTGCCCGCGGTCTGCGGTCGATCCTGGAAGAGATCCTGCTCAACGTGATGTACCACGTGCCCAGCGACGACCAGATCGCCCAGGTGATCGTGGACGCCGATGTGGTCACCGCGGGTGCGTCGCCGCAGCTGATCAGCCGGGCCGCCGTGGCGCGGTCCGAGCGCCGGGAGCGTTCGGCCTGAGCTCCTGACGGGGTGAGGATTGCTGGCTGAGAAGCGAGCCTGGGGCGTTGCTGCCGCACCGATTTCGAATCAGTAGCTGCCGCCATGGAAAGGCATTCGTGTCGGCCTAGGCATGTGGCAGAGTGGTGTTCACCTAACAGCAGCGTGGCAAGGAGTGAAGATGGCAACCAGGCAAGTCAGTATTGCGTCCTCGATCGGGTTGCATGCGCGTCCGGCTTCACTGTTCGTCCAAGCCGCCACCGTGACCGGCCTTCCGGTGACCATTGCCAAGGAAGGCCAGCCGGCAGTCGATGCCCGCAGCATCCTGGCCGTAATGGCGTTGGGTGCCAAGCATGGCGAAGTGGTCACTTTGACCGCTGAAGGCGATGGAGCCGACGCCGCCTTGGACAGCCTCGTCGAGCTTCTCTCCCGGGACTTGGACGCGGAGTAGTCCAATGTCGGACGCCCAGCCCGGAACCTTTCACGGAATCGGCGTCAGCGCTGGCACGGCGGTCGGTCCGCTGGTGCTGGTGGCGGCTGCGCCGACGCCGCCCCCAGATGAGCCGGCAACCACCGACGCCGCAGCTGCCGGTGCGCGGGTGCGCCAGGTTCTCGCCGACGTGGCCACCGGCCTCCAAGCGAGGGCGGCGGTCGCCGATGACCATGCCCGTCCCATTCTCGAAGCGGGCGCCATGATGGCCCAGGATCCGGGGCTGGTCACCGGGATCGAGGGGCAGTTGGCCCGCGGGGTCGGTATCACCAACGCGGTCAGTGCCGCGGTCGAGGAGTACTGCGCCATGTTCGAGTCGCTGGGCGGCTACATGGCTGAACGCGTGACCGACCTGCGCGACGTCCGCGATCGGGCGGTGGCGCGGCTGCTCGGCCAGCCCGAGCCCGGTGTGCCGTCGCTGAGCGAGCCCAGCATCCTCGCCGCGCACGATCTGGCCCCGGCCGAAACGGCGACGCTCACCGCGGAGACCTGCCTGGGCATCATCACTGCCGCCGGTGGGCCGACCAGCCACACCGCGATCCTGGCCGCCCAGCTGGGCATTCCGGCCGTGGTGCAGGCCGTCGGCATTCTCGACGTGCCCGCGGGCACCACCGTGGCGATGGACGGCGGCGTGGGGGAGATCACGGTCAGCCCCACCGAAGAGGAAGTCGCGCTGCTGACCGAGCGGAAGCGACGCCGGGAGGCCGCCCTGGCCGGCGGTACCGGGAAGGGTTCCACCAAGGACGGGCATCCGGTCGCGCTGCTGGCCAACATCGGCACCGCCGACGATGCCCGCAAGGCGGCCGCTCAGCCGGTCGAAGGCGTGGGCCTGTTCCGCACCGAGTTCCTCTTCCTGGACCGGGAGACGATGCCCACGGTTGCAGAGCAGACCGCCACCTACACCGAGGTGTTCGAGGCGTTCGGTGACCGCCGGGTGGTGGTGCGCACCCTGGATGCCGGGGCCGACAAGCCGCTGAAGTTCGCCGACCTCGGTGCGGAAGAGAACCCCGCGCTCGGACGGCGGGGCCTCCGCCTAGGCATGATCCGCACCGACATCCTCGATGCCCAATTGGAGGCACTGGCGGCCGCCTACCGGGCCACCAACGCCGACGTCCGGGTGATGGCACCGATGGTGGCCACTCAGGCTGAGGCGACGTGGTTCGCCGAGCGGGTGCGTGCACTGGGTCTGCCCAAGGTGGGGGTGATGATCGAGGTGCCGGCGGCGGCGATCCGCAGCCGCGGCATTCTCTACCACGTCGACTTCGCCTCGCTGGGCACCAACGATCTGCAGCAATACACGATGGCCGCCGACCGGATGCAGGGCGAGTTGGCCGACCTGCTGAACCCGTGGGAGCCGGCACTGCTGGACGTCATCGCGCTGGCCTGTGAGGGCGGCAAGGCGATGGGCAAGCCGATCGGCGTGTGCGGTGAGGCCGGTGGCGATCCGGCGCTGGCCCTGGTGCTGACCGGCCTGGGTGTGAGCAGCCTGTCGATGGCGCCGGGCAAGGTTCCGGCCGTCCGGACGTCGTTGGCGGCGCACACTCTGGAAACCTGCCAGCAGATGGCGGCCGCAGCGCGGGCTGCGGTCACCGCCGCCGAGGCCAAAGCAGCGGTGATGGCGATGGCCGAGCCGGTGCTGGCCGATCTGCAGTAGACATGGCAGATCCCCCACTCCTGCGGGAAGGACGCCGGGTTCTTACAGGAGCGGGGGATCTGTGGGGACTTACTTCTTGGAGCCCTTCAGGCTGCCCTTGACGCCACCGGAGTCTGAACCGACGAAGCAGAGAATCTCGCGATCCTTCATCTCCCAACTGCTCGACGTGGGGTAGAAGAACCTGACGCCGTCCCCGTACTTGGAGTCGTCGATCGAAATGCCCATCCACTTCTTGAACTCATCAGAGCAGAAGGTGCCGGCCTGATCCTGGGTGGCCGACTCGCCGGGGTAGGTGGTGTCGGTCATCTGCAGGGACGCGTACGCCTCGTAGTAGTGCGGCTGATCACACGGAATCAGGCCCACATCGGACACCGTCCCGCTGGACAGATCGCCGGTGCAATCGCCCACCTTCACCTGGAACGCGTCGGTGGTGGCCGGGGCCGTCACCTGACCCGCGTCGTTGCGCGGTGCACCGCCACAACCGGCGGTGAGGAGAACGGCCACCAGGGCGCCCCCCAACAAAATCTTGCCTTGCATATTTCGTCCTCTCCCTAGAGGAGGTCCACGCTGACCTGCAGCGCTCCCTCAGAAGGCCGAAACTCTAGCGAACCGGTGATTCGGCCAACAGCACGCAGGTCCGATTCGGACAACCGCAACCGGTCCAACACCTCGCTCGGCCCGCTGAACTCGGCCCGAGCGACCTCTGCCTTCATCGACGCCTTCGCGTTCGACTTCGCCCCGCGAATGCCGATCAGGGCGGCGGCCACGTCCTCGATCAGCGCCACCGCACCACCGGTAGGCAACTCGGCAGCCACCGGCCAACGCGAGGTGTGCACCGAACCCGTCCGCCACCACGACCACACTTCCTCGGTCACGAACGGCAGGAACGGCGCGAACAGCCGCAGTTGGACGTCCAGCGCCAAGCGGAGTGCCGCCCGCGCCGAATCGCTGCCGGCTTGGCCGTCGGCGCCGTAGGCGCGCTCCTTGACCAGTTCGAGGTAGTCGTCGCAGAACTGCCAGAAGAACTTCTC
>JAJTBJ010000198.1 GCA_021286985.1 Propionibacteriales bacterium | reverse complement strand
GAAAACCACCGACGCCGCTCTCCCCGGCTGGGAGAACGGCGTCGAGTAGGAAAATCGGTTACTTCGACATCGCGTAACGCGGACGGTGGCCTTGGTGGGCAGCCATCAGGCCACGCAACTTCTCGGTCTCTTCCTCGATCACGGCCGAGTCCAGCGGCACCGCGATCCGGCGGCACTCGTCGGACAGCGAACCGAGCAGGTCGATATCGGCCTGGGTGCGATCCACCTGAGCCGAGATCGTGTCGACCATCTCCACGAAGGTCGCCGAGCTGCGGTCAGCGCGGGACAGCCATTCGCGAATCATGGTCTGCGGCAGGTCGAGCAGATCACGCAGCGTCGAGATGCGCTCCGCAGCGGCCGCTGCCAGGGCGGCGTTCCGCTTGCTGCTCTCGCTGGTCTCGGCCAAGCCTTCGTCGAGCGCACGGCCCAACTGGGCGATCGCCGGACGGGCTTCGTCGGAGCCAGGCACGTTGTCGATGATCTCCACCACGAACTGACCCACGGTCCAGTTGTGCAACACCGCGAGGGCGATGCGGAACCGGGTCTGGGCGCAGCTGCGGCGCAGCTCGTCGAGCTGTTGGAGCAGTTCGGTGACGATGCCGGCGACCTCAGGTGCCATCTGAGCCCACACCCGCAGGTACACCATGGCGGAGCTGAAGAAGCCCTCGGCGTCGTTCTCGTTGATCCGATCAGCGACAGCAGCGTTGGCTTCCATCGTGTGGCTGAACTGCGGGGCAGCGGCCAGCAGCGCGTCGGCGACCCGTTGCAGGTCGTCCAGGCTGCGCACCCACTCCTGCAGGGCCTCATCGATCTTGACCGCGACCGCGAGCATGTCGGCGAGGTCACCGCTGGCCAGCGGACGCTTGGCGATGCCGCTGGCAACTTCCAGACGCGCCTCGACTTCGGCCGGCAGGGCCTTCCAGATGAACTCTTCGTAGCTCGGGATCCCCGCGCCCACCAGCAGCTCGCCCAGCTTCTCGGCACCGACGACAGCAGCTTCGTGGGAATTCCATCCCTTGTCGCGCAGTTCCAGCTCCTGGGGACGCACCGCACCGTAAAGCGAGAACGCTGCATCGTGCAGGCCGTCGACGAACGGACGGGCGCGCACGGACAGATAGTCATCACCTAGCGGAGTGATGGTGGCGAACACACCGTAAGTGCTGCCGTCACCGGCGAGGTTGTCTACGTACGCGCAGAACGGCTCGCCGGCTTGGAGGGTGTCCCACATGAGCAGGAAGGCGCCACCGGGCATGACCGGGTGGCGAATGATGTTGTGCGGAGCACCGACGAGCTCATCCCGGGGATGCCGGGAGAGCCGGACGAACACAGAGTTCGCCTGGTCGATGATCCCTCGGGCATCGGTCGTGGAGAAGAAGAGTTCATCGACTCCGACCTCATGCCGGGCGCCGTTAGGCACCAACTTTGCTTCCGTTCCCACGGCGGCATTCTTGCACTCATTCCACCCCTGATGGCGGAGATGGCACCGCTAACCTCGACCTACTGTGCAGTATTGGTTGAGACCGCGCACGCTCGTCCCCGCTGCGGACGCTTCCCCTTGTCACCCAGAGGAGGGACGTTTCAAGCGCGTTCTGAGAATATCCTGATAAAACGCCAAAAGGGTCGCCTCGTGGACAGATTTTCCTGCGGATAACCCCAGCCCGTTCGTCCCCCTCAGGACGCGGTGTCGTCCGCGACCGACCCGGTGAGCACCGCGCAGCCCTGCGGACGCAATCGGACGGGCAGCTGCTCGGGTCGTCGATGCACCCCTGCGGAGCGCACCTGCGCCCGCTGTCCGGAGGCCAGCTCGACGTCGAAGATGGTCTCGCCGCGACCCACCGTGGCCGCCTGCACCCGCACCTCCACGCCCGTCGAGTCGACGGCCAGACCGTCCGGGCCGACGGCGATGGTGGCGTCCGGAGCGTCGGACCAGCCCAGGGCTCGGGCGGTGGCCGCGTCCAACAGCGGTCCGTAGCCGAGGAAGGTGGCGACCTGGGCATCGACCGGGTGCCGCCACAGCTCAGCCGGGGCGTCCACCTGAAGCAGGCGACCCTCAGCCATCACCGCGACCCGGTCGGCGATGGTGAACGCCTCGTCCTGGTCGTGGGTGACGTACAGCGCCGGGGTACCGGTGGCTCGCAGCGTGTGCGACAACGTCTCCACCAGCCGCTCCCGCAGCCCGGTGTCCAACGCCGACAGCGGCTCGTCCAGCATCAGCAGGCGCGGATCGGCGGCCAATGACCGGGCCAGCGCGACCCGCTGGGCCTGTCCACCCGACAGCGCAGTGATCGGACGGCGCGCGTAGCCGTCCAGCCCGACGAGGGCCAGCAGCTCGTCGACCCGGCGCTGCCGCTCCCCACGACCCAGCCGGTTCAGCGCGTAGCCGACGTTGCCACCGACGCTGAGGTGCGGAAACAGTTGGCCGTCCTGGAACATCACCGCGAAGCCCCTACGGTGCACCTCGGTGCGAGCCAGATCGACGCCGTCCCAGCTCACCGAACCGGACACCAACGGCTCCAGGCCGGCGACCGCCCGCAGCAGCGACGACTTACCCGATCCGGACGCACCGATGACGGCGACCACTTCACCGGGGGCCACCTCGATGCTGACCCGATCGACGGCAGTCAGCCCGCCGTAGCGCACCACCGCGTCGCGCACCTGCAATCCGCTCACCACGAGTTCGCCTCCTTCGGCCCCAGGAACTCCGCCAGGGCCATCACCGCCGCCGTCAACGCCGCCAGCACCACTGCGGCCGCCATCGCCGTGCCCAGATTCTCGGCCCCGGGCCGGGAGATCAGCCGGAAGATCTCCACCGGCAGGGTCGGACGGTCCGGACGCGCCAGGAAGGTGGTCGCTCCGAACTCACCCACGCTGGTGGCGAAGGCGAAGCCGGCCGCCAGCCCGAAACCGCGCCAGGCCAACGGCACGTCGATGCTGGCCACAACCCGGCCCGGCCCCGCGCCCAGGGTGGCTGCCGCCTCCTGCAGCCGCGGGTTGATCGCCCGCAGCGTCGGCAGCAGGCTGCGCACCACCAGCGGCAGCGCCACGATGGCCTGCGCGATCGGCACCAGCACCCACGACGAGCGCAGGTCGAGCGGCGGCCGATTCAAGGTGATCAAGAATCCGAACCCCACGGTGACCGCCGAAATGCCCAACGGCAGCATGAACACCGCATCGGCCAACCGCAGAATCGTCCGTCCGGTCGCCGACGAGGGACGCCGCGACAACAGGAAGCTGACCATCACGCCCAGCGACAGCGCGATCAGCGTGGCCACTGCAGCGGTGCTCACGGAGTTGGCCGTGGCGTCCCAGACACTCGGACGTCCGTCGCCGACAGCCAGCAGCGCATAGTTGCCCAGGCCGAGGCCGGAGGCGGTCTGCAGCGAGCGCCACACCAAGGTGAGCATGGGGGTCGCCAGCAGTGCGATGATCACCACCGCGGTGACGACCGCGGCCGGCGCGTCCGCACGACGCAAGCGGTGATCCACCGGCGAGCCGGCCAGGGTGAGCGCCCGCTCCTGGCGGCTGCGGGTCAGGTCGGCCACCACCAGCGCTCCCGCGACCACGATCAGTTGGAGCACCGACAGCGCCGCCGCCGCCGGCAGGTCGAGTAGTTGAGTCGTCTGGTACCAGATCTCGGTCTCGATCGTCCCCCAGCCGGTACCGCCGAGGATCAACACCACCGCGAACGCCGAGGCACAGAATAAGAAGGTCAATGCCGCTGCGGACGCGATCGCCGGCGCCAGCGCCGGCAAGGTCACCGTCCACCACACTCGAGCGCGGGAGGCGCCCAGGCCGCGGGCGGCCTCACTGACGCGGCGATCCAGTCGAGACCACAACACCCCGACGGTGCGCACCACCACCGAGTAGTTGAAGAAGACCAGCGCGGCGACCACCGCCGGGAAAGACTCGCTCACCCCCAGGAAGCCGAGCGGACCGGACTCGGTCAGCAGGGAACGAAACGCGACGC
>JAJTBJ010000197.1 GCA_021286985.1 Propionibacteriales bacterium | reverse complement strand
GGCACGTGAATCGATGACGACTCCCGTTGCCCCCGCCAAGACCGCTCATCCGGTGCGCCGGGTGCTGGCCCTGTATCGCCCCTACCGGTGGCGCCTGGTGCTTTCGCAGGTGCTGCTGTTGCTGTCGGCCGTGGCGACTTTGGGCACCGCGGCGCTCAACCAACGCCTGGTCAATGACGGTCTGCTGGCCGGCGACACCTGGGTGATCGTCGACACCGGCATCTGGATGGCTGTGCTCGGAACCGTCGCCAGCGTGCTGCTGGCCGGCACCGCGGTGATCGCCGTGTTCTTCTCCCAGGGCACCGCCTATGTGCTGCGCACCCAGGCCTACGCCAGCGTGCAGGAGTACTCCTTCGGCAACTTCGACCAGATGCGCACCGGCAACCTGCTGGTGCGGCTGAGTTCGGATGTGAACAACGTGGCCAATGCCGTGCTCTACGGCGTGATGCTGCTGTTGTACGCCCCGATCATGCTGATCGCTGCGGTGGGCCTGGCCTCGATCACCGCGCCCGGCATGGTGTGGATTCTGGGCGTGGTCACGGTGATCCTGCTGGGCTTCGCGGTGATCTTGATCCGGCCGATGGAACGCGCCTACGACGAGCGCCAAAAGCGCCTCGACGAGGTCAACAACACCATGCAGGAGAACCTCGCCGGGGTTCGGGTGGTGAAGGCGTTCGGACGCGAAGAGCTGGAGGTCGAGCGCTTCGACGCCCGCACCGAAGCCCTGCGCGTACCGGCCCGCGCCGCCGCCTTCCGGGTGGCGCTGCTCACCCCGGCGCTGAACACCGTGACCCAGTTGGGCATCGCCATCACGCTGCTGATCGGCGGCACCAAGGTGATCGACGGCGACGGCATGACCATCGGCCAGGTGACCGCGTTCACCCAATACCTCAGCCTGGTCGTGGTGCCGCTGGGGTTGGCCGCACTGATCACGCCCTACCTGTTGCGGGGGGTGACCTCGGCCGCTCGGGTGTTCCAGGTGATCGATGCCGAGCCGCTGCTGCCGGCCGGCGGCGCGACCGAGCTCGCGACGTCCGGTGGTGCTGAGGTGCGCTTCGAAGGCGTGAGCTTCGGCTACCAGGGCGGCGACGACGCGTCCGGCGACGTGCTGCACGACATCGATCTGGTGATCGAACCGGGCCAATCGCTGGGCATCCTCGGCGCCACCGGCTCGGGCAAGACCTCATTGGTGAACCTGATCCCCCGCTTCTACGACCCCCGCCAGGGACGCGTACTCATCGACGGCGTGGACGTCCGCGACGTTCCGCTCGACCAACTGCGCAGCGTGGTCGGCGCCGCGCTGCAGGAGGCGGTGCTGTTCCAGGGCGACGTCCGGCAGAACGTGTGCTTCGCCGATCCTGCGGCCAGCGATGACCGGATGAAGGACGCCGCTCGCGCCTCGGATGCTTTCGGCTTTGTCGAGGCGCTCCCCCAGCAGTGGGACGCTCCGGTGGCTCGGCGTGGCTACAACTTCAGCGGTGGGCAGCGGCAGCGGTTGTCGATGGCCCGTGCCCTGGTGCCGCGGCCGCGGGTGCTGATCCTGGACGATTCCACCAGCGCCTTGGACGTGGCCACCGAGACCCGGGTACAGGCCGCGATTCCCAAGGATGTCGCCGGCACCACCTTGATCTACGTCGCGCAGCGGATCAGCGCCGTCATCGACCTGGACCGCATCGTCCTGCTGGAGCGGGGCCGGATCGCCGACATCGGCACCCACACCGAGTTGTTGGCCCGCAGCGACTTGTATCGCGAGATCTACCAGTCACAACTCGGCGCGATCGAGGAGGTGTCGGCATGAGCACCGCCGCCACTTCCTCACTCACCCCGCCGAAGGAACCCCGCGACGAGGGTCGGATCCTCGGCCGACTGTTCGGCTACATCAGCGGCCCGGGACGACGGGCCAAGTTCTGGTCGGCTGTGGGGCTGCGTGCCCTGTCGGTGGTGGCCCTGACCGCGGTCCCGGCGCTGACCGGCGCCGCAGTGAACGCCATGCAGGAGCATGACCGGGCTGCGCTGAACACCTGGGTGATCGCGGCCATCATCTCGGTGGGGGCGTACGCGTTGCTCGCCGGATTCTCCGAGTTCCTGATGACCCGGCTGGCCACCTCGGCCACGATGAGCCTGCAACGCGACATGTTCGCCACCATGCAACGGTTGTCGCTGAGCTTCTTCGACCGCCAGCCGGTCGGCCAGTTGCTGAGCCGCGTCACCAACGACACCGAGGCTGTGGCCACCTTCAACGAGAACGCGATCTCTCAGATCATGCGCGGCATCTTCCAGGTGATCCTGATCGTGGTGCTGATGTCGGTGACGAACTGGCGGCTGACTCTGGCGGCCTTGTCGGTGGTGCCGGTGCTGCTGCTGGTCGGAGCTGCGGTCACCCGCGCCGCCGGCCCGGCCTACACCCGGCTGCAGGAGCAGCTGGGCGATCTGTCCGGCTTCCAAGAGGAGACCATCTCCGGACACCGGGTGCTGATCTCGACCCGTCGCCAGGACTGGGCCGTCGGACAGCACGACATCCAGGCCGGCGAGGTTTTCACCACCGCCTCCAAAGCCACCTTCACCGGGCTGCTGCAGTTCCCCGCCACCATGGCCATGACGACCATTCAGATGGTCGTGGTGCTGGTGGTCGGCGGCCTGCTGGCGTCCAAGGGCCAGGCCGATGTCGGCGGCATCATCGCCTTCGTCGGGTTGGCGGGTCTGCTGGCGCAGCCGCTGTCCGACCTGTCCAACCTGGCCACCTCGACGCTGACCGCCGTCGCGGCCGGACGTCGGGTGTTCGAGATCGTGGACGACCAGCCCACGGTGGTCGACGAGCCTGCGTCCGCGCCGCTGCAGTTCAACGGCGGCAAGGTCGAGTTCCGTGACGTCGACTTCTCCTACGTGCCGGGACGCCAGATCCTGCGGCACAACACCTTCACTGCGCTACCAGGGCAGAAGATCGGCATCTGCGGCCCCACCGGTGCCGGCAAGAGCACGATCATCAACATCCTCACCCGCTACTACGACGTGGACGCCGGTGAGGTGCTGGTGGACGATCAGCCGCTGACGGCAGTGACGATCGCCAGCCTACGAGGGTGCGTGGGCATGGTGCTGCAGGAGGCGTTCCTGTTCTCCGACACGATCATGAACAACCTGCGCTACGCCCGCGAAGGCGCCACCGACGCCGAGTGCATCGCCGCCGCCGAGGAGGCCAACGCCCACGAGTTCATCGAGGCCCTGCCCGATGGGTACCAGACCATGCTGGTCGAGCGCGGCGCCAACCTCAGCCAAGGCCAGCGGCAGATGCTCACCATTGCCCGAGCGATGGTCGCCCGTCCGAAGATCCTGATCCTCGATGAGGCCACCTCGAATGTGGACACCCGCACCGAGAAACTCATTCAAGAAGGCCTGCGGCGGCTGATGGCCGGCACCACCTCGTTCGTGATCGCGCATCGACTCTCCACGATTTCCGATGCCGATTCGATCCTGGTTGTCGACTCCGGCACGATCGTCCAACAGGGCACCCACGATCAACTCTTGACCACCGACGGCCTGTATCGCGACTTGTGGTTCAGCCAGTTCAAGGGAAAGGGCTGATCGGCTCCGTCGACGCGGCCGAGGCATCCGCGGTGCTGCGGCCATCACGGCCAGGAATTACGCTACGAAATCCGCAGTGTCACAACGCGTAGAAACGTGGCCCCAATTGCGGAGAAGCCGTGGCAAAACCCTTGACCAGCGCCCGGTTCGGCGAAGAATATGCCCCGTCGGACGGCACGTGGCGCCGTCCTTAACGCGATCGAAACCCCCTGCACGCCCCACGGTTTTAGGCTTCCGTTCGGCATGCAACGGGCATCGCCAAAGGAGGCGGATTCCTGATGAGTAGTCCTGTAACCGACGACGCGCCACTGGGGTATCCCGAAGCGTCCGAAAAAGGCCTCAAGGGGGGCGCGCTGGGATTGCTGTCCAGCGTGGTGGTGGGCATGGCG
>JAJTBJ010000007.1 GCA_021286985.1 Propionibacteriales bacterium | reverse complement strand
TTCACCGCCGGCCAGTTGCCGTTCGTCGACGGTGTCCTGCAGGCCACCGGCAAGGTCGGTGCCGAGATCAGCGCCGAGCAGGCGACCGACCTGGCCCGCATCGCTGCCCTCAACGCGATCGCCGCGGCAGCCTCGGTCGCCGGTGGCGTCGACCGGTTGGTGAAGGTTGTGAAGGTCGTGGTGTTCGTGGCCAGCGCCCCCGACTTCACCGGTCAGCCGGCGGTCGCCAACGGTGCCTCCCTGCTGCTGCAGGACGTGTTCGGAGCCGCCGGGGTGCATGCCCGCAGCGCCGTCGGAGTTGCCGTCCTGCCGTTGGGCAGCCCGGTGGAGATCGAGCTGATCGCCGAGATCGCCGAAGGCTGATGGACGTCGATCGCGCCGCCGTGGTGCGCCGAGCACGCAAGATTCACCGCCTGCTCGGCGACACCTATCCCGAGGCGCATTGCGAGTTGGACCACGCCGACGCGTGGCAGTTGCTCGTGGCCACCGTGCTGTCGGCGCAGTCCACCGATCGACGGGTCAACACCGTCACTCCGGCGCTTTTCGCCGCCTACCCCGACCCCGCCGCATTGGCCGGGGCCGATCGTGATCGGCTGGAGGAGTTGATCCGTCCGACCGGGTTCTTCCGGGCCAAGACCGACTCGCTGCTGCGGTTGAGCGCCGCGGTCGTCGAGAAATTCGAAGGCCAGGTGCCCGGACGGCTGGATGCGCTGGTGACCCTGCCGGGGGTGGGACGCAAGACCGCCAATGTGGTGCTGTCGGACGCCTTCGGGGTGCCCGCGATCACCACCGACACCCACTTCATCCGGCTCTCGCGCCGCTTCGGCTGGACGAGCGCCACCGACCCGGCGGTGATCGAGTCCGAGGTCGGTGAGCTGTTCCCCCGCAAGGACTGGAACACGCTCAACCACCGGGTGATCTGGCACGGGCGGCGTCGCTGCCATGCCCGTCGTCCGGCGTGTGGTGCCTGTCCGGTGGCCACGCTGTGCCCGGCGTTCGGGGAAGGTCCCACCGATGAGAAGGTCGCCGCTGCTCTGGTGCGGGAGCCGCGCGGATGACCAGCGAGCAGTGGCTGCCCGTGCCCGCTGAGCTCGGTGACTCCGCCGAGGCGTTGTCACGTCCGGATTCCCTGGAGTTCATCGACGGCGCTCGTCGACCGGGGCGGGGACGTCCGGCTGCCGTCCTGATCATGTTCTGCGCCGGCGCGGACGGGCTCGACCTCGTCCTTGTGGAGAAGCGTCCCGACCTGCGTCATCACGCCGGGCAATTGGCGTTTCCCGGTGGCGGCATTGAGGCCGGCGACGCCGACCCGGTGCAGGCTGCGTTGCGTGAGGCTGAGGAAGAGGTCGGGGTGCCCGGCGGTGAAATCACCGTGCTCGGCATCCTGCCATCGGCGCACATTCCGCGCAGTGGTTTCGATGTGACGCCGGTGGTCGGGTGGTGGCACCACTCCCGCCCGCTGCAGGTGGTCGATGTCGGCGAACTCGCTGACGTCCATCGGGTGCCGGTCTCGGCGCTGCTGTCCCCGGCCAACCGGGACACCTGGCACCACAGCCGTGGCTTCACCGGGCCGGGCTTCTGGATCGGCGAGCTGTACGTGTGGGGATTCACCGCCTACCTGCTGGACGGGCTGTTCGACCTACTGGGCTGGACGATCGATTGGGATCGCGGCCGGACCAGTGAGATACCCGCGCGCTTCCTCAGCGAACGGCTCTGACACCAGGTCAGCCGAGCTCAGGCCGCTTTGTTCGTGGCGCGAAGAGCGGCTGCGCAGCAACCTCGGCGCTGGCCTCGGCGATGGTCTCCTTGACGAAGGCGACCTGTCCCTTGGCGTCCTCGATGCTGCGGGTCGGTGCGCCGGGCGTGGGCATCTTGGTGCCGAGGTAGCCAAGCAGACCGGCGATCAGCAGCATCAGCACGGCCATGGTCAAGAAGCCCCAGAACAGCGCGGGCAGGATGCCCAGGCCGAACCAGGCCTGGTAGCCGATCGACCAGGCGAAGCCCAACGCGCTGAACAGCACCGCGATGGCGCTGATCGCGACATAGCCCGCGCCGCCGAACAGGGTGGCGATGATGCCGGCCTTGGCCGCTTCGCCCTTGATTTCGTCGGCCACCAGCGCGACCTCACCGCGGACGATGGTGGTGATGTCGTCCTGGACGGCCTTGATCACCTCGGCGATATCGCTCGGCTCAGCCATGGTGCTCCCTTCGAACCTGTCCCCAGCATAGGCCGGACCGGCCTGCTCACAGCAGGATCTGCAGACCGTCCGCCGCCAGGTCCAACTCGCTGGTGAACTCGCTGTGGTCGACCTCGGCCCGCCAGCACTGCACCGCGTATGGCAAGGCCAACGGCTCGGGTGGCTTGGCCGAGGAGTCATAGATCGCACCGACGGCGTCCAGCAGCGGACGGGCATCGGCCGGCGACAACCCGGCCAGTTGCGGCGCAGAGGACACCATGGTCAGCATGCCGTCGCGAGTGATCGGCACCCAAAGTCGGAAGCTGCGCTCCTCGACGTCAGGGAAGTAGGAGTTGGCGGCCAAGGCGTCCACCGACTCGAGGTGGCCAGAGGTCATCAACTCCGGATCGTAGGTCTGCAGGACGGCTGCCAGCCGACGCACCCACGGCACGCTGTCGTCGCGGGTGATGTAGGCCAGGCTGAGGCAGCCACCGGCGCTCAGTACGCGGGCGAACTCGGCCAGCGCCAATCCCGGTGCCAATAGGTGCATGCCTTGGGAGATGACCACCACATCGAAGCTGCACGGTTGGAAGGGCAGGCCTTCGGCCGATGCCGCCACCAACTCCAAGGCCGGGTAGCGGCGCTGGAGGGCGACGAGTTCGTCCAGTTGGTGCTCGATCAGGGTGACCCGATGCCCGGCGGCGTGCAGCCGAGCCGCCATCGAGGCGGTGGGCTGACCGACGGCCAGCACCCGCGAACCGGACGATGGCACCAGCCACTCGTCGGCTGCAGGAGGGAAGCCGCTGCGAGAACTCATAATGAGATGGTAGGTGCGCCGGGCGATCAGCTCCCGCATCAGGGTCGGGCTGGGTGTGTTCGCCGGAACGGCGCCGGGCCTCACGTCCCCGCTGCCACCAGATGGTGGTTATCGACCGGCCTCCACACCGCTTTCCAGCGGCGTGTCACGCGATGGTCGAAATGGGCCCCGTTTGGACCCTCCATAACCACCACGAGGTGGCACCGACCTCGACCTCCGACCCACTCTGGGCTGATAACCACCATGAGGTGGCATCGACGGCCCGCGGAGTAACGTCTTGGCTGAACAAGGAGGTCTGATGTCCGGACGAACGATCGTGATCACCGGCGCCAGCGACGGCGTCGGAGCGGCGGGTGCGCGGCTGCTGGTGGAGGCCGGTGAAAAGGTGGTCGTGGTCGGCCGCTCACCGGAGAAGACCGCAGCGGTCGCTGAGAGGCTGCAGGTGCCCCATCACGTGGCCGATTACGCCCGCCTGTCCGACGTCCGCAGGCTCGCCGGCGAGCTGAGCGCCGCCTATCCGCGCATCGATGTACTGGCCAATAACGCTGGTGGCTTGATGGCGTCGGACCGCACCATCACCGAGGACGGGCACGAGCTCACCTTCCAGGTGAATCACCTGGCCGGCTTCCTGCTGACCACCTTGCTGATGGACACCTTGATCGCGTCGAAGGCGTCGGTGATTCAGACCTCGAGCATTGCCGCGCGGCTGTTCTCCCGCCTGGATCTGGGTGACCTGAACTACGACCGCCATTACCGGGCGCAGTCGGCCTATGGCGGGGGCAAGCTGGCCAACATCCTGTTCACCCGCGAACTGCAGCGTCGCTTCGGCGATCAGGGGCTGAACGCGGCCGCCTTCCACCCGGGAGTAGTGGGCTCCAATTTCGCCAGTTCGTCGTCGGGTTTCATGCGCTGGCTGTACGCCTCGCCGCTGGCCTCGGCGACGATGATCCGTCCCGAGCAGGGTGCCGATCAGTTGGTCTGGTTGGCCGAAGGCACTCCCGGCACAGACTGGACGCCGGGTGGCTATTACGAGAAGCGGCGGCTGGCGAAGTCGTCTCCGCTGGCCGATGACGCCGACCTGGCTCGGCGGCTGTGGGAGGTGTCGACCGACCTCGTCGGTGGATAACTCGAAGCGCTGTCCACAACTTTCCCGGCGGTGAACCGTCGGACTGCGCCGTCCCCAAGATGCGGGCATGGCACAGCTGAGTCCGGCGCGTCCGGTTCTGGTGGTAGCGGCACCGGGTGAGACCCAGGATTCGATCCTGGCTGCGGTGACTGCTCAGGAGTTGGAGGCCGAGGTGATCGTCGAGCCCGAGCGGCTCGCCGGTCCCTGGCGGACGGCTGCGACGGTGATCGTCGCCGACGATCAAGCCGAGAAGGTGGCAGCGCGCGCTCTGCCTCACCGAGAGGACGTCTTCTTGGTGGGCCAGCAGCCCGAGCTGCTCTCGGCGTGGTCGGCGCCGCTGGCGGCCCGGGTGATCCCGTTGCCGGAGGGGGCCGCCTGGTTGGGGGCGGTGCTGGGCGAGGGCAGCAGTCGGACGCGGGCGCCAGTGGTGGCCGTGATCGGCGGTTCGGGAGGAGTTGGTGCCTCCACTCTCGCTGCGGCCTTGGCTCAGTTGAGCGCCGCGGGCGGAGCTTCCGCTGCGGCGCTGGTCGATGCCGATCCGTTGGGGGGAGGCATCGACCTGCTGTTGGGCGCTGAACGCGTCCAGGGCTGGCGGTGGCCGCGCCTCAACAGCGCCGTCGGGCAACTCGGGGATTTGCGCGGCTACCTGCCGGTGGTCGACGGGGTGTCGGTGGTGTCGATGGCCCGGGGGGCCGAGCTCGACCTGGCGCGCGAGCCCTTGGCCGCGATCGTCGCCTCGCTGCGGTCGTGGCATTCACTGGTGGTGCTGGATCCGGGTCGGTCCGGGGGCGTCAGCGCGCGGGAGTCACTGCGTCTGTCGACCCACCAGTTGTTGGTGGTGGCCGCCACCGTCCGGGGGGTGGCGGCGGCGCGGGAGCTCTTGGCCTCGGCCGACCTTGAGCGGGCCGAACTGGTGGTGCGACGGACGCGAGGGTCACTGCCGGCGTCGCTGGTGGGCGAGGCGCTGGCCCGTCCGGTGGTGGCTGAGTTGCCTGACGAACCGGCGCTGTTGGCGGCGTCCGAGCGGGGTGAGCCCCCGGCGCGCGGGTCGCGTCGGCGCTACCGCCGCACGGTGGCCGCCCTGGTCACCCGGCTGACCGCGGGGGTCGCTGATGGATGAGGCCACCCTCGATGCGATTCGCGATCACCTGGCTCGCCGCAATCAGCAGCCCGGGCCGGTCGAAGTCGGTGCGGCGCTGCGCGCTCTGGGACTGCTGGTCAGTGATGGCGGGGTGCGTGAGGTGGTGGCCCGGTTGCGCCGCGACAGCGTGGGCGCGGGGGTGCTCGATCCGTTGCTGGAGCTCCCCGGCGTGACCGACGTCCTGGTGAACGGGCCGGATCAGGTGTTCATCGATCGGGGGGCCGGGTTGGAGCCGTCCGGGGTGCGCTTTGAGGGCGAGGCGGAAGTGCGGCGATTGGCGGTGCGGTTGGCCGCGTCGGTATCGCGACGACTCGACGACAGCTCGCCGTTCGTGGACGCCCGGTTGGCGACCGGAGTGCGGGTTCACGCGGCGCTGAGCTGCGTCACCGACGCCGGCACCTGCCTGTCGTTGCGCGTGCCCAATCGGGCGCGGCTGAGTCTGGACGACTGGGTGGCCGCCGGCAGCATCAGCCCGACGACGGCGCGGCTGCTCACCGGGCTGGTCGCCAGCCGGCGTCCGTTCCTGATCTCCGGGGGCACCGGCTCGGGTAAGACCACCTTGATGGCGGCCCTGCTGGGGCTGGTGCCACCTGATGAGCGAATTGTGATCGTGGAGGACTCCCGCGAACTCAACCCGGTGCATCCGCACTGTCTGCGGTTGGAGGCTCGTCCGGCCAATACCGAAGGCGCCGGCGCGATCACTCTGACCGACCTGGTGCGCCAGGCGCTGCGGATGCGTCCCGATCGCCTGGTGGTCGGTGAGGTGCGCGGTGCCGAGTTGGCCGATCTGCTGATGGCGCTTAACACCGGTCACGAAGGCGGCTGCGGCACAGTGCATGCCAACTCGGCTGCCGACGTCCCGACCCGTTTGGAGGCGCTGGCGGCGCTCGGTGGCTGGTCGCGGGCGGCACTGCACGCCCAATTGGGGGCGGCGGCGCCGGTGCTGATTCAGGTGGTCCGGCTGCCGAACGGACGCCGCTGGCTTGCCGAGATCCGCTTGTTGAGCGTGGACGACAACGGCATCTGTCACACCGTTCCGGCCTGGCGCTGCGATGTCGACGGCACCGAACACGCCGGTCCAGGAGCGGCCACCCTTCGTGAGTGGGCGGGGTTATGACCTGGGTGGCCGCCGCACTGGCGATCGCGGCCTTGCTGGTCGTCGGGGGGCCGTCCGCTCGGGCGCGGTTGGACCGACTCCGCCCGCCGCCAGAGGTCGCACGTCTGCACCGAGCGACACGGTGGCAGTGGGAGTGGCTGATTCCGCTCGCGCTGGCAATTGCCGGCTGGTTCGGTTGGCGATCGGCGGGGGTAGCGGTGGGCCTGGCCGTGGGGCTGGTGGCGGCCACGGCGGCCGGGTTGTGGCGGGGGCATCGACGGCAGGGAGACCGCGACCGGCGGGCCACCGAGGTGGTCGACGCCTGTCGTCTGCTGGCCGGGTTGGTGCGGGTGGGCCACGTGCCTGCGCTGGCGTTGCGCGTGGCCGCAGCCGACGCACCGCTGCTGGCCGAAGTGGTCTCCGCCCAGCAGGTCGGCGGCTCGATTCCTGCGGCGTTGCGACGGCTGGGTGCGCGTCCGGGCGCGGAGGGGTTGATCGAGTTGGCCGCGGCCTGGGAGGTGGCCGAACGCAGCGGCGCCTCGTTGGTCGCCACCTTGGAGGTGCTTGTCGAGCGGCTGGCCGCGGCGGCGAAGGTGGCCCGAACGGTGGCCGCCGAACTCGCCGCGCCACGCGCCACCGGGCGAATGTTGGCAGTCCTGCCGCTGGCCGGGATCGGGCTGGGTTATGCCATCGGTGGCGACCCGGGGCGGTTCTTCCTCAGCACGGCGTTGGGCCAAGGGTGTCTGGTGGTCGGAGTCGGGCTGGCGTGCGCCGGGGTGTGGTGGATCGAGCGCATCGCGACGGTGCCGCGATGACTCTGATCCCGCTGAACCTGACCTGGGTCCTGGTGGCCGGTGGGTGCGCCGGGCTGGCGGTGCTGGCCTGGTGGCCGTCAACCGCGGCGCGGCTCCGTCCGCCGCCCGACGCGTCGCCCGCGAGCTCGGCCGCGTTTGCGGGCTGGCGCCGGATCGGCTCGGCGGTCGCGACCGGCGCGGCGGTGTGGTTCGCCACGTCCGGCCTGGGGTGGCTGTCGATCGTGATCGGCGGAGCCGCAGCAGTTGGCAGCTACGTGATGCTCGGGCGCCTGGTGGGCGCTGCCGAGGAGAAGCGCCGGGCCGCACTGAGCGCTGACCTGCCGCAAGCGTGCGACCTGATCGTCAGCTGCCTGTCGGCCGGGCTGCCGCTGCTGTCGGCGGTGCGGGTCGTTGCCGGCTCGACTGCCGGGCCGCTGGCTGAGGAGTTGGCTGAGGCCATGGCGAAGATCACCCTGGGTGTGGACGAGACGCGAGTGTGGTCCGAACTCGCCGGTTGCCCGCCGCTGGCGACGTTCGCCCGGGAGCTGAGTCGCGGGGCGGCCACGGGGGTGTCGCTGGCCGAGCGGATCGCGGACGTGGGCGTTCAGGCCCGCCAGGAGGCCGCTGCGGCCGCCGAAGTGCGAGCGCGCAAGGTCGGAGTGAGTTCGGTGCTGCCGCTGATGGTCTGCTTCCTGCCCTCCTTCGTGCTGCTGGGGCTGGTGCCAGTGGTGGGCGGCATCGTGTCGAAGCTGTTCGGATGATTCGTTGTCCACAAGCCGGTTCGTCGTTGCTGCGGGCATCCACAACTTGCCGAATCGCTGACTCGAAACCGGGCCCGCTGCCGAAGCTCTGGGTGTGTCCGCACCGGACGCAACCGGAGAGGAGAAGTTATGGCAGGCAAGCTCATGGCCAAGGTTCGTCGCAACCAGCGGGGCATGACCACGGGCCGAGTACGCGGTGGGTTCGGTGGCGGTGGCCACCGGCATTGGTGTCTTGATCTCGATCGCCAAGGAACCGTGGTTCCAGGATCTTCTGAAGGCTCTGATCACGGCGCTGTTCGAGATCATCAAGTCGATGCTCGGCGGGCAGTGACCGACGCGGTGGTGGTCGGTCGGGAGTCCCCGGCCGGCCGCCGACCGCCCCATCCACGGCCCACTCGTTTCACCTCCCACGGCATGGTCACGATCGAGCTGGCGCTGGCGGGGCTGGGGGCGGTAGCGATGGTGGCGTTGCTGGCGTGGGTGCTGTCGGCGCTGATGCTGTGGGGAACCTGCCAAGACCTGGCCACCGGGGTGGCCCGGCAGGAGGCGCGCGGTGATGCTGCCGCGGTCGCCGAGATCCTGGAGCACCGCCCGCCGGGCGCGCAGGTGGACGTCCGTCGCGCCGACGGCCGGGTAGTGGTGCAGGTCGACTTGGCGGCCCGGCCCTGGGCCGAGTGGCTGCCGAGTATCCCGCTACACGCCGAGGCCACCGTGATCGCGGAGCCGGCATGACGCCGCCACGACGGGTGCGTCCGGGGGCAGGTCCCGCTCGGCCTTGGCCGGATTCAGTGGTCGAACGCCGCCGGGCCGCGCAGCGCGGTGCGGGCACCGTCCTGATCGCCGGCGTGATGGTCGTGGTGGCGATGGTTGCGGTGGTCGCGATCGCGGTCGGTGGGTACGACACCGCGCAGCGGGCCACCTCCGGCGCGGCCGACTTGGTGGCCTTGTCAGGCGCCGCGGGGTACCGCAACGGTGGCGACGCCTGCGCGGACGCTCGGGAAGCGGCCAAGGCCAACGCCGTCGAACTCACCGCCTGCGCGGTGGCCGGCGACGCCCTCGATTTCGCGGTCTCGGTGACGGTCCGACGTCACGGCGAACTCCTGCTGGGTATGCCGGTCGACGTCACGGCGACCTCGGTCGCCGGGCACCTGCAGCCCAGCAGGTAGGCGGAGGCAGCGGGGCCTGCTCCTGGGGTGGGGATCAGCCGACGATGAGCTCCAGCAGGCGCGCCGCCGCGGCCTTGTCGAGTGGATGGTTGCCGTTGCCGCACTTGGGAGAGACCACGCAGGCCGGGCACCCCTGTTCGCAAGGGCAACTCTGCAGCCGATCCAGGGTCGCGCGCAGCCAGGTCTCGATGAGTTGATAGCCGCGCTCGGCAAAGCCCGCCCCGCCGGCGGCGCCGTCGTGGACGAAGACAGTCAGCTGTCCGGTGTCGGGGTGCAGCGTGGTCGACAGGCCGCCGATATCCCAGCGGTCGCAGGGGGCGAACGCCGGCAGCAGACCGATGGCAGTGTGCTCGGCGGCGTGCGCGGCACCCGGCAGGTCACGCGGATCGAAGCCGGTCAAGGCCGCCGCCTCGACGGTGTACCAGACCGCCTGGGTGTGCAGGCTGTGGCGGGGCAGGTCCAGCGGGCTGGAATCCCACACGGCGCCGGTGGCTTCGTCGCGGCGCAGAAAACCGGTCACCTGCCCGGAGAGCTCAATGTTGCCGAAGCTGATCTCGGCCCGCCCCAGCCGCCGCGATGCCAGCACCTGCCGGATCGCGATGTCGGACTCGGCCGTCGCCTGGGTGAAATACCCCTCCCGGGCCGGACGCACCAAGGCGGTGTGCTCCTCGGGCAGGTACTCGGTGACCAGCCACTGATCACCCTGATGCAGATAGATCGCGCCGACGTGGACGCTGCGATCGGCCGCACTCGGGTCAAGTTGGCCGATCACGCGGCCGGTAGCCTGCTCGACCACCTCGACGCTGTGACCACCGGCAGCGCGCAGATCGATCGAATCCACCGCCCGATCCGGACGCGCCCAATACCAGCCGTTCGCCCGGCGCCGCAGATAGCCGGCGCTGGTGAGCCGATCGAGCACGCGGGGTAACTGATCACCGAACCACACCTCATCGGTGGCGGTGATGGGCAGTTCCTGCGCTGCGGCAGCCACGTGCAACGCCTGCACCCGCGGGTTGTCCGGATGCAACACCGTCCGCTCGACCACGGCATCGAAGATCAACTCGGGGTGCTCGCTGAGGTAGGCGTCCAACGGGTCGGGCCGCGCCACCAGGACGGCGACCGCGTCGGTGCCGGCGCGCCCGGCCCGTCCGGCCTGCTGCCACAAGGCGGCCACCGTGCCAGGGAAGCCGCAGCTGATCACCGCGTCCACCCCGGAGATGTCGACGCCGAGCTCAAGGGCATTGGTGCAGGCCACCCCGCGCAACGCGCCCGACTGCAGCCCGGCCTCCAACTCACGCCGGTCCTCGGCCAGGTACCCGCCCCGATAGGAACGGACGTCGGCGCTCGACCCCAGGATCCGCTGGCTTCGCACCGCCACCAACTCGGCCTGCACTCGCGAGGTGGTGAAGGTCAGCGTCTGGCGACCTTCGCCGACCAGCCGGGCCATCAACTCGGCGGCTTCGTGATGTGGGTCGCCTTCGGGCTGCCAGATGGCGAAATCCAGACCCGCCCGCGCCGAGGTGTCCGCTGCCACTTCCCGGACGTCGCTGACCCCGGCCAGCCGCTCCAGCAGCTCACCGGCACCGCTGACCGTGGCCGAGGCGCTGATGAAGACCGGGTCGGCACCGTAGTGGCGGGCCAGCCGCCGCAGTCGCCGCAGCACATTGGCCACGTGCGCCCCGAACGTGCCCCGGTAGCGGTGCGCCTCGTCGATCACCACATAGCGCAGCGTGCCGAGCAGCCGACTCCAGCGCTGATGCGAGGGCAGGATCGAATGATGCAGCAGGTCAGGGTTGGTGAGCACGAACTGCCCGAAGTCGCGGACGAAGCGGCGCTCTGCCTGGTCGGAGTCGCCGTCGATGGCGACCGGACGCCAGCCGTCCACCCCGAGCGCGCGGCAGGCCCGCAACTGGTCGTGAGCCAGGGCCTTGGTCGGAGCCAGGTACAGCGCGGTGTGCCCACGATCCAGCCCCAGCGGCCCCCGATCGATCTCCACCCCGACCCGGCCGTCGACGCCAGCGGCCAGCACCGGCAGCAGGTAGGCCAGGCTCTTGCCTGAGGCAGTGCCGGTGGCCAGCGCGACGTGGCGGCCCGCGAACGCGGCTTCGGCGGCGTCCACCTGATGCCGCCAGGGTTCGGTGATGCCCACCCGGGCCAGGCCGGCGCGCACCGGTTCGCTCACCCAGTCGGGGAACGGAGCCCGGATGCCGTCGGCGGACGGACGGTGAAAGCGGTAGCGAACCCGCTGATCACCGTCCAGCCATTCCGGAAGAGCCACAGCGTTCAGCCTGCCATGCCGCGGTGACAGCGGTGAGCAGCGCCGAGATCGCGAGCAGTGACCCGTCCGGTCAGTGCACCGGCGACACCGACGTCTCGACGTTCACCCCGAGCCCGACCAGGTCGTGCAGGAACGGCCCGGGCTCGACCAGGTCGGCCTGCAGATGCAGCCCAGGGGTGCGGATGCTGCCGTCCAGCACCCGTCGCAGACAGGCGACCGCCGGGGCGGCAGTGAGCAGATAGCCGTCCTCACCGCTGATCTTCGCGCTGGCCAGGGCCGGACGTCCGGCGCGGGTGCCGCGGGCGGTGGTGCGGATCTCGAGCCGATGGGGTGGCGGGGTGCTGGCCAGCCGGGCCATCGCCCAGCGAGTGAGCTTCACCGTGGCCCGATGCAACGGACGGATCCGCGCCATCACCATCAGCAGCGGCAGCACCAGGTAGTCCATGGCCGGACCGAATCCGGAGATGTAGAACCCGCAACGGCGCAGGCTCGGGTAGCGCGCCGGCAGGTCGTCCATCTCTGCCAGCGACATCGGCACCACCAGTTGGCGTCCGATCGGCTGGTCGAAGTCGACGGTGGGGCACTCGGTCCAGCGCACGGTGCGCCGTTCGCCGTCGATGTAGCTGACCATGTGGAAGTCGGTGAACTCGGTGAGCATCTCCTCGATCGTCGAGTCGGCGACCGTTTCGGCCATCCAGTCGACCTTGAGCCCGGCCATCACGTCGGCTTCGACCAGTTCGTCGAGTTGGTCGCCGGCCCAGCGCACCAGCGCTGCGGGCAAGCCGGGGTGGAATCCGCCATCGGTGATGAAGCAGCGTCCGGCCGCGGCGATGTCGGGCTCCAGGCTGCGCAGCGCCGACAACTTGGCCGGTACCGAGAGCATGGTGTCGAACCAGTCCGCGCCGGCGTCCAGGACGATCCGGGCCAGGGTGGGCACCAGGTCGGGGCGGCTGGCGGTGGTGACCACCAGGTCGGCGCCGGCGACAAGTTCGGCGAAGGCCGAGGTGTCGGCGACGTCAACGATGCTGGTGGTGACCTCGGCGGACGTGGACAGCTGCAGGCGCACCTGATCCAACCGGGCGGCATTACGTCCGGCGAGCACCAACTGATCGTCCGCGCCCAGTGATGGCGCGAGTAGTTGGGCAATCGCGGTGCCGGCATGACCCGACGCCCCAACAGCCACGATGCGCATGGATTGTCCCTTCGGTGACCAGAAAAGTGTTCCACCGCGGTGCCGCTGACGAACAGAAGAAAGCGGTTACCCCCGCGTGAATGTCGCCCGATCCGGGCAGGGGGTCCGACGTGACAGGCTTGGGGGGTGAATCACGAACCTCAGCCGCTCTCCGACGCCGCGATCGCCCAGTTGCGCAGTGACCTGCTCGCCGGTGCCTACACCTTGGAGGCGGTCACCAGCCGCCTGGGTTCCGCGGCGCTGGCCGGGCTGGTCCGCAACAGCAGCACGCCGGTGGCCCGAGCCCTGGCCGGACGCAGTGACGCCCAGGCCGATCTGATCCGGCTGTGGCTGTTGGCGCTGCCGGTTCCGGCCCGGCGGGTACGGACCCTGCTCGCCGGGGTGGACGACCTGGTTGCGGCCGGTTTGCTGGCCACCGACGGTGACGAAGTGCGGGCCGTGGTCGAGCTCAAGCCGTACGGGGACGATTCTTTCGCCGGCTGGATCTGCGCCGACCCGACCCCGCTGGACGGACGCCTGGTGCAGCCGCGTCCCGATTTTGTCCTGGGCGCGTCGCCGGCTTCGACCACGCTGGCGCAACTGATCCCCCGCGACGGAGTCACCAGCGCGCTCGACCTGGGCACCGGGTGCGGCATTCAGGCCCTGCACCTGGCCGAGCATTGCCAGCGGATCGTGGCAACTGACCTCAACCCGCGGGCTCTCGAACTGGCCCGGATCACCCTCGGCCTGGCCGGGGTGGACGCGGAGTTGCGGCTCGGGTCGCTGTACGAGCCGGTGGCCGGCGACACCTTCGATCTGATCGTCACCAACCCGCCGTACGTGATGACGCCGCCGGACGCCTCCGGTCTGGTCTACCGCGAGGGCACCGAACTGGCTGACGGGCTGATGCGCCGGGTGGTCAGCGAAGCGGGCGCGCGCCTCAACGAAGGCGGCACCCTGATCGTCCTGGGGAACTGGGCGATCACCGCCCAGCCGTGGGACGAGCGGCTGTCCACCTGGATCCCGGACGGCTGCGACGCGCTGGTGTTGCAGCGCGAGGTGCTGGACCCGTTCGAGTATGTCGAGTTGTGGCTGGCCGATGCCGGTCTGGCCGGAACGTCGGACTATCAACGCCGCTACGCCGAGTGGCTGGACTACTTCGCCGGCTTGGGCATCGAAGCGGTCGGCATGGGCTGGCTGGCGGTGCGCAAATCCGGACGCGAACAGCCTGAGCGGCGTTTCGAGGAGTGGCCGCACGCGGTGCATCAGCCGGTGGCTGAGGCGTTCGCCGACTTCTTCGACGCCGTCACTGAGGCGCGCCGTCCCGAGGCTGAGTTGCTGGCCGGCTTCTGGCGTCGCCACGAGGGCGTGGTCGTGGAGACGATCGGACGCCCCGGCGAGTCCGACCCGCAGCATCTGGTGCTGCGGCAGCAGTACGGCTTCGGGCGGGCGCTGGAACCCGGGACGGCGCTGGCGGCGGTGTTCGGCGCCTGCGACGGCGACCTGGCGCTGGGCACCCTGATCGATGCGGTGGCCGCGATCCTGGAAGTCGATACCGATGCCCTCCGAGCCGAGGTCGTCACCGGGGTACGCCTGCTGATCGCCGAGGGCTACCTGCTGGCCGCCTGAAGGACGTCCGAGGCGGTCGGACTACTCCCCGCGGTCCAGGTGTTACGACTGTTGCGTAGGCTGGAGGACGCCGACCGGTGAGGGCTCACAGACTTCACAGGTTGCCGACAGCGAAAGCATGGAATCGCGATCTTCACTGAGGTCGTGATGAAGGAGCAAGACATGGCCGAGGAGAACACCCCCGCTGGTGCGGGTGATCCCGGTGCTTCGCTGCCGCCGGCACCCGCTGTGGGCAGCCAGCCGTTCCCGCCGCCGACCACGCCCACCGAGGCGAGCGTCAGCGCGACGGAGGTGACCCAGCCGATTCCGGCATCGCCGTTCGCCCCGCCGACCACGCCCACCGAAGCGAGTGCCAGCGCGACTGAGGCGACGCAGCCGATTCCGGCATTGCCGTCCGCCCCACCGGCCTTCCCGCCGCCCTATGCCGGCGGTGCCGCGGCTGATGCCGGTGCGCCCACGGGGTGGTACCCGCCGCCCAGCTATCCGCCGGGCTACCCGGCCCCGGGTCAGCACTATGGCTCCTACCCGCCACCGAGCAGCAGTTGGGTTTACCCGCCGCCGCCGACGGTCACCGAGCCGCCGAAGGGTAATGGACGCTGGGGCCTGGTCCTGGTGGCCGCGCTGCTGGCGTTCGTCCTGGGTGTGGGGGGTTACGTCTTCGCCGGCAACTGGTTCGGAGCCTCCGATCCGGTGCCGGGTCCCTCGTCCTCGCGGACGGTCCCGTCCAAGCCCACTACGACGTCCAAGGCGGTGACTGCCGAGCAGTCGCGTGGCGTGGTGCTCGTCGAGGCCGAAACAGCCGGTGGCACGGCTTTCGGCACCGGCATGGTGCTCACCCCCGACGGCAAAGTGCTGACCAACTACCACGTGGTGGCTGGCACCACGAAGGTGGCGGCGACCATCGCCACCTCCGGTGACACTTACGTGGCCACGGTGCTGGGCTTCGATCAGACCCGTGACGTCGCGTTGCTGCAATTGAAGGACGCCTCGGGTCTGGCGACCGTCACTCTCGACAACGATCCGGTCGCCGTCGGTGACAGCGTCGCCGCAGTGGGTAACGCCAACGGCGGCATGAAGCTGGTCAAGGCTGCGGGGACGGTCACCGGCACCAACCAGCCGCTGACGGTGAGCTCGGATTCGCCGTGGGGCAATTCTGAAGACCTGCAAGGCCTGGTCGCCACCAACGCCGGCGCGGTACCGGGCGACTCCGGCGGCCCGATGTTCGACGCCCAGAACGAGGTGTTGGGCATGACCACGGCCGGCTCGGTCAAGGAGCACGCCAGTTACGCCATCCCGATCGCTACGGCCGTCGGCATCGTCAATCAGATCGAGGCCGGGCAGGACGTCGGCACGGTGCGGGTTGGCCCGGCCGGCTACCTCGGGGTGCAGGTCAAGGACTCCAGCTACACCGGCGCGGGCGGTTCCACCGTCCAGGCGGTCGTGGCCGGCAGCCCGGCCGAGAAGGCCGGAATCACGCCAGGAAGCCGGATCACCCGAATCGGCGACACCACCATCACCGACCAGACGAATGTGGCCAACGTGATCCGCGCGATCGAGCCCGGTCAGCAGGTGACGATCTGGTGGATCACCGCCAAGAAAGTGACCATGCACGCCACCGTGATCGCCGGAGCCAGCCCTGTGAACTGAGGGCCTTCGTCCGGCGGGGTTAGCATTCACCGGACGCGAGCGGGCTAGAGTGTGGCCTCGATCGCCCCCTTTTAGTGTTCGAGACCAGGAAGTCACCCGTGCCCAACGCCATTCGCCGACTCGTGATCGTGGAGTCGCCCACCAAAGCCGTCAGCCTGGGCAAGTTTCTGGGTGCTGGTTATGTGGTGGAGTCCAGCCGTGGGCACGTCCGCGACCTGCCGACCGGCGCCGCCGAAGTGCCGGCCAAATACAAAGGTGAGAAGTGGGCGCGTACCGGGGTCAATATCGACGCCGATTTCGAACCGCTGTATGTGGTGGCTGCCGACAAGAAGGCCACGATCCGCGATCTCAAAGCCAAACTGAAGGACGCCGACGAGCTCTACCTCGCCACTGATGAGGACCGCGAGGGTGAGGCCATCGCGTGGCACTTGTTGGACGAGCTGAAGCCGAAGATCCCGGTGAAGCGGATGGTCTTCCACGAGATCACCCCCGAGGCGATCCTGGCGGCCGTCGAAAACACCCGCGAACTCGACACTGACCTGGTCGACGCCCAGGAGACCCGACGGATCCTCGACCGGCTCTACGGCTACGAAGTCTCGCCGGTGCTGTGGAAGAAGGTCATGCCGAAGCTGTCGGCCGGCCGCGTCCAATCGGTGGCCACCCGCCTGGTGGTCGACCGGGAACGTGAGCGGATCGCCTTCCGGGCGGCCACCTACGCCGACATCAGCGCCGTGCTGGACGCCGGTGAGGACGCCACGCCGCGCACCTTCAGCGCCAAGCTGGTTACCTTCGACTCCCGCCGGATCGCCACCGGACGCGACTTCGATTCGGTCGGTTCCCTGGTCGGCAGCGGATTGCTGCACCTCGACCTCGACCAGGCCAACGCCCTGGCCGATGCGCTCGGCTCGGCCAGCTACGCGGTCTCCGGCGTTGAGGCCAAGGCCTACACCCGCCGTCCCTACCCGCCGTTCCGCACCACCACCCTGCAGCAGGAGGCCGGACGCAAGCTCGGCTTCAGCGCGCAGCGCACCATGAGCGTGGCCCAGGAGCTCTACGAGCGCGGCTTCATCACCTATATGCGTACCGACTCGGTCACCTTGTCGACCACGGCGGTCAACGCCGCCCGCGAGCAGGTCAAGCAGCTGTTCGGCGGCAAGTACCTGCCGGAGAAACCGCGGGTTTACACCTCGAAGGTGAAGAACGCTCAGGAGGCGCACGAGGCGATCCGTCCGTCGGGGGAGACCTTCCGTACCCCCGAACAGACCGGCCTGAGCGGTGATCAGAAGCGGCTCTACGAACTCATCTGGAAGCGCACCATCGCCTCCCAGATGGCCGATGCGGTGGGCGAAACCGTCACCGTCAAGATCGGCGCCACGTTGGCCGAGCGGTTCGCTGCGACCGATGCGGCTACCGGCGAGGTGGTCGAATCCGGACGCGCGACGTTCAGCGCCTCCGGCCGGACGATCAGCTTCCTCGGCTTCCTGAAGGCCTATGTGGAGTCTGTCGAGGACGACGCCGAGAGCGACGATGAGCAGGCCCGGTTGCCGCAATTGGCGTCCGGTGACCGGCTGGAGGCCGAGAAGGTCACCGCCGAGGGTCACCAGACCCGTCCGCCGGCCCGCTACACCGAACCCAGCCTGGTGGCCAAGCTGGAGGAGCTGGAGATCGGCCGTCCGTCCACCTATGCGGCGATCATTCGCACCATCACCGCTCGCGACTACGTCCACAAGCAGGGCTCGGCGTTGGTGCCGACCTGGCTGGCCTTCGCGGTGACCCGGTTGTTGGAGGAGCATTTCGGCACCCTGGTCGACTACGCCTTCACCGCCGGCATGGAGGACACCCTCGACGAGATCGCCAGCGGCAATGCCGCCCGGGCGGCCGTGTTGAAGGACTTCTACTTCGGCGACGAGCAGCCCGGTCTGCAGCGCCTGGTCAGCGAGCTGGGCGAGATCGATGCCCGCAAGCTGTCGACCTTCAGCCTGGGTGACGGCATCGACGTCCGGGTGGGCCGTTACGGCACCTACGTGGAGGACGCCGACGGCAACCGTGCCAATGTCGACCCCGACCTGGCGCCGGACGCACTGACCCTGGAGGCCGCCAAGGAGTTGTTGGCCACTCCGGCCGGTGGCGATCGGGAGATCGGCGTCGACCCGGCCACCGGACGGACGATTGTGGCCAAGGACGGCCGCTACGGCCCCTATGTGACCGAAGTGCTGCCAGAGGACGCACCCAAGTCAGCCAAGCCGCGCACCGGGTCGCTGTTCTCCTCGATGAGCCTGGACACGATCGGCTTGGATGACGCGCTGAAGCTGCTCAGCCTGCCGCGGGTGGTCGGGACTGCCGCCGACGGCGAGGAGATCACCGCCCAGAACGGTCGCTACGGGCCCTACTTGAAGAAGGGCACCGACTCCCGGTCGCTGACCGGCGAGGATCAGATCTTCGCGATCACTCTCGAAGAGGCCGAGGCGATCTACGCCCAGCCGAAGACGCGCGGTCGCGGCGCCTCGGCGGCGTCCGGACCGTTGAAGGAACTGGGTGCCGACCCGGCCTCGGGCAAGCCGGTGGTGGTCAAGGACGGCCGGTTCGGTCCGTATGTGACCGATGGGGAGACCAACGCCACGCTGCGCCGCAGCGATTCGGTGGAGGAGATCACCTTGGAGCGTGCGGCCGAGTTGCTGGCCGAGAAGCGCGCCAAGGGCCCGGCTCCGAAGAAGACCACCCGGCGTCCGGCGGCCAAGCGGACCACCAAGAAGTAGCGGCGCCCCATCGCTATGGTTGGCCCCGTGAATGAGGGCATCTTCATCGTCTTCGAGGGCGGCGACGGGGTGGGCAAGTCCACCCAGACCACGCTGCTGGCCGACTGGTTGGCTGGGCAGGGGCGTGAGGTCGTGGTCACCTTCGAACCGGGCGGTACCGAGCTGGGTGCGGTGCTGCGCGACCTCGTCCTGAATCCGAAGTGGGGCGATGTGTCGCCGCGCGCTGAAGCCCTGATGTACGCCGCTGACAAGGCCCAACACCTCTACGAGTTGGTCATGCCGGCGTTGCGTCGGGGCGCGGTGGTGATCAGTGACCGCTACGTCGATTCGATGCTGGCCTACCAGGGTGCTGGACGTGATCTGGACGCCGACCGGGTCGAGCAGGTGGCCCGGTGGGCGACCGTCGACCTGTTGCCCGACCTGACCGTGGTACTCGATCTCGACCCCGATCAGGGTGTCGCCACGATTGCGGAGAAGGATCGTCTCGAAGGTGCCGGCACCCAGTTGCATCAACGGGCGCGCCAGTTCTTCCTCGATCTGGCTGCGCGTGATGCCGAGCACTACCTCGTCCTGCCGGCGCGGGATTCGGTGGAGAGCATCGCTGCGGCTGTACGTGCCCGGGTTTCGACCCTGGTGTCCGAGCGGTGAATGCCAAGGCCATGAGTGTCAGCGCCGGGGGGCAGGCTGAGACCGTGACCAGCGACACCCTCTCCGGCGTGTGGACCGACCTGATCGGTCAGGGCCGGGTCGTCGACGTGCTGCGCAGGGCCGTCCAGGCGCGGTTCGAGGGCGGCAATACCCGGGCGATGACGCACGCCTGGTTGTTCACCGGCCCGCCCGGCTCGGGACGGTCGAACGCAGCCCGGGCCTTCGCGGCGGCCCTGCAATGCCCGAGTGGCGGATGCGGGCAGTGCAACACCTGCGTCACCGCGCTGTCTGGCGCCCATCCCGACGTCACGGTGGTGCGCACCGAGCAGTTGAGCATCGGCGTGGACGAGGTGCGCGATCTGGTTCGGCGGGCCGCCATGGCGCCCACTCTTGGCCCCTTCCAGGTGCTGGTGGTCGAGGACGCCGACCGGGTCACTGAGCGCGGGGCGGACGCACTCCTGAAGAGCATCGAGGAGCCGGCTCCGCGGACGGTCTGGCTGCTGTGCGCACCGACTGCGGACGATCTGGTGGCTACGGTCCGTTCGCGGTGCCGTCGGGTGGAGTTGGCGACTCCCACCGACACCGCCATTGCCGAGTTGCTGCAGCGGCGCGACCAGGTGGACGCCGTCACCGCCACCTACGCTGCCCGGGTGGCCCAAGGTCATATCGGTCGGGCGCGGGTGCTGGCTCGCAGCGCCGATGCCCGCCAGCGGCGCGACGACATCTTGCGGCTGCCCACCCGGCTGACCAGTCTGGGCGCCTGCCTGCAGGCGGCCGATCAGCTCGTCGAGGCGGCCAAGGCCGATGCTGCGGCGATCACTGCCGAACTCGATTCGTCGGAGAAGGCTGCGCTCGGTGAGGCCCTGGGGCTGGGTACGCCATCGGTGAAGGCCCGCAACGCCCAGGCCGCGATGCGTGACTTGGAGGAGCAGCAGAAGGCCCGCGCCAAACGTCTGCAGCGCGATTCCCTGGACCGGGTGCTCACTGATCTGACGTCGTTCTACCGTGACGTGTTGTTCGTCCAGACCGGTGCGGGCGGCACGTTGATCAATGCCGAGCAGATCGATCAAGTGGAACAGATCGCCCGCAATTCCAGCGCCGAGGACAGCATCGGCTGCCTGGACGCGATCCTGGTCTGCCGAGAGGCGTTGGCGGCGAATGTCACCCCCGCCTTGGCGATGGAGTCGCTGCTGATCAGCTTGGGGCAGGTGGCCTGACTCCCGGGCGCGGAGGGGCGCGGTGGTGGGATCGCGACCGCGCGTCTCAAGTAGCGCTGGACGGTTGCGCCGTGGGCGGGCGCGATCTTGGGCTCGGGAGGGGGTCGGATCCCGGTCGCCCGGATATCGTGTCGCTGAGCGTCGCCCACGCTCGTCAGTGACAGCATTAGCTGACGAGCTTTGCAGGAAAGGACTTCCCCTGTGACCGAACCGCGCGAGCCTGAGTTCCCTCAGCCTGAGGGTCTTCCGACGATTCCGGCACCCCCGCCGGCTGCCTGGCCGCAGCCGCCGACCGCCCCGAACGCTTTCCCGCCCCCACCCGCGCCGGCTGGCGCCGTACCGCCGATGCCCCCGGTGCCTCCGGCTCCGGCCATGCCGATGCCTCCGGCTCCGCCGGTCGTCGAGCCGGTGGTCGAGTCGGTCGAGACCCCGGTAGTCGAAGCGCCGGCACCCACCTGGGGTGATCCGGTGGTCGAGCCGGTCGAGGCTGCGGTGGTTGAGCCTGTTGAAGCGCCGGCTGAGTCGGTGGTTGAGCCTGTCGAAACCCCGGCCGAGGATGCTGCGCCGGCGGTGGGGGGTGAGCCGGTCGAGGCTGCGGTGGTTGAGCCTGTCGAGGCCCCGGCTGAGTCGGTGGTTGAGCCTGTTGAACCGCCGGCCGAGGATGCCGCGCCGGCCGAGGATGCCGCGCCGGCCGAGGATGCTGCGCCGGCGGCGTGGGGTGAGCCGGTTGACACCGCGGTCGTTGAGCCTGTCGAGGCCCCGGCTGAGTCGGAGGTTGAGCCAGTCGAAACCCCTGCCGAAGAGGCTGCCCCCGCCGAAGCCGAACCGCAGCCCGAAACGACTGTCGCCGGTGGACCGGCGCTGCCGTTGGTCCCGGCCTGGACCCCTCCTCCGCCACAGCCGATCGCCGAGCCCGTCGTGGAAGCGGAGCCCGAGGCTGAGGCCGTGAGCGATTCAGCGCCGGTGGAGGAGCCTGCTGCGGCGGAGCCGACCATGCCGGTCGCGCCGAGTGGACTGCCGCTCCCACCGCCGTCGAGCATCTTCCCGCCGGCGCCGCAGCCGATGGCCGCGCCCGAGCCCGCGGTCGCCGAGGAAGCAACGCTGGTGGCCCCCACCTGGGGTCAACCGCAGCCGAGCGAGGAGACCCTGGTCGACAACGGCGACATCTTCCGTCCGCAGGCTGCGGATGCTGCCGACGCCGCTGCGGTGAGTGAGGAAGAGCGTCGGTTGGCCGCCGAGCGGGCCGCACGTCGTGATGCCAGCGCTGCTGCGCTGACCACCGCCGCGCCTGCTGCGGTCGTGGCCCCCGAGGCTGCGGAGCCCGCTCCGGCTCCGGAACGGGCTGCCACTGCCGCGAAGCCGACTCCGTCGACCGACAAGTTCGGCCCGTCGTTTGGGCTGTTCCTGTTGCGGTTGGTGATGGCGGCCATTTTCGGTGTCCATGGCGCCATGATGCTGCTGAACCCGGTGCAGGCGCAGAAGTACCTCGCCGACCACACGATCCTGCCGATGCCGGGCCTGATGGCGCTGGTGATCGGGGTGGCGTCGCTGCTGATTGCGGTGTCGATGGTGCTGGGTCTGGCCACCAGGTTCGCTGCCTTCGGCGCCTTCCTGATCGGTGCCGGCTCGGTGGCCTTCGCCTACTGGGGATCGTTCGGTTTCCTGGACGCCGCACAGTTCGGCATCCTCGGCGAAGGTCAGTTGCTGATGGCGGCGGTGGGCATTCTGTTGATGTTCACCGGTGCCGGTGGCTGGAGCATTGATCGCAGCCTGCGGGTCTCTCGCGCCCGCGACAAGGCCGCGCGCGCCATTCGCTGACGACATCTCCGATCCGCCCCGGACGCGCTGAGCCAGCGCCGTCCGGGGCGGACTGGTTTTCGGCCGTTACGCTGTGCGGGTGCCTCCCGTTCTTAAGCCGCTCGCGGTTGCCTTCGCCGCAGCGATGTTGACCAGCGGCTGCGTCACCGCGCCAGGCCTGCCAGCGACGCCGGGGGCGTCCGCCACCAGCGTGATGATCGGCGACGTGTCGGTGTCCACCGTTCCGGCCGACGGTGTCGATCGGCGCACCTTCCCTGCGGTCTCGCCGACCGTCCCCGGCCTGGTCGCCGGGCTGCCCGGTGGCGATCTGGCGCCGTATTTGGCGCAGAAGCCCACCTGGGACAACTGTGACGAAGACCGCTGCACCCAGTTGCTGGTACCACTGGACTACACCGACCCGGCGTCGCGCGCAGTGACCTTGTCGGTGCGCGTGCACGCGGCCACCAAGACCCCGCACCTCGGTCCGCTGTTCATCAACCCGGGCGGTCCGGGGGCGTCCGGCACCGAACTGGTGTCCAGCTTCGACACCCAGGGCTTGGAGCAGTACGACATCGTCGGCTGGGATCCACGTGGCGCGGGGGAGTCGACCCCGGTGCGCTGCCTCAGTGATGCCGACACCGACGCCTTCTTGAACCTCGACAGCACCCCCGACAACGAAGCCGAACGGGTGGCCTTGGTGGAGGCCGCCCGCAACTTCTCGCGCGCGTGTTGGGAGCGTAACGGCGACCTGCTGAACCACATCGGCACCGTGGACACCGTGCGAGACCTCGATCTGCTGCGGCAGTACTTCGGGGCCAAGAAGCTGAACTTCCTCGGCTACTCCTACGGCACTCAGATCGGTGCGACCTATGCCCAGGTCTTCGGCAAGAACACCGGCCACCTGGTGCTGGACTCTGCGGTGAACATCACCGACGACGAGAGCGTGATCCAAGCTCAAGGCTTCGATCTGGCGCTGGGCAACTTCGCGTCCTGGTGCGCCAAGACCGACTGTGGACTCGGTGCCACGAAGGACGAGGTGCTGGCCTCGGTGACCGCCCTGTTCGATCGGTTGGAGAGTGCCCCGCTGAAGGTGGGCGACCGCACCCTCACCCAGAGTCTGGCCGTCACCGGTGTCGCGGCGGCGCTCTACAGCGGCAAGGAGGTCTACCCCGCCCTCAGCGTGGTGATCCAGCGGGCCGTGGCCGGCAACGGGGCGAACCTGCTGTACGCGGCCGACCAGCTGAACTTCCGCGATCAGGCCGGGCACTACGACACCCTCTTCTACGCCTTCCCGGCGATCAGCTGCCCGGAGACCAAGGAGAAGGGCGTCCTGGACGCTGATCGCACCTGGGCAGAGGACCAGAAGAAGGCACCGATCTTCGGCAAATACTTCGGCCCCGGCTACGTCTGCCCGCTGTGGGGGGTGCCGCAGGGTGAGTACCTGACGCTGCACCTCACCGCGCCGGACGCTGCGCCCATCCTCGTGGTCGGTGCCACCGGTGACAGCGCCACACCGGTGCAGCACGCCCGTTCGATGGCCAAGCAGCTGACGTCCGGCCATCTGCTGATCTTCGACGGCGAAGGCCATGGCAGCTACGGCGGCAACTCGACCTGCATCGACACCGCGGTGGTGAAGTACCTGACGCAGGGCACGCTGCCTACCGAAGGCACTGTCTGCAAGTGATCTGGCCCCGGTTGGCTGAGGGCGCGGCTGCGCCCCTATAGTTGTGCCTCGGTCGTCCGCGACCAAGGCCGCCTTAGCTCAGTCGGTAGAGCGACGCTCTCGTAAAGCGTAGGTCTGGGGTTCGATTCCCCAAGGCGGCTCCACGCACGGCGGATTGAGCCTCCCAAACCTGGACGTTCCCTGGATGTTTGTGGACGTCGCAGCGACGAAACCGGCTCGGACTGGCATCTTTATGCCGTGGAAGCACCCAAGATCCTGGTGGTTGACGACGAGGAGAACATCTCTTTCCTGGTCACTTCGGCCCTGCAGCTGCACGGTTACCGCACCGCGAGCGCCGCCAACGGCGCGGACGCGATCGGCCTGGCGTCCAGTTTCGATCCGCAGGTGATCCTGCTCGACATCCAGCTGCCCGATCTGGACGGCTACGAGGTGCTCAAGCGGATCCGCGCGGCCGGCAGCCGGGCGTCGGTGCTGTTCCTGACCGCCCGCGGCACCACGTCCGATCGGGTGCGCGGGCTGACCGTTGGCGGCGATGACTACATGGTCAAGCCGTTCGCCCTGGAGGAGTTGGTGGCCCGGGTGAAGGTGGCGCTGCGACGCCAGGGCAGTGAAGTGGCGCCGGTGCGCTACCAGGTCGCTGATCTGGTGCTGGACGCCGATGCCCACCGGGTGTGGCGCGGCGAGACCGAACTCAACCTGTCGGCGACCGAGTTCCGGCTGCTGGAGTGCCTGATGGCCAGTGCCGGCCGGGCCGTGTCCCGCGGGATGATTCTCGACCAGGTGTGGGCCTATGACTTCGGCGGACAAACCGCCATCATCGAGTCATTCATCTCCAATCTGCGCCGAAAGGTCGACTCGGTGGAACCGAAACTGATCCATACCGTCCGTGGTGTCGGCTACAGCGTCCGGGAGCCTTCGTGACGCTGCGGCGGCGGCTGGTGCTCGCGGGCATCTCGGGGTTGGTGATCACCGGCCTGGCCTGTCTCGGCGTTGCCCTGCTGCAGCGACAGTACGTCCTGGGGCAACTGGACGCCCGGGTGACCTCCCTGGTCGGCGACACCAAGGCGCTGCTGGCCGTGGCCAACAAGGCCGACGGCGGCAATGCTGCCGCAGCCACTTTGCTCAGTGAGGCCTATGTCGGCGTGCTGCGGGCCGACGGACGGCTGCGCACGGTGGTGGCGCCCACCGACGACCCCCAGCTGAGCCCGCGCCTGCTGGGCAACGAACGCGGAGCCGGCCCGGTGCCCCGAACGACCACCGCCGGACGCTTCGACCGGGTGCGGGTGGAGGTGGTCCCGCTCGACGCCGGACGCGCGCTGGTGGTGGCCGTTTCGATGGAGCCGGTGGAGCAGTCGACGGGCCGGCTGTGGGTCGGTCTCGGACTGGCGTGGGTGCTGGTCGCGATCTCGGCGGTGTTGGTGGGCTATTGGGTGGATCGCCACGGGCTTCGGCCGATCGCTCAGCTGACCGATGCCGCTGTCGGCGTGACCGCCAGCGGGGGCCGGCAGGCCGTCCAGGTGGAGGTCGCCGACCCCGCCACCGAGGCCGGACGGCTGGGGCAGGCCTTCAACACCATGGTCGCCACCACCGCAGATGGCCAGGAGCAGTTGCGCCGCTTCGTGGCCGACGCGGGACATGAGCTGCGCACACCGCTGACCACGCTGCAGGGATATTCGGCGTTGTATGCGGCCGGCGGCCTGGCCGACGAGGCAGCGGTGGCCGACGCGATGCGTCGGATCAACGCCGAAGCGACGCGAATGAATCGGATCGTCGCCGATCTGCTCGACCTGGCCCAACTCGGGGATCGCAGCGCGCTGAGCCTGCAACGCGTCGACGTGGGCCTGATGGTCAACGAGCTCGCCGCCGACCTGCGGGTGCGCGAGCCTGATCGCGACGTGCGGGTGGAGGTCGGTGGTGCCGGTGCGGTAATCGCCGACAGCGACCGGCTGCGCCAGGCGGTGACCGCCCTCATCGAGAACGCGGTGAAGTACTCCGATCCGGGTACCCCGATCAGCCTCGTCGCCCAGGGTGGGGCCCGGGTGCGGATCTCGGTCACCGACTCGGGGCGGGGAATCCCCGCCGCCGACCTGGATCGGGTGTTCGATCGCTTCTATCGGACCTCGGTCGCCGGCCCGCGTGGATCGGGGCTCGGGTTGGCCATTGTGGCGGCGATCATCGCCGCCCACGGCGGCAGTTACGGGGTGGATTCGGTGCTCGGCCACGGGTCGACTTTCTGGGTTGAGGTGCCGAGCAGCAACTCCTAGTGATACCCTGGGGGGTATTGAAAGGAGAAGCATGGCCACCAAAAACCTGACCGCCGCCGACTTCGAGAAGACGATCGCCGACAACGACATCGTGTTGGTCGACTTCTGGGCCGACTGGTGCGGTCCCTGCGTCCGGTTCGCGCCGGTCTATGAGGCCGCCTCCGAGAAGCACCCCGACCTGGTCTTCGGCAAGGTCGACACCGAGGCTGAGCGTGAGCTCGCCGGTGCCGCCCGGATCATGTCCATCCCCACGCTGATGATCTTCCGTGAGGGCATCCTGGTCTTCGCTCAGCCGGGCGCCCTGCCGGCGTCGGCACTGGAGGACCTCATCGGCGCAGTGCGTGCCGCCGACATGGACGACATTCGCGCCCAGATCGCCGAGCAGGAGAAGGGCGAGGTCCCGGAGAAGGTGGAGTCCTCCTCATGACCAGCGATGGCGGCACCACCACGAGTAAGATCGACTTCAGTTATGAAGTTGAGAGGGGCTCATTCATGCAGCTCGACCCCGATGCCATGGTGCCGGTAGTGAAGCGTCTCAAGCGCGCTCAGGGCCAGATCGGTGGCATCATTCGCATGCTCGAGGAAGGCCGTGAGTGCACCGACGTGGTGACTCAGCTGGCCGCGGTGTCCAAGGCGCTTGACCGGGCGGGTTTCGCGGTGATCGCGGGCAGCCTGAAGCAGTGCCTGCTGGACGAGTCGGGCGACTCGGAAGTCGACACCGCCACGCTGGAGAAGCTGTTCCTCTCGCTGGCCTGATCACAAGACCACAAATGGGGCTCCCCGGGTAGACCGGGGAGCCCCATTTGTCGTTGAGGTCAGTGTCCGCTTCGGATGACCAGCTTCATGATGTTGAGCATGAAGCCGACCAGCTTGAAGAACTGGCTGAACGGGTTGTAGCGGGCCTGGAGGGTCCGCACGTTGGGCATCGGAGCCCCGCTCAGATCGAAGACGGGCTGCACGGCAGTGGCAGGAACGTTTTGCTCAGTCATGTGCGATCACTCCGGAATCAGCGACCAGCCCGGCAGGGCCTTGGCCTTGTAGATGAACAAGAAATGCAGGATGTACTTCGTCCAGTGGCCGAACAGGCCGATCTCGCCACGAGTCTCCTTCATGTCACGGCCGGCCGGGTACTTGTTGAAGTCCGGAACGACCGGGCTCATCACCATGGCCGCCGCCGACCCGTCGAACAAACCGTTGCCGGCCGAAGCCACACACACGGCAGTCATCTCGGTCATCGAGGCGTGATGCGCGTGCGCCTTCGGACCGACCTTGATCCGATCGGCGATGGTGCCGGCCACGACCTTGGCCATGATGCCGGACGGCATGCCGGTGCGCGGCGGGGCCGGGGCGATCATCGTGCCGTTAGGAGTCTTGCGCGGCTTGGAGATCTGGTGCGGCGGCGCAAAAGCGATGCCGATGGCCCAGATGTTGTCGTAGCCCACCGACTGGTAGGTCTGCGGCCAGTCCGCGGCGCTCCACTCTTCGTAGGGCTTGGCGGTGTAGTCCGCGTCCACCTTCATGAACCCGCTGGGGGCGAACACCTTGTCGGTGATGTCTTCGCCGGCGCCGTTGAACGCCTTGATCGGGTGGCCACCGAACGGGGGCAGCAGCATCGCGAAGTCGTAGGGCAGCTCGTGCATCTCACCGTCGAGGGTCTCGTAGGTGATCGCGTCGGCGGTGATCTTGTGCGGGTGGGTACCCAGGATCGGCTTGACCTCGCGCTCGCGGAACAGCGAACTGGTCCACAGCTCGGAGCTGGTCTCGAAGCCGTTCTGGTTGAAGGTCATGCCGCCCACGCCGAAGTCGCCCAGGGCGGCCTCGTTGGTGAGGTAGTACAGCGTGGCCTTGTCCCGAACGCCGGCGGCGCGCAGTTCATGGTCGACGTTGAAGGTGTACTCGAACGCCGCGCCCTCACAGGTGCAGGTGCCGTGGCCGGTGCCGACCACCAGGGTCTGCGGCTGGCCGTCCTTCATCTTTGCGATGGAGGCGGCGAGCTTCTCGGCTGCTTCACGAGCGTGGTCGGCGGTACACACCGAGACGGTGTTGCCGGCGTCGGGGCCGAGGCCCTCGGTCGCTTCGAACTTCAGCTTCGGTCCGGTCGCGTTGATCAGGTAGTCGTAGCGGATCTTCTCGGTCTGTCCGACCTTGTTCTGCCCGGTGTACTCGACCTCCACTGCGCCGCGACTGTCGTCGGCGTCGCCTTCGGGGTAAATCGCGACCGCCTTGGCTTGGCGGTGCTGGATGCCCTTGCGCCGATAGATCGGTGCGAGCGGGAAAACGACCTGTTCTTTGGCCATTCGTCCGACGCCCACCCAGATGTTCGAGGGGATCCAGTTCCAGTTTGCGTTCGGCGAGACGACCGTTACCGTGTGGTTGCGGCCGAGCATTCGCCGTAGATGTAGTGCCGCGGTGTGTCCGGCGATGCCGGCTCCGAGGATGACCACGTCTGCCATCGTCAGCTCCTTCCAGCTGGCAATGCGGGCCAGCGGCCATACCCTATGGGGTATAAATAGGTAAGTCCACAGGGGAAAATCCTCTGCGCTTGCTGCGGTAGGCAATATTCCGCATCCGGGTGCCTCACCGCTGAATCGGACCCTACTCCGGTGCTGGCGGACGCGCAGCAAACCGCGCTATGGCGATGCCAGACGCGACGTGAACAGGCGGGCTTCGCTGAGTCCGGACCAGCCGCCGACGAATTCCAACCCGACCAAGGTCGCCGGCGGATACACCGGACGGACCCGCGACAGCGCGGCGGCGTCGGACTTCCCATCCGCCAGGTGATAGGCCAACCCCGGCAACCCGGGCGCGTGGCCCACCACCAGAACTGTGCGAATGGCATCGTCAACACCGGTGAGTTCGGCCAAGATCTGGCGGGCGTTGGCGTTGTACAGCCGGGGGAGATGGCGGATCGGCGCATGCAGGTTCAACAACTGCGCGGTCTGTCGGGTGCGAGTGGCCGAGGAGCACAACACCAGATCGATGGTGACGTCGGCCAGAAAGACGCCGACATCACGGGCCTGCGACCGTCCTTGCCGACTCAACTCCCTGGAGGCGTCGCCCAAACCATAGAGGTCACCCTCGGCGTCCGCGTGGCGAAGCAGATATAGCCGATGAGGCTTTAGCTCGCCGCGGATCGCCATAGTGGAGAGGGGAGGGATTACTCCCGGGTGAACTGGTTCTCGTAGGAGGTGCCGCGGGCCCGCTCCCAGCTGGCGCGGATCTCCATCTCGGCTTCGGAGTGGCCCACCCAGACCGCACCTTCGACCGACTTACCCGGCTCAAGGTCTTTGTAGACGCTGAAGAAGTGCTCGATCTCCAACAGGGTCAGATTGGGCAGATCGGTGAGTTCCTTGATCAGGTTCTGGCGCTGGTCGGCGACCGGGATGCACAGCACCTTGTCGTCGCCACCCATCTCGTCGGTCATCCGGAACATGCCGATCGCTCGGCACTCCACCAGGGCGCCGGGGAAGGTCGGCTCGGGAATCAGCACCATGGCGTCCAGCGGGTCGCCGTCCTGGCCGAGGGTGCCTTCGATGAAGCCGTAGTCGTTGGGGTACTGCGTGGACGTGAACAGCGTCCGGTCCAGACGGATCCGACCAGTGTGGTGATCCATCTCGTACTTGTTCTTGGTCCCCTTGGGGATTTCGATGGTCACATCGAAGTGCAGGCTTGGCTGGATCGTCGGACGGATGAATGCGGGTTGATCCATAGGGAGCGACCTCTCTGCCATCATGGAACTGTTATGAACACCCCGAGCCTATCGTCAGCCGACCGGGTGAAACGAACTGGTCTCCATTCGATCCGCTTCGTTGCGGCCCTGGCCACCGCCGGCCTGGCCACCGCCCTGGTCGGCTGCGGGCTGCCCGCAACGGCGGCGCCGCTGGAGCTGCCGAGCCCCTCGCCCAGCACGTCCGATCCGGCACCGGCGCCGGCCACCGGCACCCTGACGGCGCGCCTGGCCACCATCTCCAGAGCGAAGATCGACAAGGTCTCGGTGGTAGTGGCAACCCCGGACGGGCAGGTGCTCACCGACCGCAGCGGCAGCACTCCGCTGACCCCGGCGTCCACGATGAAGCTGCTGACCACCACGGTGGCCCTGGACACCCTCGGAGCCGAGCACCGCTTCACCACCAAGGTCGTCGATGCCGGCAACGGCGCGATCGTTCTGGTGGGCGGGGGCGACCCGCTGCTCACCGACGCCTCCTCCGCCTCGGTCTACAAGCCGGCTTCGTTGCAGAAGTTGGCCGCGGCCACCGCTGCCGCCCTGAAGGCGTCCGGACGCACCTCGGTCAGGCTCGACTACGACGCGCACCTGTTCTCCGGCCCGACCTTCAGCCCGTACTGGAAGAAGACGTGGAAGGGCTACGAGGCCCGGGTGACCGCCTTGGAGATCAACTCCGGCAAGTCCGGCTGGCGGGCGCAGGCCAACCCATCGGTGACCGCGACCAAGGCGTTCGCTGCCCGACTGAAGAAGGCCGGGATCACGGTGAAGCTGGGCGGCTCGGTCAGCGCCTCCGCCGCGGCCGCCGAACTGGCATCGGTGAACTCGGCCACCTTGGCGATGATCATCAAGCGCACGTTGCTGATCAGCGACAACGTGGCGGCCGAGACCCTGTCGCGGCACGCGTCCATCGCCGCCGGGGGTGCGGGCAGCTTCGCCGGAGCGGCGGCCAATGTGCAGTCCTGGATGGCCGGGCACGGCTTGTGGGTCACCGGCCAGAAGATCCTCGACGGCAGCGGACTGGCTCCGGGCAGCAAGCTCACCACCCAAGGACTGACCACGGTGCTGCGCGCGGCCCTCGCCGAACCGGCCTACCAGCCGATCATTGCCGGACTGCCGGTGGCCTGGGAGACCGGGACCCTGTCCAAGCGGTTCGACGATCCGTCGGAGAAGGCCGGACGGCACAACGTCCACGCCAAGACCGGGACGCTGCGTGGCGTGGCCGGACTGGTCGGCTTCCTGACTACCGCAGACGGCCGTCGGTTGGTGTTCGCCGAACTGGCCAACACCGCCAAGCCGGTGAGCTACACCCGGCTGTACAACTGGCTTGATCGGACGGCCGCGGCCACCATCACCTGCGCCTGCAGCTAGCCGCCAGTGGCCGCCCTCGTTGGTTGAGCAGGCCGCGAAGCGGCCGTGTCGAAACCCCTCGCGGGCGGGTCACCGCCGGGTGCGGCCTGCGCCCCTAAGCTGGCCACATGGAGCAACTTCCCGTAGTGGATTGGGACGCCGCCGTCACCGCCGGAGCGATGGTGCTTCCCGCCGGTCCGCAGCTGAGCCCGGACGAGATCGCCGAACTCGTGGCCGACCTGCGCAGGGCCGCAGCTGAGGCCACCGAGCACGCGGTGGCGGTCACCGGTCTGCCGGTTCCTGCAGAGGCTGCGGTGCTGGTGGTCGATCGGGCGAGTTGGTTGAAGGCCTGCACCCAATCGGCCTCCGCGCTGCTCAGCGGTGTCGGCGGTGAGCCGGAACCTGCCGAGGGCTCCTGGGAACGGGCCCGCGCGAAGGCGCTCGGGGGGCAGGCGGGTGTGGTGTTCGCCGCCATCGCCACTCGGATCCTGGGTCAGTTCGACCCCTTCTACGAACCGAACCGGTTGCTTCTTGTCGCCCCGAATGTGGTCGGCGTGGAGCGGGAGCTCGCGGCCAACCCGCGTGACTTCCGGCTGTGGGTGTGTCTGCACGAGGAGACCCACCGGCTGCAATTCGGTCAGGCCCCCTGGCTGCGCGAGCACCTCATCGGCCTGATCCGCGAACTGCTCGACGGTGATGAACTGAAGTACGGCTGGCGCACCGCGGACGAGTCCGGACGCCGCAGCATCATCGGTTCGCCCGAACAGCGTGCCGCCTTCGACGCGGCCACTGCGGTGATGTCGCTGTTGGAGGGCTACGCCGACGTGATGATGGACCGGGTCGGCACCGAAGTGGTGCCCACCTACGCCCAGATTCGGGCGGCCTTCGAGCGCCGCCGCAGTGGCGGCGGCTGGTTCTCCTGGGTGCAGAAGCTCTTCGGCTTCGACCTCAAATACGCCCAATACCGCGACGGTGCCGCCTTCTGCCGGGCCGTGATCGACGCCGCCGATGTGGCCAGTTTGAACCAGGCCTTCAGCGCGCCGGGAATGCTGCCGAGTCTGGACGAGCTTCGCGACCCGCAGCGCTGGCTGCACCGGCTCTAGTCGACCATGGCCCGTCGCGCCCTCGGGCCGGACGCGCTCCAGGTCGTCCAGGCCGTCGCTCAGCTGGCCGGCCCGCGGCTGCTGGTCGCTTGTTCCGGCGGTCCGGATTCCCTTGCTTTGGCCGCAGCCGCCGCCGAGGTCGGACGCCGCCGCTCGATCCCGGTGCGGGCGGTGGTCGTCGATCACGGACTGCAAGCTGATTCGTCCCAGGTCGCTGCCGGTGTGGTCGCCCAGTTGTCGCAACGGCTGCACCTCGCCGCTGAAGTGGCCACGGTCACCGTCGCGCCGAGCGGCCTCGGCCCGGAGGCAGCCGCTCGCGCCGCCCGGTACGCCGCCTTGGAAAGTGCGGCAGCCACCGAGGAGCTGATCCTGCTTGGCCACACTCTCGACGACCAGGCCGAGACCGTCCTGCTCGGGCTGGCCCGCGGGTCCGGGTCACGGTCGTTGGCCGGGATGCCAGCGACGCGGGGACCGTTCCGTCGGCCGCTGCTGGGGCTGCGACGCAGCGTCACCTGGGCGGCCTGCGAGCAGTGGGGCCTGGTTCCGTGGGTCGATCCGCACAACGCCGACGACCGCTTCGCCCGGGTGCGGGTGCGTTCTCGGGTGCTACCGGTGCTGGAAGCGGAACTGGGGCCGGGAATTGCGGAGGCGCTGGCGCGCTCGGCTGAGCTGATTCGCGACGACGCCGACTACCTCGACGCGCTGGCGGACGCCCACGATGCGCTGGTCGACGGCGAACGACTCGACTGTGCGGCACTGAGCGCCCTGGCCTCGCCGGTGCGCTCCCGGGTGCTGCGGTCGTGGCTGCTGGCCCACGGCGCGAGCGAAGTCACCGCGCAGCATCTGGGGGCCGTGTCCGCCCTGGTCACCAACTGGCGAGGACAGCGATGGGTGGACCTGCCGGGCCTGCGCGTCCAACGTCTCGACGATGCCCTGGTGTCGGTACATGGCTGAGGATCACCGTCCGGCGAGGTAGGGTGCGGGCGTGGATGCTGTAGATGTTGCCGCCGACCTCTCCGAAGTTCTTTTCACCTCAGATCAGATCGCTGCCCGGCTCTCCGAGATCGCCGCTCAGATCGATGCCGACTACGCCGGAACCAACCCGCTGCTGGTGGGAGTGCTCAACGGTGCAGTGATGGTGATGGCCGATCTGTCGCGGGCGCTGTCGATCGACTGCGCGATGGACTGGATGGCGGTGTCGTCCTACGGCATGGGCACCCACTCCTCCGGGGTGGTGCGGATCCTGAAGGACTTGTCCACTGATCTGGTCGGACGTCACGTGCTGGTGGTCGAGGACATCATCGACACCGGCTTGACCTTGACCTACCTGATGCAGAACCTCGCCTCCCGCAATCCGGCGAGCCTGGAGATCATGACCATGTTCCGCAAGCCGGACGCCATGAAGATCCAGGTCGACGTGAAGTACATCGGCTTCGACCTGCCCAACCAGTTTGTTGTCGGCTACGGCCTGGATTATTCCGGCCGGTACCGAAACCTGCGGGATGTCGGCATTCTGGCCCCTCACGTCTACAGCTGACGCCTACGGGAGTTGCCGGGTTCGGTATCGTCCTACTTGCCCGTGACCAACGGTTCGACGAAAGCTGACCATGAACTTCTCCCGGATCCTGCGATCCCCGATCCTCTGGATCATCCTGGGCTTCTTGGGTATCGCGATCGCTGTCGAGGCCTACAGCAACGCCAACGGCTTCGTCGCCAAGCCGACCTCTGAAGTCGTCGCACTGATCAACTCCGACACCCCGCTGGCGGAAGTGATCATCAACGACGGTGACCAGACGATCAAGGTGACCACCAAGGACAACCCGCCGGTCAAGGTGCGGTCGACCTGGATCCCGCCGCAGAACCAGCAGATCATCGACCGGCTCAACCAGCGGATGGCTGCGCACACCCTGGACACCTACACCTCCGAGCCGCCGCAGCCGAACTTCTGGAGCACCTTCCTGTTCAGCGTGCTGCCGTTCCTGATCCTGGGCATCTTGTTCTTCATCATGCTCAACAACGTCCAAGGTGGCGGTAACCGGGTGCTCGGCTTCGGCAAATCGAAAGCCAAGTTGGCCAGCAAGGACACTCCCAAGACCACCTTCGCCGATGTGGCCGGGTGTGAGGAGGCCATCGAGGAACTGCAGGAGATCCGCGAGTTCCTCTCCGAGCCGGCCAAGTTCACCGCCGTGGGGGCGAAGATCCCCAAGGGCGTGCTGCTCTACGGTCCGCCGGGAACCGGCAAGACGCTGCTGGCCCGTGCGGTGGCCGGCGAGGCCGGGGTGCCGTTCTTCTCGATCTCGGGCTCGGACTTCGTGGAGATGTTCGTCGGTGTCGGCGCCTCCCGGGTGCGCGACCTGTTCGAGCAGGCCAAGGAGGCGGCTCCGGCGATCGTGTTCATCGACGAGATCGATGCTGTCGGACGCCACCGCGGTGCGGGTATGGGCGGCGGACATGACGAGCGCGAACAGACCCTGAACCAGTTGCTGGTCGAAATGGACGGCTTCGACGTCCGTGGTGGGGTGGTGCTGATCGCGGCCACCAACCGGCCAGATGTGCTGGATCCGGCGCTGCTGCGTCCAGGCCGCTTCGATCGACAGATCCCGGTGGAGGCTCCCGATATGAAGGGCCGCCTGCAGATCCTGCGGGTGCACGCCGCCAACAAGCCGATCGGCACCGACGTCGACCTGTCCAGCGTGGCCAAGCGCACTCCGGGGTTCACCGGCGCCGACCTGGCCAACGTGCTGAACGAGGCCGCGCTGCTGACCGCCCGGATGAACCTGCGGTTCATCGGCAAGCCGCAGCTGGACGAGGCCATCGACCGAGTGATCGGCGGCCCACAGAAGCGCAGCCGGGTGATGAACGAGCGCGAGCTGCTGATCACCGCCTACCACGAGGGCGGACATGCGTTGGTGGCGGCGGCGATGCCGGGCACCGACCCGGTGCAGAAGGTGACGATCCTGCCGCGTGGACGTGCGCTGGGCTACACCATGGTGATGCCCGACGACGACAAGTACTCCCAGACCCGCGGCGAGTTGCTCGACCAGCTGGCCTACATGCTGGGTGGACGTGCCGCCGAGGAGCTGGTCTTCCACGATCCCACCACCGGCGCCAGCAATGACATCGAAAAGGCCACCAAGCTGGCCCGCGCGATGGTCACCGAGTTCGGCATGACCGAGTCCCTCGGCGCGGTGCGCTACGGCGCCGGCGACCGTGAACCGTTCCTGGGCATGGACTACGGCAGCTCTTCGCGCACCTACTCCGAGGCGATCGCCGGGCAGGTGGACGCCGAGGTGGCGAAGCTGATCTCGACCGCCCACCAGGAGGCATTCGACGTGCTCACCACCAACCGCGAGGTGCTGGATGAGCTGGTGCGTCAGTTGTTCGAGAAGGAGACCCTCGACAAGGAGCAGGTGGCCAAGATCTTCGAGCCGCTGAAGCGGTGGCCCAAGCGTCCGGCGTGGACCGGTTCGGAGACTCGCAAGCCCAGTGAGATCCCGCCGGTGGATCCGCCGGAGCGCCCGGCTCCGGTTGAGCCGGCGCTGGCCCCGGTCAGCCCCGGCTATCCGCTGCCGCCGGCCGCTCCGGCGCCCTACCCGCCGCTGGTGCCCGGAGATCAGGGCATCGGTGGTCCGCCGTCGAACCCGCCGCAGGGCTGAACCATGGCCGTCGACCAAGAGCGGATTGCCGCCGCGGTTCGGGAGATCCTGATCGCCATCGGTGAGGATCCCACCCGTGATGGCCTGATCGACACCCCGTCGCGGGTGGCTCGGGCGTACGCGGAGATGTTCACCGGCCTGCAGGCTGATCCGGCCGAGGTGCTCGCCACAACCTTCGATCTCGGCCACGACGAGATGGTCCTGGTGCGCGATATCGAGGTCTGGAGCACCTGTGAGCATCACCTGCTGCCGTTCACCGGGGTGGCGCACGTCGGCTACATCCCGAGCAAGGGACGAATCACCGGGCTGAGCAAACTGGCCAGGCTGGTCGACGCCTTCGCCAAACGTCCGCAGGTGCAGGAGCGGCTGACCTCCCAGGTCGCCGACGCCTTGGTCGAGCATCTCGGCGCCCGCGGAGTGATCGTGGTGATCGAGTGCGAGCACCTGTGCATGACGATGCGCGGCGTCCGCAA
>JAJTBJ010000196.1 GCA_021286985.1 Propionibacteriales bacterium | reverse complement strand
CACCTCGACTCCGGGTCGGTCGCCTCCCCCTACCGCGAGACCGAAGCCATGGCAGACGGCACCGACGCGGTGGCCGACTGGCCGCTGCTGAACGCCCTGCTCAACACCGCCTCCGGTGCCACCTGGGTGTCGATCCATCACGGCGGCGGGGTGGGCATCGGACGCTCCATTCACGCCGGTCAGGTGATCGTCGCCGACGGCACCGAACTGGCCGCGGAGAAGATCGCCCGGGTGTTGGTCAACGATCCCGGCACCGGGGTGATGCGGCACGTCGACGCCGGCTACGACCGGGCGATCGAGGTGGCCCGCGAGCGCGGCGTGCGCATTCCGATGATGGAGCGCTGAGGTGGGCGCCAACGAACTGCTCGCCGAGATCGAGGCGATCGGACGCACCGCCGCCGGCGGCTACACCCGCCTGGCGTGGGACGCATCCACGATGGCGTTGCGCGAGTGGTTCGCCGGGCAGGCGTCCGCGCTGGGCTTGGCGCTGGAAGAGGACGGCAACGGCAACCAGATCGCCTGGTGGGCTGGGGAATCTGGGGCCGGCGACGCGCTGCTGATCGGCTCCCATCTCGACTCGGTCTATCAAGGCGGCCCGCTCGACGGACCGCTGGGGGTGGCTTCAGCGCTGGCCGTGGTGGCCGAGCTGCAGGCGTCCGGCTGGCGGCCGTCGCGTCCGATCGCGGTGGCGAACTTCACCGACGAGGAGGGCGCCCGCTTCGGGGTGGCCTGCATCGGCTCACGACTGGTCGGCGGCGCGATCACCCCTGAGAAGGCGCTCGCGCTGCGCGACCAGGACGGCACCACGCTCGCCGAGGCGATGGCCGCCCAGGGCCGCGACCCGCGGGCGGTGGGGCCGGCGTCCTGGCTGGGCCGGATCGGTCGCTTCGTCGAGCTGCACGTCGAACAGGGCCGCTGGTTGGCACCGAACGAGGCCGCGGTGGGGGTGGCCAGCGCCATCTGGCCACACGGCCGCTACCGCCTCGACTTCTGCGGCCAGGGCAATCACGCCGGGGCCACCGCGATGGCCGACCGGCACGACCCGATGCTCACCTACGCAGCCACCGTCCTCGCGGCGCGGGAGCTGGCCACCGCCGGCGGCCAGCGGGCCACCCTGGGGCGGGTGCAGGTCGATCCGGGCAGCACCAACTCGATCCCGTCGCGGGTCACCGCCTGGCTGGACGCCCGCGCCGAGACCGATGTCGAACTCGAATCCCTGGTCAGCGGGCTGATCGCCCGCGCTGAAGCTGCTGCTGCCGCCGACGGGGTGTCGGTGGAGCTCGCCGCAGAGTCGACCACCCCGGCGGTGCACTTCGATGCCGGGCTGCGGCACCGGATCGCCGCGCTGCTCGACGCGCCCGTCCTGGCCACCGGGGCGGGGCACGACGCGGGCATTCTGGCCGCCAAGCTGCCCACCGCGATGTTGTTCGTCCGCAACCCGACCGGCGTCTCGCATGCACCTGAGGAGACCGCGACGCCGGACGACATCAACGCCGGGGTGGCCGCGCTGAAGAAGGTGGTGACCGACCTTGGCTGAGTTGAGCTTTCCGGCTTTCGCCAACTGCCACTCGCACGCCTTCCACCGGGCGCTGCGGGGGAGGCGTGCGGGCGGCGCGGACTTCTGGGGCTGGCGGGATGGCATGTACGCGGTGGCCGGCGCGCTCGATCCCGACAGCTACTACCGGCTGGCGAAGGCGACCTTCGCCGAAATGCGGCTGGCCGGCTATGAGTCGGTCGGGGAGTTCCACTACCTGCATCACCGGCCGGACGGAGCCCCGTACGACGACCCGAACGCGATGGCCGAAGCGGTCATCGAGGCCGCCCGGGCGGTGGGGCTGCGGATCTGCCTGCTGCACACCCGCTACGCCCGCGCCGGCTTCGGTGCGGCCGAGCTGAGCCCGGTGCAGCGACGCTTCGTCGATGCCGACCTCGACGCCTGGCAGCAGCGGACGCTGGCGCTGGCCGCCCGCTACGCCGGCGATCCGCTGGTGGTCGTCGGCGCCGCGATCCACTCGGTTCGCGCGGTGCCGAGCGAGGAGTTCGCCGCGGTGGTCGCCACGCTGCCGGACGCGCCGTTGCACGTCCATGTCTCCGAGCAGCCGGCCGAGAACGCCGATTGCCTGGCGGCCACCGGACGCACCCCGGTGCAGTTGCTGGCCGAGGCAGGGGTGTGGTCGCCGCGGGCGACTGCCGTCCACGCCACTCACCTGAGTGCCGCCGACATCGCCGTCTTGGGTGAAGCTCGAGCCAACGTCTGCTTCTGTCCGACCACCGAGGCCGAACTCGCCGACGGCATCGGACCGAGCCTGACCCTGCGCCAGGCCGGGGCCACGATCACCGTGGGCAGCGACTCCCAGACGGTGATCGATCCGTTTGCCGAGGCCCGCGCCTTGGCCATGCACGAGCGATTGGCGTCCGGGCGCCGCGACGGCTGGGACGCCGAGCAGCTGTGGGCCGCCGCTGGTCTCGACGGCCATGCCAGCCTGGGCTTCGCGGACGCGGGCCAATTGCGCCGTGAACTGCGCGCCTCGGTGCAGACTGCTGGCGTGAGCGAACCGCTGTGGGCTGCAGGTGCCGCTGCGGTGCTGCCGCCGTCCGACCTCGACCCTGAGCAGGTGGCCGGCGAGCTGACCGCGGTGATCGACGAGCTGTGGAGTCGGGTGTGAGCACCGCGATTCGGGGCATCGGCGAACTGGTCACGTGGGACGACGACCAGCCGATCCGCCGCGACGCCGGGCTGGTGATCGATGACGGTCGGGTGGCTTGGGTGGGTGCGTCCGCCGATACCCCCGCAGCCGATGAGGTGATCGAAGCCGACGGCGCCGCGGTGATTCCCGGCTTCGTCGACTCCCACACCCACCTGGTCTTCGCCGGCGATCGCGCCGAGGAGTTCGCCGCGCGTATGGCCGGACGTCGGTATGAAGCCGGCGGCATTCGCACCACCGTGGCCGCGACGCGGGCGGCGTCCACCGAGCAGTTGGCCGCCGGGGCCGAGGCGCGGCTGGCGGAACTGCGCGCCCAGGGCACCACCACCGTTGAGATCAAGTCCGGTTACGGGCTGGACGTCGCCACCGAGGCGCGACTGCTGGAAGTGGCGGCGGCGCTGACGCCCGAAACCACCTACTTGGGGGCGCACGTGGTGCCGTCCGGGGTGGACCCGGACGCGTACATCGCCCTGGTCACCGGGGCGATGCTCGAGGCCTGCGCGCCGCACGCGAAGTGGATCGACGTGTTCTGCGAGACCGGTGCCTTCGACGCCGACCAGGCTCGGACGGTGCTGCGCGCCGGTCAGGCTGCCGGGTTGCTACCCCGGATCCATGCCAACCAACTGGGCTACGGGCCGGGCGTCCAACTGGCCTGCGAGGTGGGCGCCGCCGCGGCTGATCACTGTACCTATCTCAGCGATGCTGATGTGGCCGCCCTGGCCGAGACCGGAGTGGTGGCGGGCCTGCTGCCGGGGGTGGAGTTCTCTACCCGGCACCCCTACCCGGACGCCCGTCGCCTGCTCGACGCGGGGGTGCGGGTGGCCATCGCCACCGACTGCAACCCGGGCACGTCGTATACCTCCTCGATGTCGTTCTGCATCGCCCTGGCCGTCCGGGAGATGGGGCTCACCCCGACCGAGGCCCTGCACGCCGCCACCCAAGGTGGTGCCTGGTCGCTGCAGCGCACCGACGTCGGCCACCTGCGCCTCGGCGCCCGCGCTGATCTGGTCGTGCTGAACGCCCCCAGCCACCTGCACCTCGCCTACCGCCCCGGCGTCCCCTTGATGCGGCAGGTGGTTCGCGCCGCCGTTTGAGCCCCGCTGACCGCGGTGGGACGCGAGGAACCGTCCCCGGTGTCCCGGTGAGGGCCGCCGAGTCACTGGCGCAGTGGGACACCGGGGACGGTTCCTGATGTCCCACTGAGAGCAAGACAACTTCCGAATGGGACATCGGGGACGGTTCCTGATGTCCCACTGAGAGCAGGACAACGTCCGAATATTTTT
>JAJTBJ010000195.1 GCA_021286985.1 Propionibacteriales bacterium | reverse complement strand
CTCCGCCCCGGGCCGGGTTTCGACGGGCTCTACCCAAGGGTTTCGACGGGCTGGGCCCAAGGGCCCCGACCGGCCCACCTTGCCCCCGCTGGTTGAGCAGCGAGCGTGTCAACACCTCGGGGTCGCTGACCTCGCCGAACGCGCGGATTACTCGGTGACAGCCGGGATGCCGCCGGTGGTGTCGGACGGGCTGTCCAGCGGCTCGGCGCTCCCCGGCAGGCGGACGGTGAACTCCGCACCGCCGCTGGCGGCGCGTCCGGCCTTCACCCAGCCGCCGTGGGACTTGATCGTCTGAGCCACGATCGACAGGCCCAGGCCGGAGCCAGGGGTGGTGCGGGCCTTGTCAGAGCGGTAGAACCGGTCGAACACGTGCGGCAGGTCGGCCTCGGCGATGCCGGGCCCCTCATCGGAGATGCGCAACCGGTCGCCGACCAGGCGCACCTTGATTCGTCCGCCCGGCGGGGAGAACTTCACCGCGTTGTCGAGCAGGTTGGTGATCGCCCGCTCCAGGCTGTCGGGCTCGCCAACCAGGTACAGCGGCTCGGTCTCCACGTCGAAGATCAGGCCGGGTCCGCGGCGCTTGGCGCGGGTGACCGCGTTGTTCACCACGTCGCGCAGGTCGATCGGCTCGGGGTGCGCCTCCACCTTCTCGTCGCGCGACAGGTGCACCAGGTCGCCGATCAGCTGGGTGAACTCGCCCAACTGGGCGGCGATGTCGCGCAGGATCTCGGCGCGCGCACCCTCGGGCAGCATGCCTTGGCGCTCGTCGGCGATCAGCAGTTCGACATTGGTGCGCAGCGACGTCAGCGGCGTCCGCAGTTCGTGGCCGGCGTCGGCGATCAGCCGTCGCTGCCGCTCCCGCGACGAGTACAGCGAGCGCATCATCGTGTTGAACGCGCCGGTGAGGTCGGTCAGCTCATCGCCGCCGCCAGGCTCGATGGGCTGCAACTGATCGGTCTCGGTGACCCGGGTGACGGCCTCGGTCAGCCGCTGGATCGGTCGCAGGCCCGAGCGGGCGATGACCCAGCCGATCGCGCCGGCCAGCAGCACCGCGAGCAGGCCGAAGGTGAGCAGCGAGAACGCCAGGATGCGCAGAATCTGATCGTTGGGCGCCATCGGGCGGCCCATCACCAGCGCGTAGTACACCGGGCTGGTCGCCCCCGGCGGCAGGTCGGCGAACGGCACGGCGACGATCCGGTAGCTCTGCCCGTCCGAGGCCACGCCGGTGCGGGCGGAGGTGCCCATCTGGGTGCGCGCGATGGCGAGTTCGACGGAGGTGGACTGCAGCTTCACGCCGTCGCCTTCAGGAGTGAAGGTCTGTCCGTCGGCGCGCACCAGCATCATGGTCACGTTCGCGGTAGCCAGCGCCTCACTGTTCAGCCCGCCCAAAGACTCGGCGTCGCCGGCGATCCACTTGCCGGTCAGATCGGCCACCGCCAACAGCTCGCGGTCCATCTGGTCGTAGATCGCAAAAGTGGTGATCAGGTAGGCCGCGATGCCGGTGATGGCGACGGCCGAAGCCACCGCCGCCGAGATCAGCGCCATCAACCGGTCGTGCAGCGGCCGGTTCGTGACCGAGAGGACGGAGCGGACCCAGCGGATCACGGCGGGGTCTCGCGCAGCACGTAACCGATGCCGCGCACGGTATGGATCAGGCGGGTTTCGCCCTCACCCTCGGTCTTGCGGCGCAGATAGCCGATGTACACCTCCAACGAGTTGGCGGTGGTGGGGAAGTCGAAGCCCCACACCTCATTCAGCAGCCAGGAGCGCTCGAGCACCCGTCGGGGGTTTTCCAGGAAGGTCTGCAGCAGGGCGAACTCGGTACGGGTCAGGCTGATCCGACGGCTGCCGCGGCTGACCTCGCGGGTCTGCAGATCGCGGCTGAGGTCGGCAAAGCTCAACAGCTCGGTGCCTTCGGCTTCAGCGCCGGGACGCACCCGCCGGGTCAACGCGCGTAGCCGCGCCTGCAACTCGTCGAAGGAGAACGGCTTGGCCATGTAGTCGTCCGCACCGGCGTCCAGGCCGTCCACACGATCGCCGACGGCGTCGCGGGCGGTGAGGACCAGGATCGGCACGTCGTTGCCGGACGCGCGCAGTGAGCGGGTGGTCTCCAGCCCGTCCAGCCGCGGCATCATCACGTCCATGATCACCGCGTCGGGACGCAGAGAACTCAACCGTGCCAGCGCATCGACGCCGTCATTGGCAGTGGTGACTTCGTACCCCGAATAGCGCAAAGAGCGGGCCAGGGAATCCCGAACCGCCTGATCGTCGTCCACAACGAGGATGTGCATGGCTACAGCCTGCCACGTGGCACCAGTTCCGCGGGTGCCACCGTTCCGCGTGGGCGCCGATTTGCCTGATCAGCCCTCAGCTGACCAGTTCGCGAGCCCGTTTCATCACCTCGGGCATAGCGGCCTCGATCTGGTGCAGCGTGACGACGAAATCACTGTCGTCGCCGTACCAGGGGTCCTCGATCTCGGAGCCCGGCACGGCGTCCGGGTCGAAGTCGGTCAGCAGGTAGAGGTGGTCGGCGTGCGGGGCCAGTTGCCGCAGCTTGGTCAGATGCAGGCTCTCCATGCCGATCACCAGATCTGCGTCGTCGACCTCCTGGGCGGTCACCCGGTGGGCGGTGTGGGGGCCGATCGGGTAGCCGGCGTCTTTCAGAACGGCGACCGCGCGGGGATCCATCGGGTTGCCGGACTCCTCGGCGGAGACACCGGAACTGGTGAACGTGACGCCGTGGACGTCCTCGCGGATCGCCCAGGCGCGGGCGATCATTTCGGCCATCGGCGAGCGGCAGATATTGCCCCAGCAGACGAACATGATCTGGGGAGAAGCGGTCACCGGTGCTCTTCGCCCTTCTTGAAGAAGGCGTTGAGGACGAAGCTCACCACCGAGACGATCAGGGCGCCCCAGAAGGCGGCCGGCCAATCGACCACCTGCCACGACAGCCCGAGCATGCCGGCGATCCAGGAGACCAGCATCAGCAGCAGCGCGTTGATGACCAGCAGGAACAGCCCGAGGGAGAAGAAGATCAGCGGCGCGGTGGCGAACTTGAACAGGGGCTTCACCACGGAGTTGACGATGCCGAAGATGACCGCGACCGCGGCCACCGTCCAGACCTTCGTCCAGGTATCGCTGATGCCGGTGTGAATCCCGGGAACCAGCCAAGTGGCCACGCCGAGCGCGGCGGCGCTGGCGAAGAATCTCGCGAACATGGCTCCATGCTGGCACGATGCGCTGGCTGCGGCGAGCCAATCCCGTTCGAAGCCACCTCCCCGAGCCGGTGCCGACGTCCAAAACCTGGCAGAGTGCTCCTACCGGATCGGCGAAAAGGAGCCTGGGCGTGAACCTTCGTGGTCGTCATTTCCTGAAGGAAGTGGATTTCAGTCCGGCCGAGTGGCATCACCTGCTCGACCTGACCGCTGAGCTGAAGGCTGCCCGCACGGCGGGCACCGAAGTGCCGCGGCTGACCGGCGCCAACATCGCGCTGATCTTCGAGAAGACCTCCACGCGCACCCGATCGGCGTTCGAGGTGGCCGCTCATCATCAGGGCGCGCACGTCACCCAGATGGACGGCAACTCCTCGCAGTTGGGGCACAAGGAATCGCCGGCCGACACCGCCCGGGTGCTGTCGCGACTGTTCGACGGCATCCAGTACCGCGGCGCCAAGCAGACCACCGTGGAAACCATCGCGAAGTACTCCTCGGTGCCGGTGTGGAACGGCCTCACCGACGAGTGGCACCCCACCCAGAGCCTGTGCGACATGTTCACCATGCGCGAGTCGTCCGGTAAGGACGATCACGACATCTCGTTCGCCTACGTGGGCGATGCCCGCTTCAACGTCGGCTGCTCGCTGCTGATCGGCGGCGCGCTGCTCGGCATGGACGTACGGATCGTGGCACCGTCCAAGCTGCTGCCGCCGGCGTCGGTGATCGCGTCCGCTCAGCAGATCGCCGCCGAGACCGGTGCGCGGATCACCCTCACCGAGGAGCTGGACGGGGTGAAGGGCTGCAACTTCCTGCACA
>JAJTBJ010000194.1 GCA_021286985.1 Propionibacteriales bacterium | reverse complement strand
GTGGCTGTGCGGGCTTCGTCGCAGGGATCCGGACACGTTCCCTGCCTGAGCCAGGAGTGAACAATGAGCGAATCTCCTCGACGACCCGTTGCGGCGATCCGGCCGCGACCCTACCGAACCGCCAGCCGGCTGGCAGCCCTGGTCATGCTGGTGCTGGCCACCTCCAGTTGCACAGTGCTGCTTCCCGGCGGCGCGGCAGCACCCCGGCCGCCGGCCGTCCCGCCGGACCCGCAGGTGGTGGGCGAATGGATGGTGGGAAGTGGTAGCCAGAGCTGGGTGGATTCGGCCGGCAACACCCAGTTCAGTTCGGGGTCGGGCGAAAACCTGACCATCAATGCCAACGGCACCTTCACCGACGCCACCCTGGTCAACCTCGCGCCCTATCTGGACGGCTACTTCTTCGATGACGAGGGTGTCGCGACCACCGATGGCGCCCGGCTGACCCTGGACGCGTCCCAACGATCAGGGCTGCACCGGGCAGCGGGTCAGTCCGATTGGCAGTCCTGGCAGCACAGTGCCCAGCCGGGAACCCGCACCTTTCAGTGGCGGATCGACCCCGACGGCGGCTACCTCTGTCTCACCTCGCTCGACCAGAGCAATGGCGAGGTCTGCTACGGCCGCCAGCGTTGAGGCGTCGGCCTGGGTAGGTTGATGACGATCGAAGGGGGTGGACAATGAGTGAACCGTTGACCGGGATGGGCGCGATCGTCGTCGACGATGGCGTGGGCTTTCGGGTCTGGGCGCCGCACGCCGAGACCGTGGCGGTGACCGGAAACTTCGTCGATTGGGACGCCGCCGGCATTCCGTTGGCCAGCGAACTCGGCGGCTACTGGTACGGCTTCGTGCCGGGTGCGGCGGCCGGCCAGGAGTACCGCTTCGTCCTCACCAACGCCGGCAACCGGATCGAACGGGTCGACCCTTACGCCGCCCAGGTGACCAACTCGGTCGGCAATGGTGTCATCTACGACCACTCCGCCTTCGAGTGGGACGGCGACGACTTCACCCCACCCACGCTCAACGAACTGGTGATCTACGAACTGCACACCGGCACGTTCGCGGCGACCGCCGACGGTCAGGTGGCCGATCTGGACGAGCTCGCCACCCGGCTGTCGCACGTGGTCGCCCTCGGCGCGAACGCGATCCAGCTGATGCCGGTGGCCGAGTTCGCCGGCGATGTGTCGTGGGGCTACAACCCGGCGCACATCTTCGCCGTCGAGAGCGCCTACGGCGGTCCGGACGCCTTGAAGCGCCTGGTGAAGGCCGCCCACGCCGCTGGCCTGGCCGTCATTCAGGACGTCGTCTACAACCACTTCGGCCCCAGCGACTTGAACCTGTGGCAGTTCGACGGCTGGTCCGAGAACGGCAAGGGCGGCATCTACTTCTTCAACGACTGGCGCTCGGCCACCCCCTGGGGCGATACCCGTCCTGATTACGGACGCGGCGAGGTGCGGCAGTTCATTCGCGACAACGCGCTGGGCTGGCTGGAGAACTTCCACCTCGACGGGCTGCGCTACGACATGACCCCCTACATGCGCAGCGTCGATGCCGGTGAGATGAACATTCCCGAAGGCTGGAGCCTGTGCCACTGGATCAACACCGAGGTGCGCGCCAAGTACCCGCGCAAGATCCTGGTCGCCGAGGATCTGCATTCCAATCCGGCGGTCAGCGATCCGGGCCCGAACGGGGCTGCGTTCCATGCCCAATGGGACGCCCAGTTCGTCCATCCGGTGCGCGAGGCGGTGATCGCGGCCGATGACGCCTACCGCTCCACCAACGAGGTCGCCGAGGCGATCAGCTACTCCTACGGCGACGCCTTCGCCCGAGTGGTCTACACCGAGAGTCACGACGAGGTCGCCAACGGCAAGGCTCGCGTGCCGCAGGAGATCGATGCCGGTGATCCGACCGGCTACTACGCCCAGAAGCGGTCCACCCTGGGGGCGGGGCTGGTGCTGACCGCGCCCGGCATTCCGATGCTCTTCCAAGGCCAGGAGTTCCTCGAAGGCGGCTGGTTCCGTGACACGGTCGCCCTGGATTGGGCCCAAGACGAGAACTTCCACGGCATCGTCCGGCTCTATCGGGACCTGATTCGGCTACGGCTCGATCGGGACGGGTGCAGCGCCGGCCTCACTGGTGGCGGCATCAACGTCTTCCACAACAACGATGCCGCCAACCTGCTGGCGTTCCACCGCTGGCGCGATCACGGTGTCGGCGACGACGTCGTGGTGGTGGCGAACCTGTCGGCCACCGAACGGGGCGGCTATCGGATCGGCTTCCCGGCGGCAGGGCAGTGGCGGTGCATCTTCAACTCCGACGCCCGGGTCTATTCCGATGCTTTCGGCGATCACCCCAGCACGGACGTGGTGGCCGAGCCGAGCGGCTACGACGGGTTGCCGGCGAGCGCGGAGATCGCGATCGCGCCGTACACGATGCTGATCTTCACTCGGGCCTGACCCGGTCTCAGCGTCCGGGCGGGGTCAGCACGTTGAGGCTGACCAGGGCGAACAGCACGACCGCGCCGACCGCCAGGCCGAGCCCCAGGCGTCCGGCCAGTCGGGTGGGGGTCTTCTTGACCAGCACCCCGAGCACGATCAGCAACGCGCCGCCGATGGCGGCCCCGATCGCCCATTCCGGTCGGAACAGCCCGACCACCAGGCCGAGAGCCAGTCCGAGCATGGTCAGGGCGGCCTCCGGGCCGGGGACGCGTTGGGTGGGATCGTAACTGCCGGGCATGCGTCTCAATGTAGTTCGGCCCGGCGGGGTGCGGGTTAGGTTTGCCCGGTGACCACGCCGGAACCCCTCCACCGCCAGATCGTGGCGTTGGCGCTGCCGGCGTTCTTGGCATTGGTGGCCGAACCGCTCTTCCTGCTGGCCGACACCGCGATCATCGGACACCTCGGTACGGCGCCGCTGGCCGGGCTCGGGGTGGCATCGGCGATCCTGCTCACCGCCGCCAACCTGTTCGTCTTCCTCGCCTACGGCACCACCTCGATCGTGGCGCGCCAGGTGGGCGCTGGTGCGGTCCGGGCTGCAGCCACGGCCGGGCTGGACGGCAGCTGGTTAGCCCTGGGTCTCGGGGTGGTGGTCGCGGTGATGGTCGCCTCCACCGCTGAGCCGCTGTGCGCGGCTTTTGGGGCGTCCGGTGCCGTGGTGGCTCAGGCCACGATCTACCTGCGGATCTCGGCGATCGGGCTGCCGTCCATGTTGGTCGCGCTGGCGGCCACCGGTGGGCTGCGTGGCTTTCAAGACACCCGCACTCCGCTGATCGCCTCGGTGGCCGGGTTCGCGCTGAATCTGGCGTTGAACCTGATCTTCGTGCTCGGGCTTGGCTGGGGGATCGCCGGTTCGGCCTGGGGGACGGTGATCGCCCAGACGGCGATGGCGACCGGCCTGGTCGCCGTGCTGGTGCGGCGGGCGTTGCGGGAGCGGGCGTCGTTGCGTCCGCAGGTGGTGGGGGTGCTGCGGGCCGCGGTGGCCGGGGTGCCGCTGCTGGTGCGGACGATCGCGCTGCGCAGCATCCTGCTGGTCACCACCTGGGTGGCCGCCGGGCTGGGGGATGTGAGTCTGGCCGCCTATCAGGTGACCTCGACGATCTGGACGTTTCAGGCCTTCGCCCTCGATGCGCTGGCGATCGCCGCGCAGGCGTTGACCGGCAAGGCGCTGGGGGCTGGCGATGCGGCGGCGGCGCGCGCGGCGACGTCCATCATGGTGCGTTGGGGTGGCTGGGGCGGACTGGGCTTGGGGCTGGTGTTGGCCGCGCTGTCGCCGGTGCTGCCGGTGCTGTTCACCCCCGATCCCGCGGTGCGGGCGGCGGTGGCGTCCGGGCTGCTGGTGGTGGGGGCTGCCGGGTGGCTGGCCGGACTGGTGTTCGTCGTCGATGGCGTGCTGATCGGCGCCGGTGACGGTCGCTGGCTGGCTGGAGCGATGACCGCCACGTTGGCGCTCTACCTGCCAGTGGTGGCCGTGGTGCGGCTGAACAGTGACTCGTTGATCGCGGCCGGGGCGCCGTCCGGCCTGGTGGCGCTGTGGCTGGCGTTCAGCACCTTCATGCTGATCCGCGGCGGCTTCCTGTGGTACCGGGTGCGCTCAGACCGCTGG
>JAJTBJ010000193.1 GCA_021286985.1 Propionibacteriales bacterium | reverse complement strand
GCGTCGATCTGCTTGGCCTGGATCGCCGGCCACAACTCGCCGTCCGACGGGAAGTCGACGATCTTGGCGTCCTTGGGAGCGTTCTTCGTCGCGTACGACTTGCCGGTGGTGCCCTTCTGCACACCGATGGTCTTACCCGCAGTGCCAGCCAGGTTGGTGATGCCGGAGTCGGTCTTCACCAGCAGCGACTGCAGCGAGTCGTAGTAGGCGTCGGTGAAGTCGAGGTTCTTCTTACGCTCATCGGTGATGGTCATCGCCGAAGCGGCCACGTCGCACTGGTTGGCGACCAGCACGGTGCCCGACTGCAGCGCGTCGAAGTCGGAGTCGATCACCTTCAAAGTCAGACCCAGCTTCTTGGCCAGCGCGTCCATCACCTCGATGTCGAAGCCGCTGTAGCCGGTCGGGCTGGTGGCGTCCTCGATCTCGAAGGGGGCGTAGGGCACGTCGGAGCACACAGTGAGCGTGCCCGGGGTGACCAGCTTGTAGTCGACGGCCGCAGCGCTGCTCGCGGGAGCGGACGGGGTGGCCGGGCCGGCGCAACCGGCGAAGGCCAGGGCGAGGGCGGCCACCGATGCCGCCAGGGTCAAAGTCTTGGTAATGCGCATTACCACGCTTCTTTCTCGTCAGAGTCGATTGTGACTTCCCGGGGGCGAGTGACGGCGCTGACCTTAATCACCCCATGTGAAGGTGGCGTAACAGTACCCCTTGGCCACACCGGACGGCAGCGGGCGTCCGTAACCAGAACACCAGGGCTAATGCGCCAGTCGGGCCCGTACTTCCACCACGACCCAGCGGACGACAAGACCGGCCGCCAGCGCCCAGAAGGCAGCACCAATACCGAACACGCTGATGCCCGAGGCGGCCACCAGGAAAGTGACGACGGCGGCCTCACGCCCCTCGGCCTCCGCGATCGCGCCCAACAGCGATGACCCCAACGTGCCCAGCAGCGCCACCCCGGCAGCGGCCTGCAGCAGCCCCGGCGGCCCGGTGAACACCAAAGCCGTCACCGTGGCGGTGACACCCCCGAAGATGAGGTAGCCGACGCCGGCCACCACGGCCGCACGCCACCGTCCGGACGGCTCCTCACCGGCGTCGGGAGAGGCAGCAAGGGCCGCGCTGATCGCGGCGAAGTTGATCGCGTGCCCGCCGAACGGGGCGCCCACGACGGTGCCCAACCCGGTGGTCACCAGCGCCGAGCGCCACGGTGCCCGAAAGCCGTAGGTGCCCAGCACCGCCACCCCCGGGATGTTCTGGGAGGCCATGGTGACCAACCACAGTGGCAGGGCGATCCCGATCACCGCCGAGATCGATAGCTGCGGCATCACCAGCTCCAGGGGCGTGCCGGGCGCGGGCAGGGAGCCCAATCCGGGACCGGCGGCCACCGCGAAGACGGCGATCACCAACGCCAAACCAACCGCTACCGCGGCAGCCCACTTCGGTTTCCAGGCCAGCATCGCCAGCCACACGACCAGCACCGGCGCCACCACCCAGGGGCTGACGATCACCCCTTTGACCGGAGCCAAGCAGATCGGTACGAGCACGCCGGCGAGCATGGCTTGGGCCAGCGCGGTCGGAATGGAGGACACCACCCGACCCAGCCACGGCACCAGGCCGGTGATCAGGAGCAGTAGCCCCACCACGATGAAGGCGAAGATCGCCGCCGGCCAGCCGCCCTCAGGTACCCCAGTGGACGCCAGCAGCGCCGCGCCGGGCGTCGACCAGGCGATGGTGATCGGCATCCGATGGCGAACAGAGAGGAAGATCGTGGCCACGCCCATGGTCAGACACAGCACCGCCAGCCCGGACGCCGCCTGCGTCGGACTGGCGCCCACCCCTTGCAGGCCGGTGAGCACCACGGCGAATGCGCCGGTATAGCCCACCACTGCCGTCACCGCTCCGGCCACCACTGCTCTGCGCATGGGCGGCAGGCTAGCGCCGATCCATCACCTCACCGGCAATGCGGGGCCAGCGCGGACGCCAGCGTGCCGACCGACTGCACCTCGACCTCGCCGAGGCCTAACCAGTCGGCCATCCGGCGCAACTCCCCCGCCAGCCGCGACGCTGTCTCGGTCTCGGCGGCACCGTCCTCCAGCCACGCCGACTGCACCAGCAGCCGTCCGGCCAAGCGGTCGGCCTTCAGATCGACCCGAGCCACGATCTGGTCATCCATCACGAACAGATAGACGTAATAGCCGTGAACCCGCTGCTCCTTGGGCGTGTACAGCCCGATCTTGTACTGGACACCGAAGGTCTCGGCGAGCCGGTCACGGTCGAACACCAACGAGTCGAACGGCGCCACCAGCGCCTCGCCGGTGACCCTGCGGGGACGCCGTGCATCCGCCCATAGATAGGCGGGCCGCCGCCACCCCCGCACGGAGACGTCGACGACCTCGCCGTTGGCAATCAGCGTCGCGAGCGCTGCGGTCGTCGCCGCGCGATCGGTGTAGAAGTACTCGGCCAACCAGGTCTCAGTGAACACGCCCAGCGCGGCAGCAGCCCGTCGGGCCAATGTGAGCCGCGCCTCGTCCTCGCTCGGCGTGGCGGTGTTGCGAATCGGTGCGGGCAGCACCCGCTCGGTCAGCGCATAACGGCGCTCGAAGGAGGTATTGCGGCCGGCACTGGACACCTCACCGATCACGAACAGCCATTCCAGGATGGTCTTCACCTCCGACCAGTTCCACCAGCTGCCGGGTTCACGTTCCTGATCGTGTTCCACCTGGCGGGCGGTCAGCGGCCCGCGGGCGGCCAGTTGGGAGCGCACCTTGTCGATCAGCTCCGGCTTGGCGGCGAGTAGCGCCGCCGCGTCCTTCCAGGGCTTGGCGCGGCTGGCGTGGGTGCGCCAGCGCAGCGCGGGCTCCAACTCGACATCGAGAATGCAGGCCGCATGGCCCCAGTACTCGTAGCCGCGGCGCGGGCTCGCGCTGGTCAACGCGTCGACCAGCGAGCGGTCGTAGGCCCCCAGCCGAGCAAAGGCGGGCATGTAGTGCGCCCGGACGCACACGTTCACCGAGTCGATCTGAAACTGGCCGAGCCGTCGCAGTTCACGCCGCACCTGCGCCGCACCCACGACCCGATCGCGGTCCTGCCCAAATCCCTGGGCAGCCAAGGCGATCCGCCGCGCCTGGGCGGCGGTCAACACGGTGTTCACCTACGCGAGCCTAGAAGACCCCACTGACAGCGAGGCCCGTCCGCTCGCAATCCCGGCTCATCACCGAGTCCGTGCGGACGGGCCCACTGCACAGATCAGGCCGTGGCCTCCAGCTTCAGGTGGATCACCCCGTAGTCGTAGGCCTTGCGGCGGTAGACCGCACTGGGCGCGCCGGTGTCGGCGTCGACATAGATGAAGAAGTCGTGGCCGACCAACTCCATCTCATCCAAAGCTTGGGCCAAGGTCAGCGGGGTGGCATCGAAGTGCTTCTCCCGCACCACCAGCGGACCGTCGCCAGTGACTTCGAGTCCGGCGATATTGCGCACCTGCGGTTCGTCGGGTTCCGGCGCCGCCTCCGCGACAGCCGCGACGTCCTCAGCGGGCAGTTGCCCGCGCAGGCCGCGGTGGGCCTTGCGCCGGTCGGACGCACGCCGCAACTGCGACATCAGCCGCTCCATGGCGTGATCGAAGGCCACCGTCTTGTCTTCCGCCGACGCCTCGGCGCGAATCACCGGACCCCGCCCGCGCAGGGTGATCTCGACCTGGGTCGACTCCCCCGGCTGACGGCGTGAACCGTGTGCAGACACCTGAACCTCGGCACGAATGATGCGATCTTTGAGCTTCTCGACAGCAGCGATCTTCTCGGTCACCCGGGTGCGGAACTCGTCGGGGATCTGGCAGTGACGACCGGTGATCAGGACGTCCATGGCTACCTCCAAGGGCTCAGGCGCTTATCTATGCTGACAAGCGCGGATAGCAATGGCACCGCGGCTCACACCCGTCCTAGAAGTCCGGGAGAGAGGCCATCGGTGCCATGCCTCAAACCTAGTCCCCTCCCTGTGCCCACACCAGGCAACAAGCGGGTAACTACCTATGAGTTCCCCATGACGGAAACCGACCTGTAACACCAGGCAACCGCTTCGTAACATGGACAGAACCCCGACGTAACAG
>JAJTBJ010000192.1 GCA_021286985.1 Propionibacteriales bacterium | reverse complement strand
CGCGGCCTGACGATGTCAACGCCCTCACCACCAAGCTGTGGAGTTCCACCGCGGGTCGCAATGCCGACGGTGTGATCGAGGTCGGTGGCCTGCCGCTCACTGAGATCGTCGAGCAGTACGGCACTCCGCTGTACCTGTTGGATGAGGTCGACTTCCGCGAGCGGGCCCGGGCCTGGCGTGACGCGTTCGCCGGCTGGACGGTGTTCTACGCCGGTAAGGCATTCCTGAGCGCGACGGTGGCCGGCTGGGTGGCCGACGAAGGGCTCAACCTGGATGTGTGTTCCCACGGCGAGTTGGTGCTTGCCCTACGGGCAGGGTTCGATCCGGCTCGGATCGGTCACCACGGCAACAACAAGAGTGTGGACGAACTGCGGCTCGCGCTGACCAGCGGCGTAGGGCGGATCATCGTCGACTCCTCCGACGAGATCACCCGCCTGGAGGAACTGTGCGCCGAGCTCGGGGTGAAGGCCAAGGTGATGGTCCGGGTGACCACCGGCGTCGAGGCGCACACTCACGAGTACATCGCGACCGCGCACGAAGACCAGAAGTTCGGTTTCTCGGTGGCCGCAGGGCAAGCGTTGGTGGGCATGTTCCGCTGCCATCACAGTCCCTACTTGGAACTGCTGGGCATTCACTCCCACATCGGCAGCCAGATCTTCGACACTCACGGCTTCGAAGTCGCCACCCGACGCACGTTGAAGCTGTTCGCTCAGTTCAAGGAAGCCACCGGGCTCCAGATGCCTCAGCTCGACCTGGGCGGCGGCTTCGGCATCGCCTACACCAAAGAGGACGATCCGGAATCGGTGGAGAACCTCGCCGACAGTCTGCGCGAGATTCTTGAGCACGAATGCCGCGCGTTCGGACTCACCCCGCCGGAGGTGTCGCTGGAACCCGGACGGGCGATCGTCGGTCCCGCGGGGATGGCGGTCTACCGGGTGGGCACGGTGAAGCCGGTCGACATCGGCGGGGGGTTGGCGCGGCGCTATCTGTCGGTCGACGGTGGCATGAGCGACAACATTCGCCCGGCGCTGTACGCCGCGGAGTACTCGGCCGCGTTGGCCAACCGCGACTCCGATGCCGAGCCGGTGGTCTCCCGCGTGGTCGGTCTGCACTGCGAGAGCGGCGACATTCTGGTGCGCCACGAGTTCCTGCCCAGCGATGTCGGCATCGGTGACCTGCTGGCGGTGCCGGCCTCAGGTGCCTACAGCCGCTCGATGGCCAGCAACTACAATCACACACCGCGGCCACCGGTGGTCGCGGTCCGTGATGGCCGCACCACTGTGGTGCTGCGACGCGAAACCATGGACGATCTCCTGGCGCTCGACGCCGGGCTGAAGAACGAGGCATGAGATGGGCAAGTCGACGCCACTGAAGGTGGCGCTGTTGGGCTGCGGCGTAGTCGGTTCGCAGGTGGCTCGCCAGCTGTTGGCCCAGGCCGAGGACCTGCGCGCCCGGATCGGACGTCCGCTGGAACTGGTGGGGATCGCGGTCAACAACCTCGGCAAGGAGCGCCCCGGCATCGATCGGGAACTGCTCACCGATGACGCGCTCTCGCTGGCTTCCCGCCCTGATGTCGACCTGGTGATCGAGTTGATGGGTGGCATCGAGCCGGCCCGGACCTTGCTTCTGGCCGCCATCAACGCCGGCTCGTCGGTGATCACTGCCAACAAGGCCCTGCTCGCCGAGGACGGGCCGACCATCTACTCCGCCGCGGAAGAGGCCGGCGTCGACGTCTACTTCGAGGCTGCGGTGGCCGGCGCGATCCCGATCGTTCGTCCGCTGCGGGAATCACTGGTCGGCGACGAGGTGACCACGGTGATGGGCATCGTCAACGGCACCACCAACTTCATCCTCGACAAGATGCACACCGACGGTGCCGACTTCGCCGAGGTGCTCGCCGAGGCCCAGCGCCTGGGCTACGCCGAGGCTGATCCCACCGCCGACGTCGAAGGCTTCGACGCTGCCGCCAAGGCGGCGATCCTGGCCAGCCTGGCATTCCATTCCCGGGTGAAACTCGCCGACGTGACTCGTGAGGGCATCACCTCGGTGACCGCCTCCGACATCGACGCGGCCAAGGAGATGGGCTGCGTGATCAAACTGCTGGCGCGCTGCGCGCTGAGCGAGGATGGCACCATCGCTGTGGGGGTGCACCCGACCATGGTGCCGCTGGCGCATCCGCTGGCCTCGATCCCGGGTGCGTACAACGCGATCTTCATCGAGTCCCGAAATGCCGGGCGCCTGATGTTCATGGGCAAGGGCGCCGGTGGTTCGCCCACCGCGTCGGCGGTGCTCGGTGACCTGGTCACCGCGGCGCGCAACCGGGTGCGAGGCGCCCGCGGGCCGGGGGAGTCGACCTACTCGGGACGGACGATCACCGAGGCCGGTCTGGAGCGTTCGCGTTACTACGCATCGCTCACGGTGCACGACGAGCCCGGCGTGCTGGCTGAGGTGGCTGCCACCTTCGCCAACCATGGCGTGTCGCTGCAGGCCGTCCGGCAAGAGAGCGTCGGCGAGCAGGCTCGCCTGGGCGTGATGACCCACCTGGCGTTCCATCGCGAGGTGAGTGGGGCGATCGCCGATCTGGATCGAATGCCGACGGTGCAGCCCGGCATTTCGCTGATGCGGGTGGAAGGGGACTGACGTGGACGTGGCCTGCCTGGATCTTGAAGGGGTGCTGGTTCCAGAAATCTGGATCCGGGTGGCCGAGGCCACTGGCGTTCCCGAACTGCGGGTGACCACCCGCGACATCGCCGATTACGACGAGTTGATGACCTATCGGTTGAAGGTGCTGGCCGACAAAGGCATCACGCTGAGCCAGATCCAGGCCGTCATCGCCGAGATGGGACCGATGCCGGGCGCGGCCGACTTCCTTGATTGGCTGCGGCAGCGGTTCCAGGTGGTCATCCTGTCCGACACCTTCTACGAGTTCGCCATGCCGCTGATGGCGCAACTGGGCTACCCGACCCTGCTGTGCCACAAGCTGCAGATCGCCGACGATCGCGTCGTCGGCTACGCGCTGCGCCAGCCCAATGCCAAGAAGGCGTCGGTGCAGGCCTTTCACCAGCTGAACTTCCGGGTGGTGGCGACCGGCGACTCCTACAACGACACCGCCATGCTGGGCGAGGCTGATGCCGGCATTTTGTTCCGGCCACCGGCGAATGTGGTCGCCGAGTTCCCGCAGTTCCCGGTGGTCACCGACTACGCCGAACTCCGGGTCGCTTTCGCCGAGGCGCTGGCTCGCTGAGCGGGCCGAATAGGGGCTTGGCTCTCCCCGGTGCTACAGTGGTTGCGCGCTTGAAGGCGCACGCCCCCAGATCGGGCGAGACGAGCGCGAGGTTCTCACGCCTCGTCAAGAAATCCCAGTAGTGAACCTCGGTCTCGAGGACCTAGGTCAAAACGTCGTAGATTTCTGATCTGGTAGCTATTCCCAAACCGTCCAACGACTGGACGTGGGCGAGCCCGCCTCGAGGGGACCGGTGGACCGCCTTTTCCGAAAGGAATCCTGTGACCGACACTGTCGAATCCTCCAGCCCCCAGGTGCCGAAGAAGGCCCGGCTGGAGTCCATGTTGCTGCCCGAACTGAAGCAGTTGGGCGCATCTTTGGGGCTCAAGGGCACCGGCATGCGCAAGGGCGAACTGGTCGAGGCGATCAAGGCCGCCCAAGCAGGCGGCGGTGAGCAGCGTGAGCGCCGCGAGCGCCGTGAACGCGCCCCGCAACCCGAACTTCCCGCCGATGGCGGTGCAGCCCAGGCGGCCAAGTCCGCCCCGCAGCCCCGCACCGACGCGCCTCACAGCGACGGATCCGTCGATGATGTCGCCTCCCGCCTGGAGGCGTTGAAGGCAGGCGATGGTGGCGGGCGTTCCCGTAACCGCCGCAACAACAATGCCAACAACGCCAACAACACCGAGGCCGGCGAGACCGAGGCTCCTCGCGCAGAGCAGCCTCGTCAGAACTCGGCCCCGCAGCAGTCCTCGCGTGACGATGACGACTTCGGCTCCGGCCAGGGTCGCCGCAGCCGCCGGCGTCGCAATCGCGATCGCCAGCAGGGTCGGCGGCGCAGCGGCGGCGGCATGAGCGGGCTGGAGCGCCTCGACGCCGAGCCGGTGATCAACGATGACGATGTGGTGCTGGAGATTTCCGGCATCCTGGACGTTCTCGACAACTACGCCTTCGTCCGGACCTCGGGCTACCTTCCTGGTTCCAACGACG
>JAJTBJ010000006.1 GCA_021286985.1 Propionibacteriales bacterium | reverse complement strand
GAGCCGGGGTGGCCGGCATCCCGTCGAAGTACGGCGCGCGCCGGATGTAGGTCGATGCCTCATCCCAGGCGAACAGGTTGCCCTCCGGCGTCGGGAGATTCTGCCAGCGCTCGTCCCCGGCGAAGACGTCGGCGTAGCGGGTGGCGAACATCTCGGCGCTGATGGACGATCCGACGACCTGCTCGATCTCATCGGTCGTCGGCCAAATGTCGGCCAGGTAGACCGGCTCCCCATTCGACCCGGTACCCAGCGGCTCGGTGGCCAGGTCGATGTTCATCGTGCCGGCCAGGCCGTAGGCGATCACCAGCGGCGGGCTGGCCAGGTAGTTCATCTTCACGTCCGGGCTGATCCGGCCCTCGAAGTTGCGGTTGCCCGACAGTACGGCGGTGACGGCCAGGTTGTTGTCGTTGATCGCCTTGGAGACCTCGGGAATCAGCGGGCCGGTGTTGCCGATGCAGGTCACGCAGCCGTAGCCGACGGTCTCGAAGCCCAAGGCGTCCAGGTGCTCCTGCAGACCCGCCTTGGCGAAGTAGTCGGTGACCACCTGCGACCCCGGCGCGACCGTGGTCTTCACCCACGGCTTGGGCATCAGGCCGAGCTCGTGGGCCTTCTTGGCCACCAGCGCGGCGCCGATCATCACCGACGGGTTGGACGTGTTGGTGCACGAGGTGATCGAGGCCACCGTGACCGCGCCGTTGGCCAGCTCGAAGCTGCGGCCATCGGCCAACGTCACCGGGACGGTGCGAGCGGCATCGTCGGTGTAGCTGCCGATGATGTCGTTGTACTTGGCCTTGCTCTCGGCCAGCACGATCCGGTCTTGCGGACGCTTCGGGCCGGAGATGCTCGGCACCACCGTGGACAGGTCCAGCTCAAGCTGCTCGGAGTAGCGCGGCTCGGCGGTCGGATCGAGCCACAGGCCCTGGGTCTTGGCGTACGCCTCGACCAGCGCAATCTGGGACTCATCACGACCGGTCATCCGCAGGTAGTCCAGAGTCTTGTCGTCCACCGGGAAGACCGCGATGGTCGAGCCGTACTCGGGGCTCATGTTGCCGATGGTGGCCCGGTTGGCCAGCGGAATCTCGCCCACACCGGGGCCGTAGAACTCCACGAACTTGCCGACCACGCCGTGCTTGCGCAGCATCTCGGTGATGGTCAGCACCAGGTCGGTGGCGGTGACGCCGTCGTTGAGCTTGCCGGACAGCTTGAAGCCGACCACGCGCGGGATGAGCATGGAGATCGGCTGGCCCAGCATGGCCGCCTCGGCCTCGATGCCACCCACGCCCCAACCGACGACACCCAGGCCGTTGACCATGGTGGTGTGGGAATCGGTGCCGACGCAGGTGTCCGGGTAGGCCTGCAGCACGCCATCGACCTCACGGGCGAAGACCACCCGGGCCAGGTTCTCGATGTTGACCTGGTGGACGATGCCGGTGCCCGGCGGGACGACCTTGAACTCGTCGAAGGCGGTCTGCGCCCAGCGCAGCAGCTTGTAGCGCTCCTCGTTGCGCTGGTACTCCACGTCGACGTTCTTGGTGAGCGCGTCGGGGGTACCGAAGTACTCCGCGATCACCGAGTGGTCGATGACCAGTTCCGCGGGAGCCAGCGGGTTGACCTTGTCGGGGTTGCCGCCGAGATCGGCGACGGCCTGACGCATGGTGGCCAGATCGACCACACACGCCACGCCGGTGAAGTCCTGCATGATCACCCGAGCCGGGGTGAACTGGATCTCCTTGTTCGGTTCACTCGACGGATCCCACGCACCGAGGGCGGCAATGTCCTCGGCGGTGATGTTCGCGCCATCCTCGGTCCGCAGCAGGTTCTCCAGCAGCACCTTGAGGCTGAACGGCAAGGACGCAGAACCTTCGACTGCATCGATGCGGAAGATCTGGTAGCTCTGCCCACCGACTTCCAGATTGTCGGATGCGCGGTAGCTGTCGATGCTCATGTGGCCTCCCGTAGCCAGATTTATCTTGATATCGAGATATTAGCCCACCAGGTCGCCTCAGGCTAGCTGGCAACACTGCCACCGGACGCCCGGATCAGGGCACTTTCCTCCCCTTCGGACGGCCCGCCTGCGCGGCCCCGAAGGTCGGGATCGGCGCCGACCAGATACACCAGCCCGCAGTCCTGCGGGCCGGTCACATCCAGTTGGCAGAGGTTGCACACCTCGCCGGGACGCAGTGGACACCGGGGCTCGGGCCTGCGTCGACCATTACTGCTAGTCACGATGGCTTCAGAATAGCCACACACTCAATGTGATGGGTCATCGGGAACAGATCGAAAGCCCGCAGCGAGACCAGCTGATAGCCCGCCTCCGCCGCCGTCCGCAGATCCCGCGCCAACGCCGCCGGATCGCAGGCCACGTAGGCGATCGCTCGCGGCCGCCGGGCCACCACCGCGGCCAGCACCGCCGCCCCAGCCCCGGCCCGCGGCGGGTCGAGAACCACCAGGTCAACAGCGAGCGGCAGACGGTCGGCCAGGACGGCGACGTCACCGGCCAGGAACTGCCCGCCGACCACGTTGCGGCGCGCGTGGTTCACCGCAGTTCGCTCCCCCTCGATCCCCAGGACCCGGCATCCGGCGTCCTCGAGGAACGCGGCAAACAGCCCCACCCCGCAGTAGAGATCGGCAGCCACCTCACCAGGAACCGGAGCCAGACCATCCAGGACGGCCGCGACCAGGGCGTCCGGTGCGCCGCGGTGGGCCTGCCAGAAGCCGTCCAGGCCGACAGTGAAGCTGCGTCCGCGGACCTGCTCGGTGACGACCCCGTCGGCGTCGTCGGCATCGACCACCACGATCCGATCAGCTGCGGCCACCGCCAACACCTCACCGGATGGGCTCGTTGAGGCTGCCGGGTGCGCGATCTCGGGCACGGCCAGCAGGCATCCTTGCGCGGGTAGGGGCACCAACTCGTGCGAACGGTGCCCCCGCAGCCCCAGGCGTCCGCGGGAGTCGACGTGGTAGCGCATCCGGGTCCGCCACCCGAACGGCGCCGGAATCACCTCCTCGACTTCGCCGTCGAACTCCCAGCCCACCGCGTGGCGCACCTGCTCGGCGACCACCTGGGCCTTCAGCGCCCGAGATGCCGCCGGCGTCACATGTTGAAAGTCGCAGCCACCGCAGTCGGCGGCGATCGGACAGGCCGGCTCGATCCGGTCCGGGCTCGCCGCCCGCACCGCGGTCACCACGCCACGAGCGAACCGCCGGGTCACCTCGGTCAGTCGCACGTCGACCCGTTCACCGGTGATGCCCCCACGGACGAAAATCACCATGCCCTCGTGCCGGGCGACGAAATGGCCTCCGTGCGCGACCGGCCCGATCTCGACGTCGGTGAGTTCGGTTCCCGGGCGAAAACTCACTCCCCCGCCTTCGGCTGTTCGTCGTTGTAGCCGCCCACACGCACTTGGCCAGAGCCCGCCCGCCGCCAGGCCGCAGCGCTGTTGCGTTCAGCTCGGTCGAAGGCGTATTTCGACGAGGCCAACTGGTAGGGAACCGAAGCAACCATGACACCTTGCATGAAGTTCAGCCGGGTCCGGACGATCAAGGTGGTCTGGTTGTGCAGCAACTGCTCCCACCAGTGACCAACCACGAACTCCGGAATGTAGACGCAGACCACGTCCCGGGGGTTGTCGGAACGGATTCCCCGGACGTAGTTGAGGAAGGGGCCGGTGATCTCGCGGTACGGCGAGGCGATCACCTTCAGCGGCATGTCCATGCCCTGCTCGTCCCACGCCGCGGCGACCTCCTTGGTGTGAACGTCGTCGAACGCGACCGTCACCGCCTCCAAGCTGCTGGGACGGGTAGCCCGGGCGAAGTTCACTGCCCGCAGCGTCGGCTTGTTGACCTCCTGCACCAGGACGACCGCCCGCACGCGGCTGGGCAGCATCCGGGCATCGGAGGGCCCGATGGCCACCTCGTCAGCCACGTTCTGGTAGTGCCGACGGATCGAGCGCATCAAGACGAACAACAGCGCCATCGCCAACACGGCCCAGTAGGCGCCGTAGATGAACTTCGAGGCCAGCACGATGATCAGCACCACCGCGGTGCCGGTCATCCCGACCGCGTTGATGATCCGCGACCGGATCATGTGGGAGCGGACCTTCGGATCCTTCTCGGTCTTCAGGTGCCGGGTCCAGTGCTTGGTCATGCCGAACTGGCTGATCGTGAACGACACGAACACCCCGACCACGTACAGCTGGATCAGCGCCGTCACGTTGGCGTTGAACACCAGCACCAGTCCGAGCGCGGCCAACGCCAGCACCAGGATGCCGTTGGAGTAGGCCAAGCGGTCGCCCCGGGTGTACAGCATCCGTGGAAGGAAACCGTCACGAGCCAGGATCGAGCCCAACACCGGGAACCCGTTGAAGGCGGTGTTCGCGGCCAAGAACAGGATCACCATGGTGGCCGTGATCACGAAATAGAAGCCGACCGGGAAGTCGCTGAACACCATCCGAGACATCTGGCCGATCACGGTCTCGTGGGCAACCTCGATCGGGACGCCGTTGCTTTCGAAGTGCGACTGCCCTTCGGGATCAATGAGCTTCAGCTTGGTCAGGTTGGCCAGCGCGATGATGCCGCCGAACATCGAGATCGCGACCACGCCCAGCAGCGCCAACGTCGTGGCGGCGTTCTTGCTCTTCGGCTCACGGAAGGACGGCACCCCGTTCGAGATCGCCTCCACACCGGTCAGCGCCGCACTACCGGAGGAGAATGCCCGGGCCAGCAGCGCAATCATCGCGATCCCCACGAACGGCTCGTACGCCGGCGATCCGACCACTTGGAGGTCCGCGGTAGGGGCCATCAGCGGCTGGCCGAGGGCGAAGATGCGGAACAGGCCCCACCCGACCATCCCCAGCACGCCGATCATGAATCCGTAGGTCGGAATCGCGAAGAACGACCCTGACTCCTTCACCCCGCGCAGGTTCATCGCCATCAACAGCAGGATCACCCCGGCGGCCCACAGTCCCTCGTTTCCGGCGAGGAAGGGCAGCATCGCCTTGGCATTCTGGATGCCGGAGGACACCGAGACCGCCACCGTCAGGACGTAATCGACCAAGAGCGCGCTGGCCACCACCAGACCCGCACTGGGACCGAGATTGACCGTGGCCACTTCATAATCACCACCGCCGGAGGGGTAGGCGTGGACGGTCTGCCGGTAGGACATGATCACCAAGAACATGACAAACGCGACCACGATCGCGATCTGCCAGGAGAAGGCGAAGCCGGCCATGCCGGCGAGCGAGAGGGTGAGCAGGATCTCGTCGGGGGCGTAGGCCACCGAGCTCATCGCATCGGAGGCGAAAACTGGAAGGGCAATACGCTTCGGCAGCAGGGTCTCACCCAGCTGGGCGCTGGCCAGCTTCCGTCCGATCAGAAGCCGCTTCACGAAATCGGTGACGCTCACGTCCATGCAGCCTAGGCCAATCCGGACGCAAGCGAGTCGGCGGCCCGCACACCGACGTTCAAAACCCCCACCCCGGACGCACCGTCGCGGCGGAGCGTTGATAGGGTCGTATCCGCAAGTTCACACCACCGGGAGGCACAGGCGATGCATATCGTCATCATGGGCTGCGGACGGGTCGGCTCGTCGCTGGCCCGGGCCTTGGAACGGCGCGGCCACTCAGTGGCCGTGATCGACTTGGTCCAGGACTCGTTCCGTCGCCTCGGGCCGGAATTCCAGGGCAAGACCGTCAAGGGCGTGGGCTTCGATCGCCAGGTACTCATCCGAGCCGGGATCGAGCGCGCCGACGGCTTCGCTGCGGTTTCCAGCGGCGACAACTCCAACATCCTGGCCGCCCGGGTGGTGCGCGAAACCTTCGGGGTCAGCAATGTGGTCGCCCGGATCTACGACCAAGGGCGAGCCGAGGTCTACGAGCGGCTCGGCATCCCCAGCGTCGCGACCGTGCGCTGGGCCGCCGACCAGGTGCTGCGTCGCCTGCTGCCGTCAGGCTCGGAGCCCCAGTGGCGCGATCCGTCCGGCACCGTGCGGCTGATCGAAGTGCATGTGAGTTCGGATTGGGTGGGCACCAAGGTCAGCGCCATGGAGGACGCCACCCGCGCCCGGATCCCGTTCCTGCTGCGCTTCGGTACCGGCCTGGTGCCGGACGCCAGCACCATCTTCCAGGACGGGGACCTGATCTACGCCGCGGTCACCAACGACCAGGTCGGCGACGTCGAGGACATCCTCGGTACGGCACCGGTAAAGCACTGAGGAGATCACCATGCGCGTTGCTATCGCCGGAGCCGGCAATGTGGGCCGCTCCATCGCCCGCGAACTCATCGCCAGCGGCCATCAGATCCTGCTGATCGACCGCGATCCCAACGCCATCAAGCCCGAGAGCGTGCCGGAAGCCGAATGGCTGCTGGCCGATGCGTGCGAGGTGAGCAGCCTGGAGGAGGCCGGCCTGGAGACCTGCGACGTCTCCATCGCCGCCACCGGCGACGACAAGGCCAACCTGGTACACACCCTGCTGGCCAAGACCGAGTTCGCCGTCCCTCGCACGGTCGGACGGGTGAACCACCCGGCCAACGAGTGGATGTTCGACGAACTGTGGGGGGTCGACGTCGCGGTCTCCACCCCGCGGCTGATGTGCGCCCTGGTCGAAGAAGCCGTCACCGTCGGTGACCTGGTGCGCCTGTTCAGCTTCCGTGGTGGCCAGGCCAACCTGGTCGAAATGACCCTGCCGGACGAGTCGCCGCGGGTCGGCACGCGGGTATCGGATCTGAATCTGCCCGGGGACTGCGTCCTCGTGGCAATCATCCGCGACGGCGTGGCCCGCGCCCCGGAGCGGGATGCGGCGCTGGAAGCCGATGACGAACTGTTGTTCATCGCGGCGCCGATCTACGAACCGGAGTTGGCGCAGTACCTGATGCCGCGGGTGGTCCGCGAGTCCTGAGGCTCGCGGTCTGCGCTCAGTGCGCGACCAGCTCGTAGTGGGGGTTGTAGATCCGTTTGCCGCCGTCGACACAGGACGCCCGGCCGGTGACGATCAGCTCGCGACCGGCTTCGACACCGGGAATCTCACGTCGTCCCATCCAGATCAGCGTGACCGATCCGGTTCCGTCACTCAGCTCAGCCTCCAGCCAGGGCATCCCCGCCCGCGGCTTGATGGTCAGCATGGTGATCGTTCCGCGCAGCGTCGCCCGCTCCCGATCGCAGAGTGCGTCGGCGCGTTGCGCCCCAGCCTCCTCGGCGACCCGCTGACGCTCCCGCGACTCCAGCTCGGCATTGGATGCGCCGAGCCGCCGCAGCGCTTCCTTGAACGGATTAGCCATCAGCCAGCTCCTTCGGGAAGCTTCATGGTGATCCGGTCGCCGGGCACCAGCGGCTGCGAGCCCCGACGCACCACCAGGTTGCGGAAGAACTCCACGAACGGCGCCGCTGCGGACGCGTCGGCGTCGGGGAGGGCGGCCTCGCCCAGCAGGGTTCCTCGCAGCAGCCACTTGGGGCCTTCGACGAACCACACCCGCGACACATGGAACAACTGCTCGCCCTGGGGACCGGGCTGGGGCAGCACCCGCTGCACCTGCGGCCCGAAAGGCCCCTCGCTCACCTCGGTGGTGCCGGAGAGTTCGGCGGCTTCTGCGATGGTTTCCTCGCGGAGCTGATCGGCAAGACCAGGGGTCGCCGGCGCCGCGAACAGCACCACTTCCAGGCCGGAGTCGGCCCACACCCCGGTCACGGCCAGCACCCGCCGGCTCTGCTCGTCCACCTGCAACTGCAGGTTCAGCCCGTCCCAAGGGGTCAGGATCAAAGTGTCCAGATCGATCCGGGCCACTTCGGTGCCCAGATCCACCTCGTCGTAGTCGAACGGGCCGTCGGCGCGCCAATCGACCTCATCGTCGAAGTCAACAGCCTCATCGGCATCGGCCGCCTCGTCGAGGTCGGATTCCACCTCGTCGCTGTCGGGCACGATCTCCGGCTCGGCCTGGGAACGTCCACCACGTCCGAATCTCACTTGTCCACCTCGGTTCCGGCCGCCGCGGCGGCCCAATCAGCAATTCCTCCGGTCGAACCGTAGCCGCCGCTCCCCCGCTCGCTGGACGGCAACGCGCTCAACTCCACGAACTCGGCTCGGGCAACCTGCTGGATCACCAGCTGGGCGACCAGATCCCCTCGCCGCAGCCGCACCGGCTCGGTGGCGTCGGTGTTGAGCAGGCACACCTTGATCTCACCGCGGTAGCCGGCATCGATGGTGCCCGGCGCATTCACGATGGTGAGCCCTGCCCGGGCGGCCAGTCCCGACCGTGGGTGGACGAATCCCGCCCAACCGTCCGGGAGCGCGATCGCCATCCCGGTTCCGACGACTCGACGCTCGCCCGGAGCTAGTTCGCAATCCTCGGCGATCGCCAGATCGGCCCCGGCATCGCCGGCGCGGGCATACTGCGGCAACGGCAGATCGGGCTGCAGGCGGACGATGCCGATCGAGATGGCGGCGGACTCGGACGTGGTCACCACGGAAGTCTAACTGCGTCCCGCCACAGCACGACTGCGTGGTCATGCCCGGTTTCGTTGCCCCCGCTCCCGGCCATTGGCAGGATGACGATCAAGGAGGAGCTGGTGAACATGAGGCAACGCATGATCTGGAATGTCTACGCCGGGCTGATCGGCGCGGTGACCGCGGTGGTGGCGACCAAGCTGGTCGGCAAAGCCTGGGAGGTCACCACCGGCGAGGCTCCGCCCGCCGCCAACGATCCGGAGGTTCCCCTGCATCGGGCGGTCATCTGGATGCTGGCCAGTGGAGTGGGCATCGGGCTGGCGCAACTGCTGATGAACCGTTTTGCGGCGCGCCAATGGGATCGCTTCCTGGCCACGCCCGTGCAGAGCGCCAAGAAGCGGTAAGCCTCAGCCGGCGCAGTCCACGCAGTAGCTGACGCCGCCCTTGACCACGGCCACCTGGCTGCGATGCTTCACCAGGAAGCACGATCCGCAGGTGAACTCGTCGGCCTGCCGCGGCAGGACCCGGACGGTGAGCTCCTCATGGGACAGATCAGCGCCGGGCAGCTCGAAGGCCTCCGCGGCCTCGACCTCGTCCTCGTCGACCTTGCCCGAGTTCTTGTCGTTACGCCGGGACTTCAGCTCTTCGATCGAGTCTTCGCTCTCCTCATCGGTCTTGCGAGGTGCGTCGTAGTCGGTTGCCATTGGCTGGTGATCCCTACTGTGGTTGTACTGGAGGTGTTGTGCGCATATGGTGCCAGCAATCAGTAGCGCTGTCTGACACTGGTCGTATTCCCGAACAGTGTGCCGACCAAGCCAAATTGCGGCCAGCCGACAAGCCGAACGCGGAACGGGTTGGTAGGTTACCTGCATCAGCTTCGGAAGTGGCACCATGACTCACCGTTCAGGCTCCGAACCAGGACCCGCAACGGAACGTCGTGAGCCCGTACCCACCCATCTGGAGATTTCCATGGAAAGCGCGCTCAGCCCTCGCGAGATCCAAGCGCGCGTCCGTGCCGGCGATTCGGTCGAGGATGTGGCCCGCGCAGCGGGCATGTCGGTCGACTGGGTCGAGCCCTTCGCCGCACCGGTCATCGCTGAACGCGAGTACATCGCCCAGCTGGCTCAGAGCCATCAGGTGCGCCGCGGCGGCGAGACCATTCCTCATCGCAACCTTGGACAGGTGGTCGCCGATCGTCTGGGTTCCCGTCGGGTCGACACCGAGACCCTCGATTGGGATGCCTGGCGACTCGAAGGTCGCCGCTGGCTGATCCGCCTCGACTACGACTCCGGCAAGGCCCATCGCGAAGCCCGCTTCGTCTACGACGCCAACGGTCGGTTCTCGGTGGCCGACAACGACGATGCCCGCTGGCTGGTGGGGCTGCAGTCGGCCTCCCACGGCCCTCAGCCCGGTCGTCGCCGCCGCGAGGACGATGCCGAGCCCACCGTCGACCTCAACGACGATCTGGCCTTGGTGCGGGTCGTTCAGCCGCGCGCTGACGAGCTCCCCGTCCTGGTCGGTGACGCCGATGGCGAGGTTGACGACGCCTACGCTGAGGCCGAGTTGGCTGAGGTCAACGGCATTTACGACATCCTGCCCAACCAGACCGGCGGCCTGGACGTCCTGTACGACATGCTGTCCAGCTTCGATGAGGATTCTGTCCAGATCTACGCCGGCCTGATCCGCGACGAACTCGGCACGACTCCACCGATTGTCGACGAGCCGGTCGCACCGGCGCGCAAGCCGCCGGCACCGATCAAGCCGGTCGCTGCCCCCGAGCCCGCGCCCGCCAAGCCGGCTGCGGCCAAGCCAGCCCCGGCCAAGCCAGCCCCGGCCAAGCCAGCCCCGGCCAAGCCTGCGCCGGTCACCCCTGCGCCGGTCACCCCTGCGTCCGCCGCGAGCGAATCAGCCCCCGTCGCCGATCCGCAACCGTCGCTGGAAGAGGCCGCTGCCGAAGACCGCCCGCGGACCCGGCGCAAGCGCGCCGAAGTGCCCAGTTGGGACGAGATCATGTTCGGAGCACCCAAGAACCGCTCCTGAGCGGGTCCGATCAGCCTTCACCGAAGGGCAATGGGTCGGGACTCAGCGTGACGGCGGCGACCTCCTTGGTCACCTTCCGCCGGTGGTGGCGTCGGCACAGCACCTGATAGGCGACTTCCATGCTGCCGTCGGTATCGCCGACGACGACTTGGGTGCCCTCGGTGACCATCACGCCACCGATCGTGCGGGCATTGTGGGTAGCCGGCTCACCACACCAGCACCGCGGACGCACCTGCAGCTGCTCCATCCGGTCACACAACTCCACCAGTCGCCGCGAAGCCGGGAACAGTTCGGTGCGGAAGTCGGTGAGGATGCCAAAGCAGAACACGTCGATCTGAAGCTCGTCGACGATTCGGGCCAGCTGATCGATGTGCTCACTGCCGTAGAACTGGGCCTCGTCGCACACCAGAAAGTCGACCCGGCGTCCGCTGGTGAGCTCGGAGACCACGTAGGACCAGAAGTTGAAATCCTCGTTCACTTCCAAGGCAGGACGGGTCAGCCCGATCCGTGAGGTGATGGTGGCACCACCGGAGCGATCCAGCATGGTGAACAGCCGACCATCTCGTCCGGCCTCGGTCTCGGTATAGGCGACCTGCAAGGCCAAAGTCGACTTCCCGCAGTCCATCGGACCGGTGAAGTAGATCAATTCAGCCATGCGCGCGTGCTCCTCTTCATCGTCTGCGACGGCATCATGCCACCAACAGCGGGATCTCCAACTCCGCTGCGGTCAGCGAGCCGTGCATTCCCACCAATCGCAGCTCGCCGGGCAGCGTGCGGCTGAGCACCGCGGAGTCATCGGCCATGGCCACAATGACGTCGCCGAACCGATCGGCCAAGCGTGCGGTCAGCGGGCCGAACCAACCTTCGGCGACTGCCTCGTCCCGGGTCCGCACCCACGCCCGGTCCCCCAACAGCGTCCGCCACCGCTCGGCAACCTCCTCGACTCGGCCGGGCCGGACCTTCAACTGGCGCAGGCGTCCCTCGCCGGCGAAGGCGGTGACACCGTCCATCAGGCCGGGCACCTCCTCCACGATCACCCGACCGTCGAACGGCACATCGACCATCCCGTGATCGGCGGTGACGACGAGGCGGACGTCGTCGGGCAGGGCCGCGCGCAGCCGTGCGGCCAAGGAATCCACCTGTGTCAGCGTCGTCCGCCACGGGGCTGAATCCATGCCCTGGCCATGCCCGACGTGGTCCAAGCTCCGCTCGTAGCAGTAGGTCAGGTTCCGGTCCCCGGCCAGCACCGCGGCCGCGACCAGCTCGGCGCGACGATCCAGGTCACGTTCGTCGTCCACCGGCCAGAAGGACGCACCGCGCAGCGCCACCGTGGTCAGGCCACTGTCGGCAAAGGCGGCCGGCGCGACCGCGGCGGCATGGATTCCGGCTCGATTGAGCCGCTCGAAATAGGTCAGCTGCGGCTGGACGTCCAGACCGCTGATGTCGGAGGGCCACCGCAACGCGTTCAGCACCGCCTCAATCCCGCGATACCAGAAGGTGTAGCCGGCGATCCCGTGCTCCCCCGGCAGGAGCCCGGTTCCCAGGCTGGTGATCGACGTCGCGGTGGTTGTCGGCGCGCCGCAGGTGATCACTCGCTGATCGGCGATGCTCGCCAGGAACGGCGCCAGCTCGGCATGTCGACCCAAGGCGTCCGCCCCGAGGCCGTCGACCAGAAGCACCACGTAGCGATCCGAGGCGGGGAGACCTAAGCGGTCGGCGCCCGGCATCCCCCACTGCGCAGCCAAGCTGGGCAGCAGGTCGGCGAGACATCCGTCCTGGTAGCGCGGCAGCGGTGGGCGGGTCATCGATGGGCGCCGGTGACCTGCTGGAGGGCCGTGCCGAAGGCCAGCAGTTGCTGCACCTTCTCGGCACCGTCGGCTGCCGTGCTGATCCGCACCGTGATGTCTTCGCCGGCGATCATTCCGGTCAATCCGTGGTCGGCATCACAGGTGGGGTCGGCGCACTGAGCCGGCTCCAGATCGACCCGTCGCATGGTGCCCCAGGACACCGCCAGCCACGCCTCGCTGAGAGTTGAGCGCCGGGAGCCGTAGCGTTCGGCGTTGCTCACCACCTGGCTCAGGGCCACCGAACCGATCCGGCCCAACGGCACCGACTCGGTAGTGGTGAGCGCCTGCGGCGGACCGCCGGCCTCATTGTTCTCATCGGTGTGGGACACGATCAACCGCGTGGGAGTCAGCACCAGCACGGAGAGGTGGCGTTGGATCTCGTCGCGATTGAATGTGGCTTCCTGATGCACCAGATGGGCAGCGACCGGCTCTTCTCCGAGCGCCATCGCCACGGTGTCGGCCACCAACTCCGGAAAGTAGCGGCAGGCATGGATCTCGGCCCCGAGTTGACTCGGCAGGGGGCGCACACCAGAAGAGGTCACGCGCCACATCCTCCCACGCGCGCCAACTGACCCCAAAAGCCCGTTGCCCACTAGGGTGGGGTGCCGTGAGCACCCGTCCCTTCTTCGCCGCTCAGGTGGAGGAGTTCATCGACCGGCGGATCGAGGCAACCCTGCGCACCATCGGGTGGCAGGAGCAGGTGATCTGCTACACCGGCTACGCCTCCGGCACCTCGCTGCGCATTCTCGGACGGGTGATCCTGGTGCCGAAGAGGGCCCGCAGCCCGCTCGGCAAAGCCACCGAGGATCTGATCCACCGCCGCGGGTTCCGCAACTTCTTCTCCACCGCGTGTGTCCGCGCCCCGTTCACCATCACCATCGGCTCCCTCACTGTCTCCGGGATGACCGATCGTGGCGGCTACATCGACCAGCGGGTCCGCGACCACGGCCTGCCGCCCGGCTGGCAGCAGGTCGAGGTGCGCAGCGCCGGATCGGCCCCCGCCCTGGCCGACGTGCATGTGGTGGGCGACGACGAGACCTTCGGACTGGTGTCCGACATCGACGACACCATCATCACCACCTTCCTGCCGCGTCCGCTGATCGCGGCCTGGAACTCCTTCATCCGCGACGAATCGGCTCGGCAGGCGATCCCAGGGATGGCCCGGCTGTACAAGTCGCTGCTCGCCCGGCATCCCCAGGCCCCCGTGGTCTACATCTCCACCGGCGCCTGGAACACCCACGGCTTCTTGTCCCGCTTCCTGAAGCGGCACGACTACCCGTCCGGCCCGATGCTGCTCACCGACTGGGGCCCGACCAACACCGGTTGGTTCCGCTCCGGCTGGCAGCACAAGGCCGAAGCTCTGCTCCAGTTGACCCGGGACTTCCCGAACGTCTCCTGGCTGCTGGTCGGTGACGATGGCCAGCACGACCCCAACATCTACACCGACTTCGCCCGGATCGCCCCTGATCACGTGCGCGCGATCGCGATCCGGCAACTCACCCCCACCGAGCAGGTCCTCGCCCACGGGTCCACCGGCATGATCGACCCCGATGATCCCGACGACCCGGTGGCCGGGATCCCGGTGGTGTCCGCCCCGGACGGACGGGGACTGCTGACAGCCCTCGACGGCCTGCCCCAACTGAACTGACTCATCCCACGAAAGACCCGGAGTACACACGATGGTTGCCAAGCCGCCGGTCGAAGATGATTTCGCCGAACGCATCCTTGATGTCGACGTCTCCTCCGAGATGGAGACCAGCTTCTTGGAGTACGCCTACTCGGTGATCTACTCCCGGGCGCTCCCGGACGCTCGCGACGGGCTCAAGCCGGTGCAGCGGCGAATCCTCTACGGCATGGACCAGATGCGGATCCGTCCGGATGTGTCCCACGTGAAGTGTTCCCGGGTCGTCGGTCAGGTGATGGGTCTGTACCACCCGCATGGCGACGCGGCCATCTACGAGGCGCTGGTGCGCCTGGGCCAGTCCTGGTCGATGCGGCTGCCCACCATCGACGGGCATGGCAACTTCGGTTCGCTGGACTCCGGTCCGGCAGCCATGCGGTACACCGAGTGCCGGATGGCCCCCGCCGCGGTGGCGATGACGGCCGACATCGAGTCCGATACCGTCGATTTCCGCCCCAACTACGACGGTAAAGAGACCGAGCCGGTCGTGCTCCCGGCCGCCTTCCCCAACCTCCTGGTCAACGGCTCCACCGGCATCGCGGTGGGCATGGCCACCAACATCGCCCCCCACAACCTGGTGGAAGTCGTCCAGGCGCTCAAGCATCTGCTCAAGCATCCCGACGCCGACAGCGAGGAGTTGATGCGCTACGTCCCCGGTCCGGACTTCCCCACCGGCGGCAAGATCATCGGACTGGACGGGGTGCGCGAGGCCTACCTGACTGGACGCGGCCAGTTCAAGGTGCGCGCGAGCGCCCGGATCGAGCAGGTCACCCCGCGCCGCAAGGGCATCGTGGTCACCGAACTGCCCTACCAGGTCGGCCCGGAGCGGATCATCGAGCAGGTCAAGACCCTGGTCACCAGCAAGCGCCTCACCGGCATCGCCGACATCAAGGACCTCACCGACCTGGCCAACGGCACCCGGCTGGTGATCGAGGTCAAGAACGGCATCAACCCCGACGCGCTCCTTGAGGAGCTGTACCGGCTGACCAAGCTGGAGGATTCCTTCTCGGCCAACAACGTGGCCCTGGTCGACGGCCAGCCGCAGACCATGCCGCTGCGCCAGATGCTGACGGTCTACCTCGACCATCGCCTCGACGTGATCCGGCGTCGCTCGGCCTACCTGCTGGGCAAGGCGAAGGATCGACTTCACCTGGTGGAGGGCCTCCTGCTGGCGATCGTCGACATCGACGACGTGATCGCCATCATCCGCACCTCCGACGACGCGGCACAGGCCCGCACCCGCTTGATGGATGCCTTCGAGCTCACCGAGATTCAGGCCAACTACATCCTCGACATGCAGCTGCGCCGCCTGACCAAGTTCAGCCGAATCGATCTGGAAGCCGAGCGCGACAAGCTGTGGCAGACCATCACCGACCTGCAGGGCATCCTCGACTCCGATGAGCGGCTGCGCGAGGTCACCGCGAGCGAACTGGACGAGATCGCCCGCACCCACGGCACGCCGCGGCGCACTGTCCTGCTGGCCTCGGCCGGAACCCAGGTGACCGCGGCGAAGGCCGCCACCACTTTGGAGATCGCCGATGATCCCTGCTGGGTGATGCTGTCCTCGGCCGGCCTGCTGGCCCGCACCGACAACGCTGATCCGCTGCCCACTGGCGGTCCGCGGGCCGTCCACGACGTGATCGTCTCTGCGGTGCGCACCACGGCGCGGGGAGAGTTCGCGGTCTTCACCAACACCGGGCGGCTCCTGCGCGGGCACGCCATCGAGGTGCCCTCGGTACCGGTGACCGCCTCAGCCCCCAACCTGCAGGGCGGCTCGCCCGCGTCCGAGCTGTTGCCGCTCGACCCCGGTGAGCGGATTCTCGGACTCGGCACGCTGGGCGAGTCCACGTTCGGCTGGGCGCTGGGCACCAAGCGCGGCGTGGTCAAGCGGGTCAATCCGGAAATCCTCACCAAGGACGCCTGGGAGATCATCCGGCTCGAGGACGGCGACGAGGTTGTCGGCGCGACCGAACTTCTCGACGACCTGGCCTCGCTGGTGTTCATCACCTCCGATGCTCAACTCCTGCATTTCCCCGCCTCGCAGGTTCGTCCCCAGGGACGCTCCGGCGGTGGCATGGCCGGCATCAAACTCGGCGCCGGCGCCCAGGTGATCTCCTTCACCGCCACCGCGGTCCAGGACGCCTCGGTGGTCACCGTCGGCGGGTCGTCGGCGGCACTGCCAGGTACCGACGCCGGCACCGTCAAGCTCACTCCGTTGGCCGAGTACCCGGCGAAGGGGCGAGCCACCGGCGGCGTCCGCTGCCAGCGGCTCCTCAAGGGCGAAGACGTACTGCTGCTGGCCTGGGCCGGACCCGATCCGGCGATCGCCGCTGCTGCCAGTGGCGCCCCGATCGATCTGCCGGCTCCCGACCCACGCCGGGACGGCTCGGGCACCTCGGTGGGACAGCCGCTGGCCGCCATCGGCTCGCGGTACCACGGCTGAACCGGGTCGGCACCCGGGCGTGCGCCCGGTTATGGTGAGGTCATGACCGAAGGTTTCGCCGATCTGCTGGCCGCCAATGTCCGCTACGCCAACTCCGCCCCACGCAACTTCGACGGCTACGCCCATGCCGGCGTCGCCGTCGTCACCTGCATGGATTCGCGCCTCCAGCCGCTGGAGATGATCGGGCTGTTCCTGGGCGAGGCCAAGATTCTGCGTACCCCCGGTGGGCACGTGACCCCTGACGCCTTGGCCGGCTGCGCGCTGGCGGTGAACCTGCTTCAGGTCGATCGCATCCTGATCATCGCCCACACTCGGTGCGCGATGGCCTCGATGGACGAGAATGCGCTGCGGGAGCGAATCACCGAAGCTTCCGGGGTGGATGCGTCGGGGTTCGCGTTCGACTCCGATCCCGATCAGCTCACCCACCTGCGCGCCGATGTGGCGAAGGTGGCCGCCCATCCCCTGATCGCCGGACGGGCGCAGGTCGGTGGATTCGTCTACGACGTCGATACCGGCCTGCTGGAGCAGCTCTACTGAGCGCTCAGACGTCGATCCGTTCGGCGTCGAGGCTGTAGGCCCCCTCGATGATGAACTCCTTTCGGGGAGCCACATCGTTGCCCATCAGGATCTCGAAGGTGCGGGCTGCCCCCTCCGCGTCGTCCACCGTCAGGCGCCGCAAGGTGCGGTGGCGCGGGTTCATGGTGGTGTCGGCCAACTGGTCGGCGTCCATTTCGCCCAAGCCCTTGTAGCGCTGCGGTTCCTTGAAGTTTTGGCCGCGCTTGGTGAGCTCAGCCAGCTTCCGGCGGTATTCGGCCTCGGTGTAGGTGTAGAGGTACTTGTCCTCGCCCTTCTTGGGATTGATCAACTCGAAGCGGTGCAACGGTGGCACTGCGCTGTAGATCCGCCCGGCATCGACCAGCGGCCGCATGTACTTGAAGAACAGCGTGGCCAGCAGCGTGCGAATGTGCGCCCCGTCGGAGTCGGCGTCGGCCATGAAGATGATCTTGGAGTAGCGGGCGGCGTCCAGGTCGAAGGTGCGCCCTGAGCCGGCACCGACCACCTGGATGATCGAGGCGCATTCGGCGTTCTTCAGCATGTCGCCGACCGAGGCCTTCTGAACGTTCAGGATCTTCCCCCGGATGGGCAACAGCGCCTGGAACTCCGAATCGCGAGCCAGCTTGGCGGTGCCCAGAGCGGAGTTGCCCTCCACGATGAAAAGCTCGGTGCGGTCCAGGTCGGTACTGCGGCAGTCGACCAGCTTGGCGGGCAGCGTCGACGACTCCAGCGCATTCTTGCGCCGCTGCGCGTCCTTGTGGGCACGGGCTTGGACGCGGGTACGGGAGGCGGCCACGACCTTCTCCATGACCGCCCGTGCTTGGCTGCGGACAGCCGCCTTGTTGGAGGTCAGGAAGGAACCGAGTTCACGTTCGACGACCTTGGTAACCAGCCGGGTCACTGGAGGTGTGCCCAGGACCTCCTTGGTCTGGCCCTCGAACTGCGGTTCAGCGAGCCGGACGGTGACCACTGCGGTCAGCCCTTCCAGGACATCGTCCTTGACCACTTCCTCGTTGGCCTTCAACAACCGGGTGCCCTCGAAGCCGCGAGCAAACGCCCTGGTCAGGCCGCGTTCGAAACCGGAGACGTGGGTACCGCCCTTGGGCGTGGCGATGATGTTGACGAAAGAGACCACTCGGGTGTCGTAGTCCTGGCTCCAGCGCAGCGCGATGTCGACGTCCAAGTCACGCTCCACATCCGTGGGCGTCATTGCGCCGTCGTCATCGAGCATCGGCACGGTCTCGGTGAACGAGTCCTGCCCGCGCAGCCGGATCACCTCCGACACCGCCGTCCCGGCCGAGAGGAACTCGCAGAACTCGCTGATCCCACCGTCGTGCTTGAACGACTCCACGGTCGGCTCCGCGGCGCGAGCGTCGGTGACCACCAGTTCTAGGCCTGGCACCAGGAAGCTGGTCTGCCGGGCGCGCGCAAAAAGCTGGGTGAGCGACAGCTCAGCGCCGGGCAGGAAGATCTGCCGGTCGGGCCAGTAGGTGATCCGGGTTCCGGTGACACCCTTGGCCACCTTGCCGGTCTTGCGCAGTTGGCTGCCGGGGGTGAATGGCGCGTCCGGGCCGTCGCCGGCGAAGACTCCCGGCACGCCGCGTCGGAAACTCATCGAGTGGGTGGCGCCGTTGCGGTCGACCTCCACGTCCAGCCGGGACGACAGCGCGTTCACCACCGAGGCGCCGACGCCGTGTAAACCACCGGTGGCGTTGTAGGAGCCGGCGCCGAACTTGCCGCCGGCGTGCAGCTTGGTGAACACCACTTCCACACCGGTCAACCGGGTGCGCGGCTCGATATCGACCGGGATGCCACGGGCGACGTCGATCACGGTGATCGAGCCGTCAGCGTTGAGGCTGACCTGGATCTTCTTTCCAAAGCCGGCCAGTGCTTCGTCGACCGCGTTGTCGATGATCTCCCACAGGCAGTGCATCAGGCCCCGGGTGTCGGTGGACCCGATGTACATCGCCGGCCGTTTGCGGACCGCCTCCAGGCCTTCCAGCACCAACAGGTGCCGTGCCTCGTAGTCCCTACCTTCGCCGGCCTTCGTCGTACTCACCGAGTGAGATTATCTCGGCCACGTAACAGTTATGCGTATTCCAGTCCCGGTGTCGGCTGGACGTTCGACAGAGTTTGGCTTGGGATGCCTACACTGGCCACGCCGGGAACAACAGGCAAGCGAGCAATGTTGTGATCGGTGCCAGACACTCTTCGGAGTGAGAAAGTGAGGAACACCATGAGCAGTACGTTCGCCGAGCCCCTGACCTCAGCTGATCGTTGCGATCGCTGCGGCGCTCAGGCCTACCTGCGGGTAACCCTCACCTCCGGGGGCGAGTTGCTCTTCTGCGGTCACCACGCCAACGAGCACTCCGCCAAGCTCAGCCAGGTGGCCCTGTCCATTCAGGACGAGACCAGCAAGCTTTCCTAGTCGACGTCGTCGAAGGGCCCCGGGAGAGCTTCCCGGGGCCCTTCGCCTTTGCTGGGATACTGCGATGGTGAACACCATCGATGCGACCCTGGGCGATCTGACCCGCGAGGTGGCCGACGCGCTGGTCAACGCCGCGAACTCCACGTTGCTGGGAGGCGGTGGCGTTGATGGGGCGCTGCACGCGGCCGCCGGTCCCTCGTTACTGGAGGCTTGCCGCGAACTCCGCCGGAACCGCTACCCCGCTGGCCTGCCGGTGGGTGACGCGGTCGCGACGGGTGCAGGCAACCTGCCTGCCCGCTGGGTGATTCACACCGTGGGGCCCAATCGGCATGCCGGCCAGACCGATGAAGCCTTACTGGCCGCTGCCTACCGGCACAGCCTCGACGTCGCCGTCGATTTGGGGGCGACCACCGTCGCCTTCCCGGCCATCGGTGCCGGGGTGTACGGCTGGGACCCCGTCACTGCCGCGCGGGTGGCGGTGCTGTCCGTCGCTGGGCACCCGCGCACCGGCATCGAGCGGGTCCGCTTCGTGCTCTTCAACGACACGCTCTACCAGGCGTTCAGCGACCAACTGGCGCGGCTGCTGTGACCGCTGTGACCACCGCACCTTTCGGATCCTGGCGCTCCCCCATCTCCGCGTCCGATCTCACCGTGGCGGCGCTACGCCTGAGCTCGGGCATCGCGCTGCCCGACCGGACGCTGTGGGCCGAGGGCAACCCCGAACAACGCGGCCGGGTCAGCCTGTGGCAACGTGACGCGGGCGGGGTGGTGAGCGAGGTCACCGAGGCGGCCACCAACGTCCGCACGTCCGTCAACGAGTACGGCGGTGGCGACTGGACGGCCGCCGAGGACGTGGTGGCCTACACCGAGTTCGCCGACTCGTCGGTGTGGCTGATCGAGTCCGACCAGCCGCCGCGCCGGCTCGCGGGCGCGCCGGGACTGCGCTACGCGGCGCTGCAGCTCGCCCTGCCCCAACGGCTGCTGTTGGCCGTCCGCGAAGACCATCGTGGTGATGGCGAGCCGATTCAGACGGTGGTCGCGCTCGCGCTCGATACCGCCAACACCGATGGTGGTCAGGTGTTGGCCGCCGGCGCCGACTTCTACGCCCACCCCTGCCTGAGCCCTTCCGGACGACTGGCGTGGTGCGAATGGGACCACCCCGACATGCCCTGGGACCAGTCCCGCATCGTCGTGACCGACGTCGCCGATCCCGCCACCACCACCGTGGCCGCCGGTGGTGCAGGCACCTCAGCGCTGTACCCGTCCTGGGCCCCCGACGGCGCGTTGATCTACCTCGACGACTCGACCGGCTTCTGGAACTTCTACCGTTGGCACGACGACAGCACGACCGCGCTCTGCCCGGCGGAGGCGGATTTCTGCGGCCCGCTGTGGGTGCTGACGCCGGTCCCGTACGCGGTTATCGACGCCCACCGGATCGGCTGTACCTGGCTGGCCGACGGCTTCGCCCGGCTCGGCATCCTCAACCTCGCCGTCGGCACGCTGACTCCCTTGGCCACCGATGCGGTCACCGCGTCCGTTTCCGGAAACGGCGAGCGCGCGGTGGCGCTGCTCGGCTTTGCCGATCGTCCGGCCGAACTCTGCGAACTCGACTGGGTCACGGGTGCCACCACGCTGCTGCGACGGGCCAGCGGCGTCCACCTGGAACCTGCGATGGTGTCCCACGCCGAGGCCGTCGACTGGGATTCTGCGGACGGACCGGTCCATGCCTGGTTCTACCCGCCCACCAATCCGGACTTTCGCGCACCGGACGGCGAACTACCCCCCGTCCAGGTGTGGAGCCACGGCGGCCCGACGGCATTCAGCGATCCCGGTTTCAACCTCGCGATCCAATACTGGACCAGCCGCGGGATCGGCATCGTGGATGTGAACTACTCCGGATCATCGGGGTACGGACGCGCCTATCGGCAGCGGCTGAACGGCAACTGGGGTATCAGCGACGTCCGCGACTGCATCGCCGCGACCTCCGCTCTGGTTGAGGCCGGACGGGCAGATCCACGGCGGCTGAGCATCCGCGGCGGCTCCGCTGGCGGCTACACCACCTTGGCCGCGCTCACCACCAGCTCCACCTTCGCCGCCGGGATCAGCTTGTACGGCATCGGGGATCTGGAATCGCTGGTCGCCGACACGCACAAGTTCGAAGCCCACTACACCGATCGGCTGGTCGCGCCCTACCCCGACGGCCGCGCCACCTACGTGGAGCGCTCGCCGATTCATCACCTTGATCGGTTGCGCTGCCCGATGCTGATCTTCCAGGGCGCTGACGACAAGGTCGTCCCGCCGTCCCAGGCCGAAGCGATGGCGGCGGCCCTGACCGAGCGGGGATTACCCGTGCGGCTGCACCTCTTCGAGGGTGAGGGTCACGGTTTCCGGCAGGCCCAGACGATCATCACCGTTGCTCAGGAGGCACTCGCCTTCCTTGCCGAGGTGCACAAGTTCCGTCCGGCGGATTAGGCCGTCACCGATTCGCCTCGGAACGACCAGGTGATCTCGCCGCGCGATCCCTGGACGAGGTCCGCACCGGCCACGAACACCAGGCACAGGATCACCGCCTCGCCGTCAGCATCCGCGGTCGGCTGCGACACCACGAACTCGGCATCGACACCGGACTCGGCGGAGGTGCCCAATAGCCGTGCCGCAGCCACATCGGCGCGACCGGCACAGCCGAAGCGCGGGGTTTGATACACCAGCGTGCGACCACCGCCGGCCGACTGCGACAACAGCCCTACCGAGACGCGGGCGGCGTAGTCGCTGCCACGGCCCAGACGCAACGCGAACGGCACATACACCTCATCACGCGGGCTCAGACCATCGGACGGCATCGGCAGGCTCAACGCGGTGGAGTGCTGGCTGCCGTCGGTGAACACCACCCCATCAGCGCTGCCCTGAAGGTCGAAACGCCCGGCAGAGAAGCTCCCCTCGGCGAACGAGTGCCCGTCCTCGGCAGCGAGGCTCGACATCACTCCGATCGCCAAGACCAGGCCACCACTGAGGCCGGCCGTCAGCCGTCGCCACCACAGGCGCGATCGCCACATCTCCGCAGGCGTCACCGTCAATCCCCCACATCCAGTGGCCAGTGGCCACGTCCCCCGACAATCGGATGAGTGAGATGACGCTAGCAAGAAACTGGCCGCCGAGGCCCGTATTCAGGCCGAAAGCGATCAGTCGAGGTAGTCGCGCAGCACCTGGGAGCGAGACGGGTGGCGCAGCTTGCTCATGGTCTTGGACTCGATCTGACGAATCCGCTCGCGGGTCACGCCGTAGACCTTGCCGATCTCGTCCAGGGTCTTGGGTTGGCCGTCGGTCAGGCCGAACCGCATGCTCACCACACCGGCTTCGCGCTCGCTCAACGTGTCCAGCACGTCGTGCAGCTGCTCCTGCAGCAAGGTGAAGTTCACCGCCTCGGCGGGCACCACGGCTTCGGAGTCCTCGATCAGGTCGCCGAACTCGGAATCGCCGTCCTCGCCCAGCGGGGTGTGCAGCGAGATCGGCTCGCGACCGTACTTCTGCACCTCGACGACCTTCTCCGGGGTCATGTCGAGTTCCTTGGCCAGTTCCTCCGGCGTTGGTTCGCGACCCAGGTCCTGCAGCATCTGGCGCTGGACGCGGGCGAGCTTGTTGATGACCTCGACCATGTGCACCGGAATACGGATCGTGCGGGCCTGGTCGGCCATGGCGCGAGTGATCGCCTGCTTGATCCACCAGGTGGCGTAGGTGGAGAACTTGTAGCCCTTGGTGTAGTCGAACTTCTCGACCGCACGGATCAGGCCGAGGTTGCCCTCCTGGATCAGGTCGAGGAAGAGCATGCCGCGGCCGGTGTAGCGCTTGGCCAGCGACACCACCAGTCGCAGGTTGGCTTCCAGCAGGTGGTTCTTGGCGCGGCGGCCGTCCTCGGCGATCCACTCCAGATCGTCAGTGTCACCGGGGATGTTGCCCTCATTGAGGGTCTCCTCGGCGAACAGGCCGGCTTCGATCCGCTTGGCCAGCTGCACTTCCATCTCAGCGTTCAGCAGGGCCACCTTGCCGATCTGCTTCAGGTAGTCCTTCACCGGGTCGGCGGTGGCACCGGCCACCATGACCTGCTGTTCGGGCTCGTCGGCGTCATCGGCGTCGGAGAGGCTGAAGCCACCGTCCTCGGTGATTTCTGCCTCGGTCTTGGCGGCCTCGGCGGGCTCAAAGGTCGACTCGTCAACGTCGTCCAAGGTGCGCTTCTTACCACCAACGGTCACCACCACGTCGTCGCCCTCGCGGCTGACCTTGGCCTCGCGAGAGGTCAGTACCTCTTCGACCGAGACCACCTCGTCGTCCTCGCCGTCAGAGTCGCTGTCGTCGGTGATTTCGGCGTCCAGATCGTCCTCGACCAACTCCTCATCGACCAGGATCTCATCCGCGGGATCGTCGTCGACATCAGGGGTCACCGGAGAAACCTGCTCCTCAGTGGCCTTCGTCACCGGCGGTACGGGCTCGGCGACCTTCTTTGCACGCCTTTTGGGGGCAACCACCGCTTCGTCCGGGACCGACACGGAAGCGGCAGATGAGCGTGGAGACACAGGCAGACCTCTCAAGCGAACTGGTCAAAGGGCATACGACAGCCGGGAGCTGTCAATCCCTTGGTCGGTCCATTCTGCCACGACTTGGGCGATCACCCAACCCGAGGTGTCGCCTAGAGTTTGCCGCATGGTTGCTGCTCCGGTCCCCCCACTCGCCCCTCGCCACCCGGAGACGCGCAGTCACCACGGACGCACCTTCATCGACCCCTACGCCTGGATGCGCGACAAGGACGCACCGCAGATGTTGGCGCTATTGGAAGCCGAGAACGCGTACGCCGAGGCGGTCACCGCCGATCAGGCCGAACTGCGTCAGGCCATCTACGACGACCTGGATGCCCGGACCCGGCAAACCGACCTGAGCGTGCCCGAGTTCGTCCGCCATCCGGGCCTGGGCGAGTTCTGGTACTACGCCCGCACCACCGAGGGCGACGACTACGCCCGCTACTACCGTTGCCCGGCCACCAGCCGGGACGACCATCCAGCTCCGGACGGCCCCGCCCCCGCCGGTGAACAGCTGTTGCTGGACGTCCAGGCGCTGGCCCGGGATCAGGAGTTCTTCGCGCTCGGGACCTTCACGATCTCCCCCGATGGCACCGTGCTGGCCTACTCCACCGACACCCGCGGCGACGAGCGCTACCGACTGCAGTTCCTGGACCTGGCCACCGGGCAGCTGCTCGCCGACGAAGTGGCCGAGATCAGCGCAGGCGGCAGCTGGGCCGGTAATAGAGGGTTTTGCTATCTCACCGTCGACGACGCCTGGCGCCCGCACCGCCTGTGGCGGCACCGACTGGGTGCAGCCGAGGACGAACTACTCCTGGAAGAGCACGACGAGCGCTTCTGGCTCGGGGTGGACTCATCTCGGGACAGCCGCTGGCTGACCATCGTCGCCGAGAGCAAGAACACCTCGGAAGTGTGGCTGGCCGACACCGAGGCGGACGAACTGCGGCTTCGCAGCGTGGCCGGACGTCGTGATGGCGTCGAATACGACGTCGAAGTGGCCAGGGACCGACTGTTCATCGTGCACAACGACGGCGCCATCGATTTCGCGCTCGCCCAGGCACCGCTCACCACCGACGACCACCGACAGTGGCAGCCGATCTGGCCAGGCGAGCCGGGCGTCCGACTGCTCGGCGTGACCGCCTACGACCGGGTGCTGGTGATCAGCGAACGCCGCGACGGGCTCAACCAGGTCGTCCTGCGGTACCGAGACGAGGCCGGCGAACCTGGTCCCGCCCAGCCGATCGCCTTCTCCGAGCCGATCTTCACTGCCGAGGCCGACGACGGCGATGAATACGACACCGACCGGATCCGGCTGCACTACCAGTCGATGGTCACCCCCGGCCAGGTGGTGGAGTATCGCCTCGACGACGGTTCTCGCACGGTACTGCGCTCCCGGCCCGTGCTCGACCATCCGCGTTTCGGCCCGTACCGCAGCACTGACTACGTCCAACGCCGCGAATGGGCCACAGCCCCCGACGGCACGGCAGTGCCGATTTCGCTGGTCTACCGGGCCGACACCCCGTTGGACGGCAGCGCGGGCTGCGTGTTGTACGGGTATGGCGCCTATGAGATCAGCCTCTCCCCCAGCTTCTCGATCGCTCGGTTGAGCCTGCTCGACCGCGGCTATGTGTACGCCATCGCCCACGTCCGCGGCGGCGGCGAACTCGGCCGCGGCTGGTACGAGGGCGGACGCCTGCAGCACAAGCCGCACACCTTCACCGACTTCGTCGCCTGTGCCCGGCACCTGATCAGCACCGGTTACGCCAGTCCGCAGCGCCTGGCGGCCGAGGGCGGCAGCGCCGGCGGCCTGCTGATCGGGGCGGCCATCAATCTGGCCCCGGACGTCTTCGCCGCAATCCACGCTGCGGTGCCGTTCGTCGACCCCTTGACTACGGTGCTGGACCCCTCGCTGCCGTTGACCGTCACCGAGTGGGAAGAGTGGGGTGACCCGCTGCACGATCCGGACGCCTACGACCTGATCGCGTCCTACTCCCCCTATGAGAACGTCCACCAGGCCCAATACCCGGCGATCCTGGCCACCACCAGCGTCCACGACACCCGGGTAGAAGTGACCGAGCCAGCCAAGTGGGTGGCTCGATTGCGCGCGGAGTCGGGGTCGAGGCGTCCGATCGTGTTGAAGACCGAGTTGGCCGGTGGACACGGGGGCGCCTCCGGACGCTACCGGGCCTGGCGGGATGCCGCCTACGAGTTGGCCTGGCTGATCGCTCACACCTCGCCGCCACAAGCCGATTGAGTCGCCGATCCTTGGCCTTGGCTGAGAGTCCGCTGAGGCGCGAGCCCGGCGCCGGTGACTGAAGTCGATGACGCAGGTACGACTGTGGTCTGAATCTGATGCCGATCGCTCATCCTGGGGGCTCGACCACCGTGTCAGGGGCAGAGAACCCCGAGCCGGTCAGGTTGTACTAGGGGCGAGCGAAAGGAAGTCCCGTGATTTCAACCGCACATCGGATCCGCAGTACCGAGGGCATCGACGGTAAGGACGCCGTCGGTCTCTACCTGGACGGCATCGCCAAGACCGCGCTGCTCACCGCAGCCGAGGAGGTCGAGCTGGCCCGACTGATCGAGGCCGGACGCTACGCCCACGCCATCCTCGACGGCGAGCTCGATGACGACGAAGCCGCCCTGCGGCGGGTACCGGCCAGCACCGAAGAACTGCAGCAGATCGCGGCCGAAGGCGACGCCGCCATGCAGCGCTTCATCACTGCGAATCTCCGCCTGGTGGTGTCCGTGGCCCGCAAGTACGGCCGCTCGCAGATGCCGCTGCTCGACCTGGTTCAGGAGGGCAACACCGGCCTGATCCGCGCGGTGGAAAAGTTCGACTACACCAAGGGCTTCAAGTTCTCGACCTATGCCACCTGGTGGGTACGTCAGTCGATCTCACGGGGCATCGCCCAGCAGAGCCGCATCGTCCGGCTGCCGGTGCATGTGGCCGAGCAGGTGAACCAGGTGTCGGCCGTCCGCCGGACCCTGGAGCGTCGCCTCGGTCGCGAGCCCGAACTGGCCGAGATCGCCGCCGAACTCGAACTGCCGGTGGAACAGATCATCGACCTGCTGCGGCTCTCCCGCGACCACATCAGTCTGGACGCTCCCATCGAGGAGGACGGCGACACCGCACTCGGTGACCTGCTGGCCCGGGAGAGTGCGCCAGGCCCCGACGAGATGGTGCTGGACGCCGAGGACCGCTCCCGGTTGGAGGCGCTGCTGTCGAAACTGGATGAGCGCTCTGCCGACGTGGTGCGTCGCCGCTACGGCCTGCTCGACGGCCGTCAGGCCAAGCTGGCCGACATCGCCGCCGTGTGGGGCATCACCGCCGAGCGGGTGCGCCAGATCGAGCGCCACGCCATCACCAAGTTGCGGGCCGACACCGAAGCCGCCTGACCCGCATCACAAGAGCCTGCAGGCCCCGAACCATCCGCGCCGGTTCGGGGCCTGCAACACGTCCAGGGGCAGGTCGGTGGCAGCTCAGCGTTGGTCGAGCAGCCGGATCAGGCCCTCCTGGGCACAGGACGCCGCCAACGTCGGCCCGGCGAACATCCGACCGAAGCTGAAGCCCAGCCCGGCCGAGGCCGAGGGAGAGATCTGGTCATAGAGCAGCCACTGATCGGCCCTGATCGGGCGGTGGAACCACATCGAGTGATCGATCGAGGCCACCTGCATGCCCGGACCGCCGAACTCCACCGGGTGCGGCACGGTACTCACTCCCAGCAGCGTCAGATCGCTGGCGTAGGCCAGCACAGCCTGATGCAGCCGGGCGTCGGCGGGCAGATCGCTTTCGGCTTTCACCCACACCTTCATCGCAGCATCCCGAGGCCCACCGTTGGTCAAGGTCGAGGTGTCAGAGGCGAAGCGGACATCGAGCACGCCCCATTCACGCCGCCAGGCCGCCACGGCCCGCTGAGAGCGCGCGCCCAACACCTCCGACAGCGGCGGGCAGTCTGCCGGGTCGGGCACGCCGTCCGGTGGCAGATCGGAATGAGTCAGCCCCGGCTCATCGGCGTGGAACGAGGCGACCATGGAGAAGATCTCCCGGTCGGCCTGCGCGGCCACGATCCGACGGGTGGAGAAGCTGCCACCGTCGCGGGTCCGCTCCACCCGGTAATGGATCGGCTGACCAGGGATCCCGGCGCGCAGGAAGTAGGCACCCAGGGAGTGGGCGACCCGATCGTCGGCGACCGTGCGGTAGGCGGCGGTGAGCGCCTGGGCGAGCACCTGGCCCCCGAACACCCGCTGGACGACCCGATTGTCGGCATCGTCATCACGTCCGACGAAGACGGTCTCCTCGACCTGCTCCAGCTGCAGAAGGTCGATCAGTTCAGCGACGCTCTGCGGCATCGCTCAGGCACCGAACTCGTCGGGCGGATCCTGCTCGGCCAGGAACTGTTCCACGGCCGCTCCGATTTCCTCGGCGGTCGGCACTGAAGCTCCCCCACTGGCCGCCAGCTGGTCGTACTGCTCCTCCAAGGTGGCCACCATCGGTGCGAACTCCGGATCCGATGCGGTCTCCGTGGCGATTTCGGCCAGGTTGGCTTGGGCGCGAGCGTGCAGCGGATCCAGCGGCAGTTCCAGACCGGCGACGGTCGCGATTCGGGCCAGCACCGCGGCAGTGGCTTGCGGGAAGGTCGCTTGGGCCAAGTAGTGCGGCACATGCGCCACGAACCCCTGAGCGAGCATGCCGGCCTCCCCCGCGCGGTATTCCAGCACGTGGGAGAAGGCACCGGGCAACTGCACGCGATCGATCCACATCGGATTCCCGGTGGCCAGTGCTGGGTCGGTGGCGTGAGCGGTCACCAGGGTCGGACGGGTGTGCGGCACCGCCATCGGCACGCCGGAGCAGGTGAGCAGCTGGGACACCCCCAGCTCATTGGCCAACAGCAGCACTGCGGCCGCGGCGCGGTTCCATTGGGAATCCGGCTCAGGCCCGGTCAGCAGCAGGAACTGCTTGCCGTTGGCGTCGCTGAGCTGGTGCAGCAACAGCGAGTAGTCGATCATCTCGGCCCAGTGGTTGGTGTCGAACACCATCTGAGGTCGGCGGGAGCGGTAGTCGTGCAGCTGGTCGTGATCGAAGCGCGCCAGCACCTGATGATCGCAGACCTCCAACAGGTAGCGCGCCGCAGCGTGGTTCACCATGCCGGCGTCGATATAGCCGTCGAAGAGGTGGATCATTGCCGGCCGCAGGCCGGACAGCGAGGCGGCGGCATCGGCCTCGATCTGGTACAGCGCACGGGGATCAAGCACGCCGTCACTGTACCTCCCGCCACCGCGCGTCCAGGGGTAGGCAACCGCTCAGGCGGGTAAAGCTGCCCGGTGGGTGGACGCCGAAGCGACATCGACCAGGAGCTCCACCAACCGACTCGCTGCCGGATTGGACGACACCGCGTTGCGGACCAACACCACAATGCGTCGGTGCGGGGTGGGGTTCTGGGTGCGCACGAAGTCGACGTCGAAGGCCGACCAGGCCGCCGCCAGCTCCGGAATCAAGGTGATCCCGACCCCGGCTGCCACGAACGCCAGGCCGGTGACGTGGTCCTGGGCCCGCGCCACGTAGTGCGGAGTGAAACCGGCCTCAGCGCAGGCTCGGGTGGTCAGACTGGTGGCGATCTCGTCGCGGAAGTCGTACTGAACCCAGTCGTCCTCGGCGAACTCGGCCAGATCGATCGGCCCCGATCCCACCAGCGGGTGATCCGTCGGCAGGGCCAGCAGGAAGTCGTCGGTGCCCAACACCGTCCGACGGAAGCCGGCGATGGCGATCGGAGGCGTGTACGGCAGTTCGGTGTGGATCTCGATGTCGGCCTGGCCGGCGTCCTCGGCCAGGTCGGACTCGCTGATCGACAGTTCCAGGGTGAGTCCCGGGAACTCCTGGCGCAGAGTGCGCGCCACCTGCGGCATCCAGGCATACGCGGCGGAGGCGAAGGTGCGCAGCACCAGCCGATCGGTGGCCCCCTCACGCAACACCTTTACCAGCGCGTTCAACTGGGCGGCGGCGTGCAGCACGTCGCTGCTTGCCGTAGCCAGTTCCACCGCGGCAGCGGTGGGCACGATGCCCCGCCCGACTCGCTCCACCAAGGGGAAGCCGACCTCCTTGGCGAGGGTGTGAATGTGCTGACTCACCGTCGACGGCGTGTACCCCAGCCGACGGGCGGTTTCGTTCACCGAGCCACTGGCGACCACGGCCCGCAGAATGCGCAAACGGTTCAGATCGAGCATGAGACAATCGTACGGCATTGCCGAACATTCATTCGGCAAAGTGCGCTTGTGCCGAACAAGGTTCCGCGAGACGCTGGATACATGTTGAGCTACGCAGTCACCGACCGGGATCAGGAGCGTCTGGTCGAAGACCTCGACATTGCCCGCATGATCGAACCGACGCCCATCGCCCCTCGGCGATACGACCGGCGCCACTGGTTCCGTCGGGCGATGACCGAGGGCGAGACGATTCGCACCCATCTCGCCAGCGTGTAAGCGGCGACCACCGCGGGTTTGGTTCACTTCCCGCCGATGGATCGCTTGACCCGCTGAGCCGGCGCCAGCCGCGCCAGGAACCGGACAGGTTCCCCCGCCCGTCCGGGCGGCGCGCCGGCCTCAGCGGAGGTCGTCCCCCGTTGCCACCGCCAGCGCGGTGCGCACCCTCTTCGCAGACACCGGCACCGCCGTGCCCAGGGCTTGCGCAAACAGACTCACCCGCAACTCCTCCAACAGCCAACCGACCTCGGCGACCGGCTGTGGTAACTCTGCGGAGTAGCGGGCACAGGCGCGGGCGTACTCGTCCTCCAGCTCGCTGATGAGCTCCAGCCCCACCGCCTCCTGCCGCGGATTGCTCACCGCAGCGTCCAGGCGCCGCCGCGCCGCCCGCAGATACACCGGCAGCCGCGGCCACCAGGTGTTCGGCGTCGCGGCGATGAAGCCGGCGTACAGCAGACCGTCCAGCTGCTCCCGCAGATCAGCGGCGGTCGCAGCGCCCACCCGACTCAATCCACTACGCACCTCGCCGGCCAGACCCAGCACCTCGGCAGCGGTCGCCACGGCAGCCTGCATCCCCGGTGCGACCTGACTGCGCACCGCGTCCCGCACTGCGGCGAAGGCCTGCGCATCGCGCACCGCACCGGGGTTGGCGAGCGTGTCCACCAGGTCACCGGTCGCCTTCAACCGCGCATCGGCCAACAACGCCGGCACGTCGGGATACGGCGAGGTGGCCAGAGCCAGCTTGGCGACGTTGCTCAACCTTGCCACCACCGACTTCGTGGGGTCGACGGTGGACAACACGATCAACCGACGCAGACCGTCTCGCTGCGACCGCCGCGCCGCTGCCGCATCGGCGAAGACCTGGACGCCCACCCGGTCGCCACGATCAACCAGCGCCGGGAAGCCAGGCATGGGTGCGGTGATCTGCTCCACCACCGTGCCGAACTCCCAATCGCGGGCACCCGGGTGGGTCAGCGCGGCGGCGGCCGTGTTCAATCGCCGATCCACCCGCTGTGCCAGCTGATCGGCCAAACCACCCAGATCACGCCCCACCACCGGGCGCCCACCGGCATCGACCACGAAGCGCACCCGCAAGTGATCGGGCAACGCCTCCGGCTGCCAGGCAGCCACCGGCACGTCGACACCCACCAGTGTGCGTACCGCACGCGACAAGGCGGCCGGGAAGGTTTCGCCCGGGCCACCGGAATGGTCGGCCAGCCAGGCCAGCGCACGTTGAGCGGTGTCGGGAGCCGGCACCAACTGCGTCCGCAGCGCCTTGGGCAGGCCTCGGATCAGCTCGGTGGCGACCTCAGGTCTCAGACCGGGCACCTGCCAGGTGAACACGGCCGGATCGAGCCGGGTGAGCGCCTCCAACGGCACCGCCACGGTCACCCCGTCGTGACCACTTCCGGGGTCGAAGACGTAGTCAATCCGCAATTCGCCGGCCGCGGTCTGCCACTGCGTCGGGAAGGCTCCGCCGTCGTCGGCCAAAGCCGGATCGACCAGATCATCGATCGTCAGGTCAAGCAGCTGCGGTGTCGCGCGTCGCGCGTCGCGCCACCAGCGATCAAAATGGGCCACCGAGACCACGTCGGCCGGGATCCGCGCAGCGTAGAACGCCGCAATGGTGGCGTCGTCGACCAGCAGGTCACGGCGACGGTTACGGTCGGCCAGAGCCTCGGCCTCAGCCCTGACCGCCTGATTCCGCTCCCAGAAGTGGTGCCGGGTGCGCCACTGACCCTCGACCAGCGCGGCGGTGATGAACACTTCCCGCGCGACCACCGGATCGATCCGGGCATAGCTGACCTGACGTTGGGCGATGATCGGGACACCCAGCAGGCTGACCCGCTCATAGGCCACACATTGGCCACCACGCGCCGACCAATGCGGCTCTGAGTACTGGTGCTTCAGCAGGTGGCCACCGACCTCCTCAACCTGAGCAGCGCTGATCGGCGCCACCAGCCGGGCCCACAGCCGCGAGGTCTCCACCAGTTCCACCGCCATCACCAGCTCGGCGTGAGTACGGGCAGCACTGGAGCCGGGATTGATGGCGAACCGAGCCCCGCGGGCGCCGAGGTACTCCGCCGGCCCACGCCGCCGTCCCCGAGCCGGCTTGGCCACGCTGGCGGCGTCCAACAGGCCGATATGGGACAACAGACCCGCCAACACCGCCGTATGCACCCGATCCAGCCCGGCCGGCACATCGTTGCGGTGCAGGCCCACCTCGGTGCAGGCCTCGCGGAGTTGGGAGTGCAGATCCTGCCACTCCCGTACCCGCAGGAAGTTCAGGTACTCGGTGCGGCACAGCCGCCGAAAGCCATTGCCCGACAGCTGCCGACGCTGCTCACGCAGGTAGGTCCACAGCCGCAGCAGGGCGGCGATGTCGGAACCGTCCGGGGTCGCCTCTCCCCCATCGGCTTCCGGGGCCCAGAACCGGCGATGGGCGGCATCAGCCAGCGCCTCGGCCTCGGCGGGACGTTCCCGCGGGTCCGGGATGGCCAGACCGGCCACGATCGGGAGGACTTCGCGCAGGCAGCCGAGTCGATCGGCCTCGACCAGCATTCGCCCCAGCCGCGGATCCACCGGCAGCCGCGCCAGCCTCCGTCCCACTGGAGTCAGCCGGACGCTGGTGTGCTTGCCCTTGCCAGGAGTGATCGCCCCGAGCTCGGTGAGCAGCCGCAGCCCGTCGCGCACCTGGGCCGAATCCGGCGGCTCCACGAACGGAAAGTCGACGATGTCTCCCAGACCGGCATCGGCCATCTGCAGGATCACCGAAGCGAGGTTGGTGCGCAGAATCTCCGGCTGGGTGAACTCCGCACGGCTGGCGAAATCCTCCTCGCTGTACAGGCGCAGGCACACGCCGGGGCCGAGCCGTCCGCAGCGTCCGGCACGCTGGTTGGCCGAAGCCTGCGAGATCGGCTCGATCGGCAGCCGCTGCACCTTGGTCCGCGCCGAATAGCGGGAGATCCGGGCGAATCCGGGATCGATCACGTAACGGATCCCCGGCACCGTCAGCGAGGTCTCGGCGACATTGGTGGCCAGCACGATCCGTCGTCCGGTGTGCGGGCCGAACACGCGTTGCTGTTCGGAGAACGGCAACCGCGCATACAACGGCAGGACCTCGGTGAACGGCAGCTCGAGGGCGTTGATCGCATCAGCGGCGTCGCGGATCTCCCGCTCGCCAGAGCAGAACACCAGCACGTCGCCGTCCAACCGGGCCGACACCTCGCGCACCGCGTCGCAGATCGCCTCCAGCTGGTCTCGGTCGCGATGATCCTCATCGACCACCGGCCGGTAGCGCACCTCCACCGGATAGGTACGCCCCGACACCTCGATGACCTCGGCATTGTCGAAGTGCTCGCTGAAGCGTGCGGTATCGATGGTGGCCGAGGTGATGATCACCTTCAGGTCAGGACGCCGCGGCAGCAACTGCTTGAGGTAGCCCAAGAGGAAATCGATATTGAGGCTGCGCTCGTGGGCCTCGTCGATGATGATCGTGTCGTAGCGCCGCAGCAGCCGATCATGGGAGATCTCGGCCAGCAAGATTCCGTCGGTCATCACCTTGATCTTGGTGTCCCGGCTGCGCTTGGCGACGAACCGCACCTGGAAGCCGACCGTGGCGCCGATTTCCTCACCGAGTTCGGCTGCGATCCGGGTAGCCAGGCTGCGCGCGGCGATTCGGCGGGGCTGAGTGTGACCGATCCGGGTGCGTCCGGCCAGTAGGCAGATCTTGGGCAGCTGGGTGGTCTTACCCGAGCCGGTTTCGCCGGCCACCACGATCACCTGCTGGGTGTTCAGCGCGGCCACCAACTGCTCGACATGGGCGCTGATCGGCAGCGCCGGGTCGAACCGGATGGCGTCGGGACGGGTCATAGCCGAGCAAGCTTACTCGTGGCTCGCCGCTGCGGCAGGTCAGGAACCGTGGCTGTCCTTGGGACGAATCACGCCGATCGGGCACCGCCCGTAGGTCAGCACGCCACGGATCAACCCACCGACCGAGTAGGTCGGGAAGGATGCGTGTACTTCCAGCATGAGCAGATCGAGTTCGTCGGTGCGGGCCACCAGAACGTCCACCGGATTGCCGTAGGACACCTCCAACGACACCTCGACGTCGGGATAGTCCTCGGTGATCTCGGAGACCATCTCCTCCATCCGGGCCCGGGTCACGTCGATCGCAGCCTGCTTCTGTTCATCGGTGAGCTGACCGCCGCTGAACCAGCGTCCCTGCGGGCCACGGAAGATGCTGATCACCACCACCCGTCCGCCGAACTGCGCACATTCCTGCAGCGCCCACTCCAGCGCGACCGCGCCACGCGCAGAGGTGTCTACCGCGACGCCGATCACCCCGGTGCGGGTGTCAGGCAGCTCTTCGCTGGCCGACACCACGATGACCGGACAGTGCGCGGCACCCACCACACCCACCGACGTCGAGCCGACGAACAGCCGCTCGCCAGGCTCGGTAGCGCGACGCCCCACGACCACCAAGGACGCCTGGTGGCTCATCTTGGTCAGCGCTGCGGCCGGGTTACCCAGCACGATCTCCGTGCGCACCCGCTCCCGCGGCAAGCCCGCAGCGATGGCGTCCTCGACGCCACGCGCCACCATCTCGGCTGCGTTGAGCTTGATCTCTTCCGGGTCGAACACCACGCCCCACGCACTGTTCAACACGGTGTCGTCGACGGCATGGACGACGACCAGTTCGGCGTCGCGAGCCTGGGCTTCGGCGATCCCCAATTGCAGCGCTCGGTAGGCGTCATCGGAGCCGTCGAAACCGACCAGCACTCGTGGCGATCCCTGATATGGCTTCAGCATCCAGCACCTCCGGTGGTGGCCGAAACGGCCCGCCCTGAATAGGTCTGCGGTTCGATTACGACAAGCACCGGGTGCTCCCCCGGGGCCCACGGCTGCGGCCACTCCAAGCCGTCAGGAAAGGAGTCGAGGTAGCCCTGGGCACGTCCACGCACCAGCACGCTCCAACCGGTGGCGGTGTCCTCGTCGACATCGTCGATCTCGAAGCTCACGTCCTGACCGGCCAGGAATTCGCCCATGATCGTGTCCTGACGAGTCCGGAAGGCGACCAGGTCGCCGGTGACGGTGTAGGTCACCGGGAGGATCTCCAGACCGTTGGCCGATTGCCAGCTGACGCGGCCGACAGAGCGTGCGCGCAACAACTGGCGACATTCGTCACCAGAGAGGCGGGTGAAGTGGCCGTCGTAATCCATTGCGGCCAAATGTTACCGTCCGGCGGCCGGTAATGGGGCTTTGTGCCACTTCCTGCGCATGCCGCGTCGCTCGCCGACGTCAGCGCAACCAGGTCGACGCGGCGATGATGACCGGAATCGAAGCGATCGTGGAGATGAAGATGGCGTCGCGAGCCAGGCGATAGCCGACCCGGTATCGACCGGCGATGATGAAGATGTTCTGCGCAGTCGGCAAGGCGGCCAGCACCGTCACCGCCAACACCTGCGGCAGCGGCAGGGCGAACACCGCTGTGGCCAGGCCGAACGCGATCGCCGGATGAACCAGCACCTTGGCCACCGTGACCACTGCCAGTTCACGGACGTGGGGTCCGCGGCCCGGCAGCGGATCCAGCCGCAGCGAGATGCCGAAGGCAACCAGCATCGCTGGCACCGCGGTGGCACCGAGCATGCTGGCCGGAGCCCAGATCAGGTCCGGCACCTGCCAGCCCACCAGGTTCGCCGCCAGGCCGGTCAACGAACCCAGCGTCAGCGGATTGCGGAACGGCAGGCTCACGTAGTGCGTCCAGCGGTGCTCGCCGACCGAGCCACGCTGGGCGTCCAACAGCGCCAGAGCGGTGGGCTGCAGGATCACGATCTGGATCAGCAGGATCGGCGCCATCCACGTCATATCGCCCAGCACATAGGCGGCTACCGGCAGTCCGAGGTTGCCGGCGTTGGTGTACGCCGCACACAGTGCACCCACCACGTCGGCTGACAGCGTCCGCGGACGCAGGAACAGCCGAGCCACCAGCAGATAGCCGCCTGCGGTGATCACGATCGCCAGGGCCGAAACCACCAAGGTGGCGCTGAACAGGTGGTGCAGATCGGCCCGCGCCAGCAAGGTGAACAGCAGCACCGGCGAAGCGATGGTGAAGGCGAAGCGGGAAAGCACCTTGCGCGCAGAGTGATCCAGCACCCGCAGGTGAGCGGCCAGCCACCCGACCGCGATCACCGTCCAGATCGTGACGTAGCCACTGAGCGCCGCTTCCACCCGCACAGCGTAGGGGCGGACGCGCCTGGACGCTGCGCCGATCCAGCCAGTGAGGTGCCTACGATGGCCTGGTGCCGCAGCGTAATCACCTCGTTGACCTTGCCAGGGTGGCGTCGATGTTGATCGTGGTGATCTTCCATACCCTGCTCTGGCAGGTACTTCTGGTGGACGGGCGGATCCAGGTGATCCCCTGGGCGCCGGGCCCGGTGTGGTGGGCGATCAGCTGGGTCTGCACCATCATTCCGGTCTTTTTCGTCGCCGCCGGCTTTGCCAATGCCGCTGTCGTCGACTCCTGGCGGCGGACCGGCACGGGGTATGCCTCGTTCATCACCGTCCGGGTGAGCCGGATGATCGGCCCGATGACGGTGTTCATGGCCATGTTCGCCACCGTCGGCACGATCGGTGCCTGGATCGGCTGGCCCGACCAGGCCGCCGCCTACAGTCGCCAGTTCGCCCAATTGTTGTGGTTCGCGGTGGTCTACCTATTGCTGCTGGCTGCCGCTCCGCTGGCGGTGAGGCTGCACGACCGCTTCGGCGGGTGGGTGATGCTGCCCTTGCTGGTCGCATTGATCGCGGTCGACGGGGTCGTCCGGTTCACCGGCGACCAGAGCCTGCAGTGGCTCAACCTGGCCTTCGTCTGGCCCTTGGCCCACCAGTGGGGCATCGCCTATCACCGGGGGTGGTTCCGCACCTGGCCGACCCGCTGGGTGGTGGCCCTGTTCGCCACCGGCGCCCTGCTGATCGCCGCCTTGGTCGGCTGGCTGCACTACCCTCAGGCCGCTGTCGCCTGGGCGGACGTCCCGGTCGCCAACCTGCTTCCGCCGACCCTGGCCATCACCGTCCTCGGCCTGTGCCAGACCGCCGTGCTGGCGCTTCTGGAAAAGGCTCACGTCGCTGACCGGCTCAGCGACGCCTGGCAGTACCGGATTCAGCTCACCAACGCGATGCTGCTGTCGGCGTACCTGTGGCAGGTGCCGGTGATCGTGGTGGTCGCGGCCGCCCTGGCCGGGCTGTCGTTACTCTTCCCCGTTGCGGCCGTCGTACTGCTGCATCCGCTGGTGTTGGTGGTGGGGGTGTTGGTGGTGCTGGCGCTCACGGTGCCCCAAGTGGCCCGCCTGGAGGTGCGGCTGATCCCCACCCCCGGCCTCGGTGATCCCGATCCGCGTCGGGCCATCGCCGGGTTCGTACTCTTCGCCACCGGAACCTGGGCGGTGTGGCAATGGGGTGCGCTGTTGCACCCGGCCGCACCGGCGGCGGGGCTGGCGCTGGTGTGGTTCTTCGCCGGCACCTGGTTTTTGCGACATGCGACGGTGCAAACGTCGGGTT
>JAJTBJ010000191.1 GCA_021286985.1 Propionibacteriales bacterium | reverse complement strand
TGGCCGCGTTGGGCGATCCGGTGATCGTGCGGACGTTCTGGAACTCGGTCTGGTTGTCGCTGCTGACCGCCGTGGTGGGTGCCCTCATCGGTGCCCTGGTGTGTTACGCCCTGCTGGGCCTGCCGCAGACCGGAGCCGTGCGCACCGCGGTCGATGCCGCCGCCGGCGTGCTGGCCCAATTCGGCGGCGTGATGTTGGCCTTCGCCTTCATCGCCACCATCGGGGTGCACGGTGTGGTCACCGGGTGGCTGGCCACCGGCTTCGGCATCAACATCTTCGCCGACGGTGCCTGGATCTACGACCTGCCCGGCCTGATCGGGCCCTACCTCTACTTCCAGGTGCCACTGATGGTGATCACCTTCAACCCGGCCGTGGCCGCGCTCAAACCGGCCTGGGCGGAGGCGAATCTCACCCTCGGTGGCACCAGGATGTCTTTTTGGACCCACATCGGGTTGCCGGTGTTGGCGCCGTCCTTCCTGGCCAGCCTGCTGCTGTTGTTCGCCAACGCGTTCTCCTCCTACGCCACGGCCGCGGCGTTGGCCAGCCAGGGCTCTCAGATCGTGACTTTGCAGATCCGCAACGCGCTGACCAGCGAGACCCTGCTGGGGCGGCAGAACCTTGCCGGAGTGCTGGCCCTGGGCATGGTGGTGGTGGTCGGCGCGGTGATGTGGGCCTACGCGGCCGTGCAGCGAAAGGCCGCGCAATGGCAGCGCTGAGCCCGGCAGGCATCGCGCCCCGGCGGCTGACCCGCTGGGTGATCGCGCTCCTCGTGGGTGGCGCCTTCGCCGTCCCGCTGGTGAGCACGCTGCTGTTCACCCTGCGCGACGAGGACGCCGGCACCTACACCCTGGCGAACTGGACGGGGCTGTTCTCGCCCGCGAATGCGCGGGCGCTGTCGCCGCTGTGGGAGGGGCTGATCAACTCCCTGGTGCTGGCGGTGTTCACCGTCGCCTTAGTGCTGCTGCTGTTGGCGCCCACGATGATCCTGGTCAACCTGCGCTTCCCGCAGCTGCGCCGATGGTTCGAGTTCCTGGTGCTGCTGCCGATCTCGATCCCGGCGATCGTGCTGGTGGTGGGGTTGGCGCCGATCTACCTGGTGATCGGACGCAGCCTTGGCACCGGCGCCTGGACGCTGGGCTTCGCCTATGGCATCACCGTGCTGCCGTTCGCCTTCCGGGCGATCCAGGCCGCCATCGATGCGATTGATCTGCGCACGCTCACCGAGGCGGCCCGGTCGTTGGGGGCGGGCTGGCCGGCGGTGATCGTGCAGGTGTTGGCACCGAATCTGCGCACCGGCCTGCTGGCGGCGTCCCTGATCTCCACCGCGGTGGTGCTGGGGGAGTTCACCATCGCCTCTTTGCTGAATCGCCGGGTGCTGCAGACCGCGCTGCTGGTGGTCGGCAAGATGGACGCCTCCGCCGCCGCGATCTTCTCCTTGCTGGCCCTGGCGCTGGCCTTCGTATTGCTGGTCGCCATCGGACGGGCCGGCCGAATCAATCTCGGAAAGGACCGCTGATGAGTGCGGTAGAAGTGGCCCGCGACGCGGGCACCCCGGTGGAACTGCGCCAGATCACCAAGAGCTACGGCGGCAACACCGTCCTGCATGGGGTGGATCTCGACATCGCCGCCGGTGAGTTCATCTCGCTGCTCGGCCCGTCCGGCTGCGGCAAGACCACCGCGCTGCGGGTGCTGGCCGGGCTGGAGCAGGCCGACTCCGGCGAGGTGATCTTCGGTGGTCGTGATGTCTCGGGCGTCCCGGTGAACCGGCGCGACATCGGCATGGTGTTCCAGTCCTACTCGCTGTTCCCGCACCTGTCGGTGCTGGCGAACACAGCTTTCGGGTTGCGTCGACGCAAGGTGCCCAAGGCAACCGCGCTGCGGCGGGCCGCCGAGTCGCTCGCTCTGGTCGGGCTGGCCGAGTTCGCCGATCGCTTCCCGCACCAGCTGTCCGGCGGCCAACAGCAACGGGTCGCGTTGGCGCGCGCCCTGGTCACCGAGCCGCGGGTGTTGTTGCTCGACGAACCCCTGTCGGCGCTGGACGCCAAGGTGCGAGTGTCCTTGCGTGACGAGATCCGGCGGATCCAGCTGCGACTCGGGATCACCACCGTCTTCGTCACTCACGATCAGGAAGAGGCCTTGGCGGTCTCAGATCGGGTCGCGGTGATGGGGGCTGGCCTGATCGAGCAGATCGGCACGCCGGAGGACCTTTACCTGCGGCCGGCCTCAGCCAGGGTGGCGGAGTTCGTGGGGCTGTCGAGCCGGGTGCCCGGCGTCGCCCGGGCGGATCGGGTGGAGGTGTTCGGCCACCAGGTGCCGCTGCGGACGCCGCTGCCGGACGGTCCGGTGGTGGTCTACCTGCGTCCGGAGAACGTGCGGCTGGTGGGTGCCGGGGAGGCTGGGGTGGATGCGGTCGCCCTGGAGTCCAGCTTCCTGGGCAGCTTCCGTCGTACCGTCGTGCGGACCAGCGACGACATCGAGGTGCGCGTCCAGCACCCGGCGACGGATCCGGTGGTGATCGGTGAGCGGCTCCGGATCGCCGTGCTGCCCACCCCGGTGATGGCCGAGGCCGCCCCACACTAACCCAAGCCGAAGCCAAGGATCTCGGCGTTCCTCGAGCCTGCAAGCGTGGGCGCGACTAGGGTCGATCCATGAAACGCAATGGCGCTCTACAGATCATCTTCGCGTTCTTTCTTGGGCTGGTGCTGGTCGCCTTCGTCTGGATCGGCGTCATCACCTTTTACCCGGAGCCTTCCTGGGACGGCAGCGGGTCCTCCAGGACCGCCTGGCAGTTGATGGTCGGGATCATCTTGCTGGTGACCGCCACCGTGGTGCTTGCGATCTCCCTGGCCCTACCGGTCACGCTGGAGGCGATCGCCAACGGCCTCCTGCTGGGCGGGGTCTTCACCATGATCTCGGCGGTGGCGATGGCGTTGTCGTCGGAGAGTGGGCCGTGGCGCTTCGCCGTGGTGACGGCCGCGCTGGCGGTCACCATCGGGATCGGCTACCTGCGCTTCGGACGAGGGCCGCGTGCTGTCCCGGCGGCCACGGCGGCGTCCGGTGGTGCGGGCGATCCGCAGCTGACCGCTCGCGTGGAGCAACTCGAACACCGACTGGAGGCGATCCGGCGCGCTCTCGACTGAGCAGCACGCACGCCCCCGGACGCCGAACGTCCCTGCACCGCCGCAGCGATGCAGGGACGTCCCTCCCCCTACCTCAGAGCAGGTTGCTGGCCTCGGTCAGAACCGAGCGCAGCGTGCCGGCGATCTCGGCGAACTCGGCCTCGCCGATCGTCAGCGGCGGCGCCAACTGCACCACGGGGTCACCGCGGTCGTCGGCGCGGCAGTACAAGCCGGCGTCGTAGAGCGCCTTGGAGAGGAAGCCACGCAGCAGGCGCTCGGACTCGTCCTCGTTGAAGGTCTGCTTGGTGGCCTTGTCCTTGACCAGTTCAATGCCGTAGAAGTAGCCGGCGCCGCGGACATCGCCGACGATCGGAATGTCGAGCAGCGTGTCCAGTTGGGCCTTGAACAGCGGGGCGTTGTCGGCCACCCGCTGATTGAGACCCTCAGATTCCATGATGTCGAGGTTGGCCATGGCTACCGCTGCCGAGACCGGATGCCCGCCGAAGGTGAAGCCGTGGGCGAAGCTGTTGGTGCCCTGCTTGAACGGCTCGAACAGCCGATCGGAGGCGATCATGGCGCCGATCGGGGAGTAGCCCGAGGTGAGCCCCTTGGCCGTGGTGATGATGTCGGGCACGTAGTCGAAGTCGTTGCAGGCGAACATCGAGCCGATCCGGCCGAAGGCGCAGATGGTCTCGTCCGACACCAGCAGGACGTCGTACTCGTCACAGATCTGGCGTACCCGTTCGAAGTATCCCGGTGGCGGAGGGAAACAGCCGCCGGAGTTCTGTACCGGCTCCAGGAAGACCGCGGCTACGGTGTCCGGGCCCTCGAACTCGATCATTTCGGCGATCCGGTCGGCGGCCCACTGACCGAAGGCGTACTCATCTGCTTGCAGATGTTCCGGCGCGCGGTAGAAGCCGGTATTGGGCACCTTGAGTCCGCCGGGAACCAGCGGTTCGAAGACCGCCTTTGCCGCCGGAATGCCGGTGATCGACAGCGCCCCCTGCGGGGTGCCGTGGTAGGCGACCGCGCGGGAGATCACCTTGGTCTTGGTGGGCTTGCCGGTGAGCTTGAAGTACTGCTTGGCCAGCTTCCAGGCCGA
>JAJTBJ010000190.1 GCA_021286985.1 Propionibacteriales bacterium | reverse complement strand
TCCACGCTAAGGCTGAACACACCCCCCGGCCATGCCAGTTTTTGCCTCCCCCTCGAGGCCCGCACGAGGTGGCCTTCGCCGTTCGCCTGGTTTCGACACGGCCGCCCCGCGGCCTGCTCAACCACCGACGGTCGGAACCACCTCCGCACCGTTTCGATTCGCCCAGCCAACGGCTCAGTGCACCTGGCCGCGGTCCTTCAACTCGGCAACGATCTGAGCGTAGAGAGCCTCGTCGATGCGGTACTTGGCGCGATAGATCAGGTAGCTGACCACGATCAGGATCGGCGGCAGCACCAGCATGCCGATCTTCACCGTCAGAATGCCGTCGGGCGTGATGAGTTCGGGATGTTCGGGGTTGAGCGCAGCGAGAACCACAGCCACCGCCACGATCTGCGTCGACAAGGCCGCGCCCACCTTGTTGATGAACGGCTGCAGGGCGAAGGTCACCGAGCCATTGCGGCGCCCCAGCTTCCAGTGGCCATATTCGATGGTGTCGGAGAGGAAAACCAGCATCAGGATGGTCACGAACGAGTCGCCGATGAAGATCAGCAGGCCGGCCACCGCCACGAAAGCCAACTGCGGCGGGCTGAAGAAGAACACCGCATAGCCGGCCAGGATCAGCGCGATCGCCGCGGTGAACAAGGTCTTACGCGAGAAGCGCTTCGATAGCTGCGGGAAGATCCCGTACCCCAGCAACTGGCTGGCCACCAGCACCCCGCCGAACGGCGCGTACATGTTCTCGTCGCCGTAGACGTACTTGAAGTAGTAGGTGCCGAAGGTCGTCGTGGTCACGTAGCCGGTCATGAACGTGACCATGGCGATCGCGGTCCACAGCAGTTGATCGTTGCTGAACACCGCCCGTCCCAGATCACGCAGCGTGGTGCGCTCCTGCGGTACCACGATGTCGGGCTCCTTCACCCCGAACAGCGTCACCGCCTGGCCCAGCACCATGATCACCGCCACGCCGGAAGCGAACAGCGTCCAAGCCGGCACCGCACCCAGGGACGGGGCCAGCGCCTTGGTCACCGGAATCACCGCCACCACCACGGTGAACAGCCCGACGGTGGCGAACACCTTGGCCATGGCACCGAACTTCTCGCGCATCTTCTGGTCGAGGGTGAGCGAGGGCATCATCGACCAGTACGGAATGTCGTTGGCCGTGTACGACAGGCTCCACAGCAGGTAGATCACCGCGAACCCGGCCACGAACGCACCGCCACTGAGCCGCAGATCGGAGAACATCAAGACGGTGAACACCGCTGAGGCCACCGACCCGATCGCGATCCACGGCTTGTATTGCCCCCAGCGGGTGCGGGTGTTGTCGACCACGCCGCCCATCAGAATGTCGGCGACCGCGTCGATCAGCCGCACCAGCAAGATCAGCGTGCTGGCCCACAGGAAGTCCTGCGCCGGGGCCTTCACGATGTCGGTCAGGAAGAACACCAAATACATGCTGACCAGGGCGTACACCATGTCGCGGCCGATCGTGCCGATGCCGAACGTCCACTTGTTGCGACGATCGAACTCACCCATTGCTGACCTCCGTGTTGCGTCGGTAGTGCTGGCTCGAAACCCAGCGCTGATGGGCCTCGGCGGTCACGCCGCCGTGGGCGATGATGTCGGCGTAGAAGCGACCCGACTCCTTCATGGTGCGCTGCTGGGTCTGATAGTCGAGCTCGATCAGCCCGAAACGCGGACCCTCGCCCTCGGCCCACTCCCAGTTGTCGGTGAAGCACCAGTGGTAGTAGCGCTCGATCGGCAGACCGTTGGTGGCCACCTCCTGCAAATGGTCGTAGAGGAAACGCGACCGGAACGCGTCGGTGGCGTCGGCCGTCCCGTTCTCGGTGAGGTAGATCGGGCCCGGATAGGCCTCGTGGATCCAGCGACACGACTCGGTCAGCCCGGCCGGGTAGATCTCCCAGCCCAGGTCGTTGACCGGGACGCCGGTGGCCATGCCGTCGGCCAACCCTTTCACCGACGAGCGGGTGTAGTAGTTGACGCCCTGGAAGTCGTAGTAGCGCCCCGGCACCACCCCGGACGGCCGTCGCAGCGGCAGGTCGAACACTCCGGTGCTCATCGCCTTGATCACCGCCCGCTGGAACAGCCAGTCGGACGCCCGGCTGGCCAGCCGATGCACCGGGTTGGACGGGTTGGCCGGGGCGAACGCCCGCAGGTGGTTGGCGGTGCCCACCCGCGCGGCCGGTTGCAGCGCGTGGATCATCTGGTAGGTCGCGATGTGCACTTCGGCCTGCACCTGCAGCACCTTGATCGTGCGCGGCAGCGACTTCTCCCCCGGCGGCCAGACGCCCTCGGAGAAGCCGAGGGTGGCGTACACGTTCGGCTCGTTGATCGGAATCCACTCATCGACCCACGCCGACAACTCGGTGACCATGCGGCGGGCGAAACGCCCGAAGGCCACCTTCATGCCTGATCCCAGCCAGCCGCCGTCGTCGACCAGCCAGCCGGGCAGATTGAAGTGATGCAGGGTCACCAGCGGGGTGATGCCGGCCGCGCGCAACGCGGCGACTTCGTCGCGGTAGTGGGCGATGGCGTCCGCATCGAACTCGCCAGGATTCGGCTCGACCCGAGCCCACTCCAGCCCCATCCGGTAGTGCTTCACGCCGAGCTCGCTCAACAGCGCAAGATCTTCGGCGACGCGATTCCAGTGATCGGCCGCGCGGGCCGGCGAGGAGCCGTCGGCGATCCGTCCGGACGCGGCCCAGCGGTGCCAGTTGGTGTCCAGATCGCCACCCTCGATCTGGGTGGCCGCCGTGGCCACGCCCAGCTCGCAGTTGGGCAAGTCGAAACCCGCCATCGGTTCCCCTTTTCCGCGCTCTCATCCCCTGCGACCCGACGCTAGCGCACCGATCCACCCAGGTGTGGGCAGCCTGCCGAAAGGTCGTCTCCAGCCCCCCATGTTAAGAACGTCGCCTGCGCGGTAACAGCTGAGTAACCACTACCGATTTCGCCCAGGGAGGGTCATAGCGTCCGATCATCGGCGCCGAGGATTCGGGGCCGTTTGCCGTTTTGCCACTGGCATTCACCGAGAGGACCCACCCGCATGAGCACCGTCACCGAGGACGAACCGGTCGCCGTCGCCGGCGTCACTTACACCCGCGCAGAAGACGGCTATTTCGACAAACGCAAGCTCAAGCGGACCGCCGGATTCTGGGGGCTGTGGGGCATGGGCGTGGCCGCCGTCATCTCCGGGGATTTCTCGGGCTGGAATGGCGGCGTCGCCGCGGCCGGTTGGGGCGGCTTCATGGTGGCCGTGCTGATCGTGGTGGCGATGTACGTACTGATGGTCGAGTCGATCTCGGAAATGGCCGCCGCCATGCCACACACCGGCGGCGCCTACTCGTTCGCCCGCGCCGCAATGGGCCCGTGGGGAGGCTTTATCACCGGCTTGGCCGAGACCATCGAGTATGTGATGACGACCGCCGTGGTGATCTACTTCTCCGCCCAGTACGCCGATGCGATCACAGCCCAGCTGGCCGGCTTCAGCCTGATCGACGCGGGCCTGGTGTGGGTGTGGTGGCTGGGGCTGTACGCGATCTTCGTGGCTCTGAATGCCGCCGGAGCACACATCTCGTTCCGCTTCGCCACCGTGGTCGCCTTCATCTCGGTCGGCATTCTGGTGCTGTTCGGGGTGATGGCCGCCGTCTCCGGCAAGGTGAACTTCGCCGGTCTTTTCGACATCGCCCCCGTCGATGGCGGCTCGCTGTTCCTGCCATTCGGGATCGGCGCTGTGCTGTTCGCCATGCCGTTCGCGATGTGGCTGTTCCTCGGCATCGAAGAGCTGCCGCTGGCAGCCGAAGAGGCCCACGCCCCCGAGAAGGACATCCCCCGCGCCGGGCGCGGCGGCCTGCTCACCCTGCTGCTCACCGGCATGATCGTCGTGGTGCTGAACCCCGGCGTGCTCGGCGCGACCGCGATCGGCCCGTCCACCGAGCCGCTGCTGGACGGCTTCCGCGCCATCATCGGCGACCAGGCAGCCGCCATCTTGTCGGCCTTCGCCCTGATCGGGCTGTTGGCCAGTGTGCAGGGAATCATGTTCGCCTACGGACGCAACATGTACTCGCTGTCACGGGCCGGTTACTACCCGAAGTTCCTCTCGCTCACCGGGTCGCAGCACACGCCCTACCTCGCCCTGATCGTGGGTGCGGTGATCGGCTTCGCCTCGCTGTTCGTGGTGCAGTTCGGCAGCAGCGAGGCGGGCTCGGTGGTGCTGAACA
>JAJTBJ010000189.1 GCA_021286985.1 Propionibacteriales bacterium | reverse complement strand
ATGAGCGCACCCTTCGGACGACTGATCACCGCGCAGGTCACGCCGTTCCACGATGACGGTTCGTTGAATCTGGACGAAGCCCGGCGCCTGGCGGCGCACCTGGTGGACGTCCAGGGCAACGATTCGCTGGTCATCAACGGCACCACCGGCGAATCCCCGACCACCACCGACGCGGAGAAGTTCGCGTTGCTGCAGGCGGTCATCGCTGAGGTGGGCGACCGTGCCAAGATCATCGCCGGGGTGGGCACCTTCGACACCCATCACACCATCGAGTTGGCCAAGCAGGCCGAGCAGGCCGGAGCGTCCGGGCTGCTGGTGGTGACGCCGTACTACAGCCGTCCGCCGCAGGACGCGCTGGCCGATCACTTCGTCACCGTGGCCGATGCCACCCCGGTGCCGATGATGATCTACGACATTCCGCATCGCTCGGGTGTGCCGGTGGAGACCGCCACCATGATCACCATCGGTGCGCACCCCCACATCGTCGCGGTCAAGGACGCCAAGGGCCTGCCCGTGGCGTCGGCGCAGGTGATGAAGGCCACCAATCTGGCCTACTACGCCGGCGACGACGGCATGACCCTGCCGTTGATGGCCGTCGGTGGCGTCGGCGTGGTCGGCACATCCACCCACTTCACCGGACGCGGCACCAAGGCGATGATCGAGGCTTTCGTGGCCGGGGACGTGGCCGGTGCGGCGGCGAAGAACGCTGCCCTGCTCGACGTGTTCACCGGGGTGTTCGCCACCCAGGGCGCGATGCTGGTGAAGGCAGGACTGGCCGCGCGGGGCTTCAACCCCGGGCCGATGCGCAAGCCGCTGCTGAGCGCCTCACCGGCGCAGGCGGCCACCTTCGTCGCGCTGCTGGACGCCGCAGGACTGTAAGCGGAGCACGGCCCGATCATGTTCGACATCAACGCTCCCGAGTTCCTGATGCTCGCGGCGTTCGCGGTCATCATTTTCGGTCCGGAGAAGCTGCCGGAGTTGGCCCGCAAGGCTGCCCGGCTGCTCAACTACTTCCGCAATATCGCCAACGACGCGCAAGGCAAGCTGCGAGCCGAGCTGGGCACCGACCTGGCCGATCTGAACATCTCCGACCTGCACCCCAAAGCCTTGCTCGCCTCCACGCTCCTGGATCCGGTGAAGTCCGAAGTCACTGCGGTCGCCACCACGGTCTCCGAAGTGGTCACCGAAGCCCGGACGGTCGAGGAGCCGGTGCTGGTCGCGCCCGCACCGGTGGTGTTCGACACCGAAGCCACCTAAGAACCGGGCCGGCGGCGGCGTCCGGCGAGAGGCGCCTCACCTGTGGTGGTCGGTGAGGGTTTGGCTGCGTGCGGCGCCCAGAAGGGGATTTCGTTCACGCGGACGCGGTAGCCTCCTGCCGTGAGCGCGACTTCATCGATCTTTGTGTCCCGGATTCGGGGGTTGCCCATGCTCGCTGCCAACGGCGAGGCGGTGGGCAAGGTGAAAGACGTCGTCATTCAGAACCGTTCCGGTCGACGATCACCCAAGGTCAAAGGCCTGGTGGTCGAGTTGCTCGCGCACCGCCGCATCTTCATCCCGATGGAGCGGGTGCACTCCATCGACCCCAACCAGGTGATCATTTCGGGGCTGGTCAACACCCGCCGCTTCGAGGCGCGTGAGCGGGAGATGCTGGTCGCCGCCCAGTTGTTCGACCGGACGGTGAAGCGCGCCGAAGCCGCCGGCCCGGAGACCATCTTCGACGTGGCCATCGAGCGTGCCCGCAGTCGTGATTGGCAACTGTCTGAGGTCGCCCTGAAGGAAGTGGCTCGTCGGCCGTTCCAGCGTCCGCACGTGACCATCGTCGACTGGTCGGAGGTGCCGGACTTCATCGACGTGCCCGCGCCCCGCGACGCCGAGCAGCAGGTGATGCGGCTGAGCGAACTCAAGCCGGCCGACGTGGCTCGCGAGTTGCACGACATGGATCCCACGCTGCGCGCCGATGTGGTCGCCGCCATGGACGACGAGCGCCTGGCCGAGGCGCTGGAGGAGTTGCCCGAGGACGAGCAGGTGGACGTGATCGCGTCGCTGGACACCGAACGGGCCGCCGACGTGCTGGAGGAGATGGACCCTGACGACGCCGCCGACCTGATCGCGGAGTTGGAGCCGGCGCTGGCCGAGACCATCCTGCAGCGAATGGAGCCGGAGGAGGCCCGCGACGTCCGGACCCTGCTGAGCTACGACGCCGCGACCGCCGGTGGTCTGATGAACCCGGAACCGGTCGTGCTCGGGGCGGACGCCACCGTAGCGGACGCGCTGGCGCAGGTGCGCCAGGAAGAAGTCACCCCGGCGATGGCTGCGTTGGCGTTCATCTGCCGGGCGCCGCTGGACACTCCCACCGGTCGCTACCTCGGCGCGGTGCATATTCAGCGATTGCTGCGCGAGCCTCCGTCCGCGCTGGTGGCGGGGTTGATCGATCCCGACATCACCCCGCTGACGGTGAACAGCAACATCGCCCAGGTCAGCCGCTACTTCGCCACCTACGACTTGGTGTGCGCGCCGGTGGTGGACAATGATCGGCGGCTGTTGGGTGCGGTGACCGTTGACGACGTGCTCGACCACATCTTGCCCAACGACTGGCGGGGGGTGCAGCTGGATCGGCTGGAGACGGAGGTGACCAATGGCTAAGCAAGAACGTCTCGATACCCCCGGGCGCCGCAGTTCGTGGGTGCCGCGGATGCATCTCGACCAGGACACCTTCGGCAGTTTTGCCGAGTCTTTCGCCCGACTGATGGGTACCGCCAGCTTCTTGCTGTGGATGTCGGTCCTGATCGTGGGTTGGCTGATCTTCAACATCAGCATGCCCGGGGTCGCACCGGACCCTTGGCCGTTCATGTTCTTGACCCTGGCGTTGTCGCTGCAGGCGTCCTACGCGGCACCGTTGATCCTGCTGGCACAGAACCGTCAGGAAGCTCGTGACCGAGTCAGCTTGGAGACTGACCGCCAGGTGGCCGCCCAGTCCCGCGCCGACATGGACTTCCTGGCGCGCGAGATCGCCTCGCTGCGGATGCGGATGAACGATGTCGCCACCCGCGACTTCATTCGCTCCGAACTGCGTGAGCTGCTGGTCGAGTTGCAGGCTGAGGACGCCGAGGCCGACAAGCCCGTCAAGTCCTGAAATCCGCTCGAGGCCGGGGTTTGCCAAAACTGCGGCTCGGTTGGGTGAGCGGGCCACCGCAGGCTTACAGTTGGGCCCATGTCCACCGACCTGCTTGCTGAGATCAACGCTGCCCTGGCGACTGTCATCGATCCCGAGATCCACCGTCCGATCACCGATCTGGACATGGTCGAATCGGTGACGGTCGACGACGCCGGTGCTGCCGCCATCACCGTCCTGCTCACCATCACCGGCTGCCCGATGGCCAACACCATCGAGTCCGATGTTCGCTCCAAGGTGACCGCGTTGCCAGGGGTCACCGCACTGGACCTGACCATGTCGACGATGACGGATGAGCAGCGGGCCGCACTGAAGCGCAAGCTGCGCGGCGGCCAGGAAGAACGTGACATCCCCTTCGCCAAGGCTGAGTCGCGCACCCAGGTGCTGCTGATCTCCTCCGGCAAGGGCGGGGTGGGTAAGTCGTCGACCACGGTGAACCTGGCCATGGCGCTGGCCGGCCTGGGTCGCAGCGTGGGCGTGCTGGACGCCGACATCTACGGCCACTCGATCCCGCAGATGCTGGGGCTGATGGAGGCCAACCCGACGATGGTCGAAGGCATGATCATGCCGGTGCCCTCGATGGGGCTGAAGGTGATCAGCATCGGCATGCTCAAGGAGAGCCGCGACCAGGTGATCGCCTGGCGTGGGCCGATCCTCGACCGGGCGCTGCAGCAGTTCCTGGCCGACGTCTACTGGGGCGATCTGGACTTCCTGCTGGTCGACCTGCCCCCGGGCACCGGCGATGTCGCCTTGTCGCTGGGCCAGAAGCTGCCCAACGCCGAGGTGATCGTGGTGACCACGCCGCAGGCCGCCGCCGCTGAGGTGGCCGAGCGGGCCGGCACGATGGCGTCCATGCTGAACCAGAAGGTGCTCGGCGTGATCGAGAACATGGCCTACCTTGAGGTCACCGCCCCGGTGTCGGGGGAGACCTTCCGGGTGGACGTGTTCGGCTCCGGCGGCGGCGCGGAAGTGGCGTCGACGCTGACTACTCGGTTGGGGTACGAGGTGCCGGTGCTGGCGCAGGTGCCGATCGAGCCGAAGGTGTCGGCCAGCGGCGATGAGGGCGTGCCGTTGGTGGCCCTCGAACC
>JAJTBJ010000188.1 GCA_021286985.1 Propionibacteriales bacterium | reverse complement strand
ATTGGTCCACACGCTCTCGTCCAGGCCGATACCGCCGCCGTCGTAGCGGGCGGCCAGCCATTCGGCGGCCTGGTAGGAGTCGGTGGATCGGGCGTAGCTGTCGCGCGCCTCGGCGAGCACCAGCGAACGGGCGGGATCGGCGACCATGGAGACCACAGGGCTGGCCAAGGCGATGGCGGTGAGGGCGGCGGTGACCACCCGTACCCAGCCGTGCCAGCGCGGATCGCGCACGGTCGCTTCGATCATGATCGCGGTGAACACCGCCACCGGGATGATCACGGCGACGCCCACCCGGTTGTGCCAGATCGCCGTGCTCGTGACCGCGCTGTTCCACACGACGACACCGCCGGCGTACATGGCCACCACCGTGAACAGCATCGGTGCAGAGGCCGTGATCATGAACAGCACCACGTCGATTCGCCGGAAGCTGGCCAGGGCGAACAACAGGCCCAGCGCGGCGACGATGAGGAGCGGCCAGCCCACGACCGAATGGGCGGCGACGCCGACGGCTGTGAGCGCACCGGCGAAGTCGCCGGCGAGAGGTGCCCCGGACGGCGCCAGGCCCTCGCCGGCAGGCGTCGGTGACCTCAGCCCGGCCAAGAAGGCCCGCGGATCGGCGAACGTGACCCAGTTGTAGACGAGCCACAGTGTTGCTGCGGCCAGCGCGGGAGTGACCATTCCGAACGCCGCGACGGCCGCGACATAGCCGCGGTGGGTGCGCCGCCACGAGGCGACGGTCACGAACACGGCCGCCGTTGCTACCAGCATCCATCCCGACGGATCGGTGAGGGTAGCGGCCGCTGCCGGGATCCCGGCGAAGATGGCGATCTCACCCGGGCTGGACTGCCGAGATCGGTTCAGGAAGGTCGCCAGACCGGCGAGGCAGGTGGCGAGGCATGCGATGAGGACGGGCTCGGCCAGTGCGGTCGAGGCGAGGAACAGCGTCCCCGGGTTTGCCACTACGACCGCGACCGCGACCAGGCGCGCCAGCCGTCCCGCGCCCCATCGGGCGGCGGCGCGGTACAGGCCCGCGGCGGTAACCGCGATGCATCCCGCGCCGACGAAGGCGGACGCCCAGCCCGAGTGCCACAGCGGCAGCAACGCCGAGGGAATGGCTGAGAGGAGTTGGGGGAACGGGAGCCAGGTGTTGCCCAGCAGCGCCGCGGTGGTCGGCGCGGCGGAGTCAAAGAGGTGGCGGGCGTTGGTCAGTCGGGCTTGGGCCTCGGGGAAGGCGAGGGCGAGACCCGATCCGACCCAGAACACCGCCGAGAGCAGACTGGCGACTGCGGCCACGGCCGCGACCGGCAGCGTGCCGGGGACGCGCCGTCCGTTGGCCGGCACGTTCATCTCGTCCCAAAGGCGAGCCGCCTGTTCGACACGTCGATGGCGGGTCGTCGGGGGCGTCTGGGTAAGGATCGTCACCGAAATGTCTCTCGATTGTGTAGATCGCTACACCTTCAGGCTAGAACCCGCCCCCGTGCGATGGTGGGCGACGAGGTGGTATCCGCTGTTGGCCCACCACCTGCCTACCCGGGTCCTTGTTGGTGCCGGTGGTTTCGACACGCTCGCTTCGCTCGCTGCTCAACCAATGGTGGCGTGGGGGCTCAACCAACTGTGGGTGGGCGCTCCGCGGCGGGCGCGCGGCAACTCGCTGGTTGAGCAGGCGCAGGGCGGCCGTGTCGAAACCCGTCCGGTCAGCTGGTGACGGCGTCGCGGGCGAGGCCGAGGTAGGTGCGCGCCCCGGCGGGGTCGGCCTTGGCGATACTGAAGGCGGCGATGACCATGGCGGTGCAGGTCTGCGCACGACGCTCGACCTGGTCGTCAGTCAGCTCGGGCAGGCGGGCACGGACGCCGTTGCGCAAGGCAGTGGCCACCTCGTCGCGGTAGCCGGCGATGGTCGCCCGCACGGCGGGGTCGCCGGCGAGGCTGGAGGACGCGGTGCTGACCAGCAGACAGCCATCGGCGTGCAGATCGTCGGCGTGGGCGTCGATCGAAGCTTGCAGGGCGGAGAGGTACTGCTCCACCGCATCAGGGGCGACCGGCTCGGTGAGCATCGGACGTAGTCGCGGTCGGACCACCTCGTCCAGGTAGCTGGCAAGGGCCGCGTCGAAGAGGCCGCGTTTGTTGCCGAAGGCGTGGTAGATGCTCGAGCGGCACAGGCCGGTGGCGGCTTCCAGTGCGGGCATGGCGGCCTCGTCGTAGCCGGCGTCCCAAAACACCTTGCGGGCAGCGCGCACCGCTGAGGCGGTGTCAAACGCTTGCGGACGACCCACGGCGAACTCCCATTTTGTGAACTGCTCGGTCCAGTATATATTAAACCGGTCGGTACAGAACCGGTCCGACGGCAGGAGGATTCCCATGGTGATCGCAGGTCTGGTGATCGTCGCGCTGGCGGCGCTCGTCCACCTCTACATCTTCGTGCTCGAGTCGCTGACCTGGACGACGGCCCGCACCCGCGCCGTCTTCGGCACCTCCGCAGAGCAGGCCGCCCAGACCCGCCAACTGGCGTTCAATCAGGGCTTCTACAACCTGTTCCTGGCTGTCGAAGTGGTCGCCGGCATCGTCGCTTTCGCGCTGGGGGCCGTCCCCGTCGGGATCGCGCTGGTGCTGGCCGGTGCGGGCTCGATGGTGCTGGCCGGCGTCGTCCTGATGGTCTCGGACGCGACCAAGACGCGCGCCGCGTTGATCCAACTTCTTCCGCCTTTGATCGGTGTGATCGTCGGCGGCATCGGCCTGCTGTAGGCCACTCACTCAACCTGAAAGGCAGATCCATGAGTAACCCGGTCATTGAGCAGCTGCACCAGCGCCGCTCGGTGCGCGCCTTCACCGGCGAACCGGTCGCCGAGGACGACCTGGCGGCGATTCTGAGCGCCACCCAGCAGGCGCCCACCTCGATCAACGGTCAGCAGACCTCCCTGGTGGTGATCCGGGATCGTGAGCGCATCGCCCAGGTTGCCGAGATTGCCGGTGGTCAACCGCAGGTGGCCGGCGCCGACGCGGTCGTCATCTTCGTGATCGACTTCAATCGGACGGCCGAGGCAGCCAGGATCGCCGGCACCGAGCAAGTCGTCGAACGCTCCGCCGACGGCATCGTCACCGGCGCCGTGGACGCCGGCATCGCCCTGGCCACCTTCCAGGCTGCGGCCAATGCGCTGGGCTACGGCAGTACCCCGATCGGCGGCATCCGCCGCAACCCCGACAAGCTGATCGAACTGCTCGGCCTGCCGCCGCGCACCTACCCGGTGGTGGCCGCGACCCTCGGTATCGCTGACCCGGAGCGGTTGGCGCAGGTGAAGCCGCGGGTACCGCTGGAGTCGTTCGCCATGCCGGAGACCTATGACGCCGAGAAGGTCGCCGAAGGTGTGGCCACCTACGACCAGGTGCTGCGCTCCTGGTGGGACGCCCAGGGTCTGACCCAGATGGGCACCTACAGCGCCGATACCGCCAAGACCTACTCCACGGTGTACTTCCCGAAGGTTGCCGCCACCCTGCGCGCCCAGGGCTTCGAGTTCGCCGACGAGGCCTGAGTCGTTCGCGCCCGCCACATCCGGCTAGCCTGCGGGCATGAGTGAGGTGTGGCGGGCGCGGTGGGCCAATGGCGGCGTGGTCTGGGGACTGCTGTCCCAAGTGATCCTGGTGTTCCTGGGCGTGGACTACGCCGTCGAATACGCCGAGGATGAGCCCGATCTGATGATCCTGGCATGGTGTCTGGTGGCCACGATCTATGCCGCGGTGATGATCGTCTCGCTCACCGTCGCCGCCCAGGCATTGCAGTCCGCTCAGGCCTACCGTCCGACCCGGCTGCAGTCGCACCCGGTGGTGCAGGTGGTCGCGATGGCGTCCTCCCTGGTGAGCGCCTTCATCGGAATCGCCGCCGCGTTCATGGTGGTGGTGCTGAAGGACGACCCCACCGACGGCTGGTGGTACAAGGGCCTCGGCGTCTGGGCGATGGTGCTGGCCTGGGGAGTGCTGCACTGGGGCTTCGCCCAGTGGTACCACGCGCGGTACTACCGCACGCCGATGCCGCCGATGGAGTTCCCCGGCACCCCCAACCCGCACCTGGTCGACTTCGCCTACTTCGCCTTCACCGTCGGCACCACCTTCGCCGCCTCGGACGTGAGCGTCCGCACCCGTGACGTGCGCTGGGTGGTCACCCTGCACGGTGTCATCGCCTTCTTCTTCAACAGCGCCATCATCGTGTTGGCGCTGAGCACCCTGACCGGCTCGTCGTAACCGCCCGCCCGTCGCGGGCTGAGCGGCTCTGGCGCCTTAGTTTCGACAAGCTCACCCAGCGGCGTGTGGGGTGCGGCGCTGGTT
>JAJTBJ010000187.1 GCA_021286985.1 Propionibacteriales bacterium | reverse complement strand
GGCGAAGGACGCTCCCAGCCCGGCGCTGGCGCCGGTGATACACGCTGTCACCATGATCGGCACGGTACTGCATCGGTCACCGGCGCCGGTCAGGCTCAGGCGGCGAGGAGATCGGCGTGACCGGCCAAGCGACGCACGCTGCGGCTGCACCGGTAGCGCACCAGATCGGCGCTGATGCCCAACTCCGCGGCCGCGGCTGCGCTGGTCAAGCCGAGGATGTAGACCAACCAGAGGGTGCGGTGATGTTCGGCATCGATCAATCCCAGCGCCCGTGCCTGGGAAAGGGTGTCGTCGGCGTCCGGACCGGGGGAGGTGGGCAGCATCGCTACCGCCGGTGGCGGAGACAGCCGCCGCTGGAGCGTCCAGGCCAGATTGGCCGCAATCGAACGCGGCCGCCGGGCCAGGGGATACTCCGCGATCGCCACCCACAGCTCGGAGACGGCCTCGGTCAGGCGCTCTTCAGACCCCCGACTGAGCCGGACGGCCTTGGGCAGCATGGCCTGGAAGACCACCCGCCAGGCGAGCCGATCACCGTCGCCACCCCGGGTCAGGAGGGCGGTCAGGGTGTCGTCGGGACGCTCGCGGACACGCTGCAGCAGTTGATCGAGGTCATCGACCCCGCGCAGCGCGTCGAACGCCTGCCAACTCAAGGGTGGCGCGCCGGTGGCGCGCACCAGCTCGTCCCATTCCAAATTCAGCGAAGCCAGGGTGGAGTTCGTCACCACCCCACCGTCTCGGGGCGGTGTTGCCCGCCGTGTTGCCCCCGTGACCGGCGGTGCTGTCCGCCGTCAGTGACTGCCTGCTAACAATTCGGCAACGAACGCCGTCGTTGAGGGTGTTAGCGCCACCATCGGTGGCTACAATTGAAACGTACCCATCCGGGCTTGGCGGCCGGCTAGTAATCCGTCATCCTGATCGCCCAGAGGGCCATTCGGAATTCCAGTGGCCCTCTGGTGCCAGGGTCAGCGACACCCTCTTCCACCCACCCTCATCGTCACCTTTGCGCGCTGCGCGCCTCCGAGTTGGCCCTGCCTCGTAGGCTTGATGCGTCCATCGGAAGGACCCCATGCAATCGCCGACCGCCCACCCGCACAAACGCGGCCTCGTCGAACGGGCTGCCCTGATCAGCCTGGTCGGCCTGGCCGTGGTGTCCGTGGTCGGTGCCGGCGTGGTGACGATCTACCTCAACCGCATCTCCAACAGCGCCGCCTCCATGACCCGCGTCGGTGCCATGCCCGACTACGTCGGACGCCCGGAGCCGGTCACCGCGCCCGGCGGGGGCAGCGTGATGAACGTGCTGATCATGGTCGACCAGGGCGGATCGTTGGACACCGTGGTGGTGGCAAATCTGTCGGCCTCCCGTCGCAGCCTCACCCTGGTCGCCGTTCCGGCCGAGTTGCGGGTCGCCGATACGGCTGGCGAGACACTCGCCAGCACCTACGCCATGGACCCCACCATCACCGTCCTGTCGATGGAGGCGCTCACGGGGGCGCGGATGGACCATCAGCTGCGGCTGGACCTGAACTGCGTCGGCTCGGTGCTCGACCAGACCGGCGGCATCCAGCTGTCCGGGAGCACTCTCAGCGGCGCCGATGCGGTGCGGCGCACCCAGAACGCCCCCGACCCACAAGCAAATGCGTTGGCCACTGCGCGGCTGATCCGGTCGGCCATGATCAGTCTGGAGAACCACTATTCGACCTTGGATCCGTCACGTTTCGCGGCGATGATCGACGACGTCGCACCCTGCGCTCGGGTCGACGATGGGCTGACCAGTGACGTGGTCCAGTCGACCTTCTTCGAGAGCAGCATTCACCCTGATGAGACCCGCATTTGGCCGCTGGCGACCACGTCCACGGGGTCAGCGCTGACTGCCACGACGAGCTCGTTGGACGAGTTGCGCGCCGCGTTGTCGACCCCGGAAGTCTCGACCACCGCCCAATACCAGCAGGTCGCATTCCTCCCGCAAGAGGCGGGCCGATGAGGTCCGGCCCTACCATTGCCCGCGTGAAGAAATTCGTTCGAGTGACGATCGTCCTCGCTGCTCTGGGCTACGCCGCGTGGCGGTTGTGGCAGCAGAACCAGGAGCGAGCGGCCACTTGGGCGGCCAGCACTGATCGCGTCGAATAGCTGGTCCTGGGGGGGACATTGGACGGACGCAAACCGGGTGAGGTACCAACCGACCCGGAGGAGTACGAGGCGCTCTTGAAGCGTTGGGGGCTGGACGACGACGCCCTCGGCATCAGCACACTGCGCGCGGCACGCGGCGGGGCAGTCGACTCGTCCACCCCCGATCCGGACCCCGAGGCCACGATCGAGGCCGACGACACCGAGACCGATCTTGATGCCGATGACGACCCTGCCGTCGATCCCGAACCCGACGACGACCCCGTCCGTCCCGAACCCGACGACCCCGCACCGGACGACCACCTGCCCGACTCGGCGTCAGCCGCGGAGTTCGACGACGACATCACGGCAGAGGCCGGCACCGAGAATGACGAGATCGGCCTGGACTTCCTCGACGACGCCGAGCCTGCGGTTCTGAGCACCACCGAGCGCAAGCGTCGCCGGACGTGGCTGCGCCGATCCCTGGTGATCCTCACGGTGGTGTTGGGATTGGTCGCGGTCACCGCGGGTTTCTACCTGGTGGTCGGCCTGCAGGCGCTGCAGTCCCTGAAACGCGAGCCTGGGCTCCTGCCCACCGATGATGGCTACCAGAGCGCACCGGTGAACATCACCGGCCCGCTGAACTTCGTGCTGATGGGCTCGGACTCCCGCGGGAGCGACCGGGGCCGCAGCGACTCGCTGATGGTGGCGCACCTCAACACCGCCCGCGACAAGGTCTACCTGATCACGCTGCCCCGCGATCTGTACGTGGAGATCCCCGGCCACGGCAAGAACAAGATCAATGCCGCCTACTCCTTCGGCGGCCCAGCGCTGACGGTGAAGACCGTCCAGAATCTGCTGTCGACTCGGATGGATCACACCGTGGTCATCGACTTCGAGGGCTTCATCGGGCTGACCACGGACGTCGGTGGGGTCACCGTGTTCAACGAGACCGATTCGACGAACCTTGGCTTTCACTTTCCGCGGGGCAACATCACCATCAGCGGTGAGCAGGCGCTGGCGTACGTCCGCGAGCGGTATGACCTGCCTGGCGGCGACCTCGACCGTGCCGCCCGCCAGCGCAACGTGGTCAAGGCGCTCATCTTGAAGCTGCTCAAGCCCGAGGTGATCGGCAACCCGGCCACCTTCAACGCGGTGGCCACGAAGCTCGGCGCCTATGTCACCGCCGACGACAAGCTCACCAACGAGCTGATCTGGACGACCGCCACCAGCCTCAACATCCGTGCCGGCGACGACATTCGACAGATTCAGGCACCACTGAGCGGCTTCGCGTCCATCGACGGTGTGGGTTCGGTCGATCTGGTCGACACTCCCAAGATGACCGAGTTGGCGCAGGCGGTGGCCGGTGATTCACTCGGTGGCTACTGGCAGCAATACGGCGAGGACTGACGCCACGGGGGCGTCGGCGCGGTGTCGCGTCACTCCAGGAACGAGTCTTCGGGCTCGGCCGGATACAGCACCGCCGCCAGAGCCTCACCAACCGCCTCGGCATGGTCGGCCGGATCGGCCAGCGTGTTGAGCCGGTCCCGCAACCCCGGATCGGCCGAGGCCGCCCAGATCATCAGGTCGAACACCTCGAAGCTGATCTCGATGGGGTTGGCATCGGCATCGAATCGCGCCCACAGGGCCAGCGCGTCCGGAGGCCACTGCGCGCCGTAGGACTCCTCAATGCCGAGCCCGGGGTGCGTCCGGACGAAGGACTCGGGGTCGGCCCGGAAGCGAACCGAGGTCACCTCGTCGCTGGTCGTGATCGAGCCGAACTCCAGCCCGAAGGGGGCGAGTTCATCACACAACAGGTCGGTGTACCCGGTCGGCAACTCCACGGCACCACCGTACCGTGCTCCTCCGATCGGCTCCCGTCGTCCTGCCCCACCGGCGGACGTCCCACGCCCGGTTTGGCACCGGCCCGCCCCCGAGTGCGACAATGTGCGCCGCGGGGCATTAGCTCAGTTGGTAGAGCGGCGGCTTTGCAAGCCGTAGGTCAGGGGTTCGAATCCCCTATGCTCCACAAGCGCCGTCATCCCGCCAGGGGTGGCGGCGATTGTGATGTCACCTGCGGATTCGAACCCGCGAGGGCGTGCGCCCACCTCACCTCCGCACCGTCGCCAGAGCACCGCAAACTCCGGGCCGACAAGGCGCGGGCCGATGGCCGAATCGACCCACTGGAATTGGGCAACTACCCTGGAAGCCATGTGGTCGAAGCGG
>JAJTBJ010000005.1 GCA_021286985.1 Propionibacteriales bacterium | reverse complement strand
TCCGGCTGGACGGGGCCGACATCTCTGCGGCGTTCAACACCACCATCGCCCTGGGGTCGTCCTCAGCACCCACCCTCACGGTGATGCTGATCGTCGCCTGCATCGCGATGCCGATGGTGATCGTGTACCAGTCGCTGGTCTATCGCACGTTCAGCCGTCGTCTGGAGACGGCGGCCTAGCGTCGAGAGCCGGGGTCGGATGCCCGCCACGACATCCGACCCCGGTCTGGCCAGAAGACCCCGCACAGGGTCGGGATACCGCAGCGTCCCCCGCGACCCGCCGACGAGACTCCGCAGAAGGTCAGAAATACCGGCCCGTCGAAGGACTCATAACCCAAATCTTGGCGGAACCTTCCGTCTCAGCCCTCGCCAGTACCCCGATAGCCCGGCTTTCTGGTCGGCGGCAACCTCGCGCGCCGGACGACCGACTGACCCATGCCTCGCCTCCGCGCTGGCTTGCCTGCCCCGGCTAGGGTCGAGGAAAGCACCCACCCCGGGAGATCCTCGATGAAGCCATTGGCCCTTTTCGTTTCCTGCGCCAGCAGCCTGGCATTGCTGCTCGGTGGCGCCACCGCCCCCGCAGCGGCCACGCCGATCATCACTCAACAGGCCGTACCAACCCAGGTGACCAGCACTGCCGCCGCCCCCGACATGGACGGTGACGGACTCGGCGACGTTGCCGGCATCGCACGCGTCTCGACGACCGAGAGCGAAGTTCGAGTCACCTACGGCGACAACGTCAAGAGCGGGACCCTGCGCTATGCCGACCTGACCGGCACGACCGGCACCTTGTCTGGGCCCCTGCTGGCTCGCGATTTCGACGGCGACGGCTTCACCGACCTGGTCGTCGTCGGCGCACCGACATCGGGCACCGCGAAGCTCTTCCTGATCAAAGGTTCGAAGGCCGGGCTGAGCCCCGCGTCGGTGACTACCATCGAGTCGCCTTCAGGTCTCAGCTTTCAGACCGATTCCGACGACGGCACCGGTGCGCTGGCTCTGGTCACCTCACCAATCCCGCGGCTCGTGGCCACGGTCGAAATCCCCGGTCTTCAGGTCGAAGACCATTTCAGCCTGGTGGCTTACTCGCTCGGCACAGACGGGCGTCCGACCGGAGACCCGACCAGGATCGTCCCTGGGGTGGCTGGGATTCCCCACTTGAAGGGCCGCTTTCGTACCGCTTCCCTCGCCAGCTCAGGCAATCAGCTCTTCGTCGGCGCGCCCGCTGCCAGAGTCGGTGGGGCTTCCGGGGCCGGCGCTGTGCTGCCGCTAACCTTTGGCGCCACCGGAGTGACGGCGCACAAGGTGATCACCGCGAACACGGCGAGAGTGCCGGGAAAGCCAACAAGTCAGGCGCTCTTCGGCGACAGCCTTGCCGCCTGGGGCGGCTACCTCGCCGTTGGTGTTCCCGGCGCCAACAGTGGCAAGGTCTACGGCGCAGGGGCTGTGCAGCTTTTCAAGATCGGCGCCACCACGCTGAAACCGGTGAAGCGGTACACCCAGGAGACCAAGGGCATCCCCGGCAAGTCCGGGTTCAAGGACGCCTTCGGCACCGCCGTGGCGATCGGACGGGTGTGCGCGTCGGTCACCGGCCTGATCGTGGGAGCCCCCGGAAAGAGCTTCGGTGTCTACGATCGCCGCTCAGGTGCGGTCAATGTGATTCCGCTCGCCAAGAAGGCCGGCTGCAAGGCCCGCCAACTCTACGAGGGCCACGGGTTCGTCACCAACGCGAGTTTCTACCGTTTCGGCTCCAGCCTCGGAGTCGTCTCCGACAAGGGTGACCCGGTAGCGCATCTGGCAATCGGCTCACCGGGACTCTTCGCCGGTGACAGCTCACGAGAAGGCTCGCTGCTTGTCTTGAGCCAACACAGCCTCGCGCTGAAGTCCGGCTTCTACACAGCGTTGTCCAGCCGCTGACGATCAGGGACGGGCGCTGTTGGTGGCCCCAGCGAGTCGGGCAGCTCGGTGGTGGCTCCCGATCGGCACCTTGACCCGACTTACTGCGGACCTTCGCGGCGCAGCCCACCCGGGGCCGCGGTCGCGCGCGGTGTTATGATCTCGGCTCCGAGACCCCCAACCGGCGAGGGCGGCGTGACCCGAATTCTGCTGCGTGCTCATAAGAGCCATTTCCGTTCTGCATCGGCCGCCGAGTCCATCACCGCACGGCTGCTCGGCAGCAATGTCGGCAACCTGATGTTCTCCTACGCCTCCGAACGCCTGCTGTCGACCAGCGACGTCCAGGTCGACGTCAGCAAGTTCGAGGGCGTCGATCCGGGCTACATCAACGAGCACTACGACGTCGCGGTGGTCCCGCTGGCGAACGCGTTCCGGCTGCCGTTGGCCAATGGCGTGCGCGATATGGCGATGCTGTTCGAGAAGCTCACCATCCCCATCGTGATTCTCGGCGTCGGCGCCCAGGGCCCGATCTCGGGCGAGTTCCAGCCCTCAGCGCTGGACGAGCAGGTGGTCCGGTTCATGCGGGCGGTGCTCAACCGAGCCCCGAGCGTGGGCGTGCGCGGCGAGCTCACCGCCAAATACCTGGCCACCCTCGGTTTCGGAGACGAGCACGTCGACATCATCGGCTGCCCCTCGATGTTCCAGCGCGGACCCGAGCTGGAGATCGTCCCCAAGGTCGACCGCCTGACCGCCTACTCCAACATCTCGCTGAGCGTGTCGCCGTACCGTCAGTTGATCGGCCCGATCAGCCTCGATCACGCACTGCGCTACCCCAACCTGATGTACACCGCCCAGGACCAGCGCACCCTCGGCATGATGCTCACCGGCACCTACCGCGCCCCCTACACGCCACCGGCCGACACCCCGACCACGTTGGACCACCCGCTCATTCGGGACAACCGGGTGCGGTTCTGCCTCGACCCGACGACCTGGATGGACTACCTGTCCACCTTCGACTTCGCCTTCGGCACCCGCATTCACGGCACCATCGCCGCACTGATGGCCGGCACTCCCGCGGTGCTGCTCGCCCACGACTCACGCACCCTCGAACTCGCCGACTACCACGCCATCCCGTACCGGATGCTCACCCCGGACGACCACATCGACGCCGTGGAACTCTACGATCAGGCCGACTGGAGCCCGATGATCAGCGGGCATGCCGAACGCTGGGAGCGGATGCAGTCGTTCCTGGCCGCCCACCAGTTGCGGCACGTCTTCCAGCCGGGTGAATCACCTGCCGCGTTCGACGCCAAGATCGCCGCGGTGGAGTTCCCGCCTCCGGTGCAGATGGGCATGCGACACGATCTGAAGACCTTCTACGAACTGCAGCGCAGCGTGCCAGCCCTGGCCCGCGAGATGCGCGAGGTCGAGGCCAAACTGTCGGTGACGAAGGCGAAGAAGCGCAGCAAGCTGCGCCGCTTCGCCAGCCGGGTGAAAGCGAAGCTGCTGGCGGGCCGCTGAACGCCACCCGCCCTTGATTCCACCCGTCAACTGCCCCACCCACAAACGCCGCCGAAACGCAGGAAGCCCCCGACAGGTCGGGGGCAACTGCGCGATTCGGGGCTTCTGTGGATGAGGGGGCGCCAGCGGCGTCCGCGTCACATCCGCTCAGGCGCCTCGATGCCGAGCAAATCCAGGCCGGTGGCGAGCACCTTCTTGGTGGCTGCGCACAGCGCCAGCCGCGACGAGCGCACCTCGCCCTCGCTCTTCAGCACCGGACACTGCTCGTAGAACACGCTCAACGCTGTAGCCAGCTCGTAGAGGTAGCCGCACAGCCGGTGGGGCTGCAGAGTCTCTCCGACGGTGCCCACGATCTCGCCGAAGCGGCTCAGCAGCAACGCCACCTGATGTTCGGCCGGCTCGGCCAGCACAGTGATCTGGCGGTAGCTGATGTCCTCAGCTTCGGCCTTGCGCAGAATCTGATTCACCCGAGCGTGGGCGTACTGCAGGTAGGGGCCGGTGTCGCCAGTGGTGGCCACCATGCGCTCGGCGTCGAAGCTGTAGTCCTTCTGCAGCCCGCTGGACAGGTCGGCGTACTTGATCGCGGCCAACGCAATGGACGGCGCCGCTTCCTCCTCTGCGGCATCCAGCAGCGAGTTCAGCGTGACAGCGGTGCCTTCACGGGTGGAGAACTTCTTGCCGTCCGCCCCGAGCACCTGGCCGAAGCCGACGAACTCCGCGCTCACCGCGTCCGGCAGGTAGCCGGCGGTACGGGCGACGGCGAACACCTGGGTGAAGTGGAACTCCTGGGGCGTGCCCACCACGTAGATGAGCCGGTCGGCGTGCAAAGTGCCGACGCGGTGCCGGATCGCGGCCAGGTCGGTGCAGGTGTAGCCGTAACCGCCGGCGGCATTCCGGATGATCGCCGGAGTGTCGGACTTCTCAGTGAAGACCACCAGGGCGCCGTCGTCGATCACCGCAATGCCGCGATCCTCCAGGTCGGCGGCGACCACGGGGAGGTCGGCGTTGTAGATCGATTCGCCGGCCAGATCGGCGTCGGTGAGCAGGACGTTCATCCGCTGGTAGGTGGCGTTGAAGCCGGCCAACGAGACGTCGATCAACTGCTGCCAGATCCGCCGGGTCTCCGCATCGCCGGCCTGCAGCTTCACCACCCGCTCCCGGGCGCGGTCGGCGAACTCCTCGGACTCCTTCAGGTGGGTGTTGGCCCGCTGGTAGAGCGCTTCGGCGCCGGCCAGGTCGAGGGTGGAGGCGTCCAGGCCTTCGTCGAGGATCTCCTCGACCAACATGCCGAACTGACGTCCCCAGTCGCCGATGTGGTTTTGCGGGATGACGGTGTGGCCCTGGGCGCGCAGCACCCGGGTGAAGCAGTCGCCGATGATGGTGGACCGCAGGTGCCCGACATGCATCTGTTTGGCCACGTTCGGCGAGGAGTAGTCGACCACCACGGTGCGTGGTTGGGTTGCCAGGCTGATCCCGGAGCGGGAGTCGCCGAGCACCTCGTTGGCCACCTGGGCCAGCACCTCAGCCCGGATCCGCAGGTTGATGAAGCCGGGCCCGGCGATCTCCAACGGCTCACACAGATCGTCCAGCGCGATCTTGGCCACCAGGTCGGCTGCGACGTCCCGCGGCGGGCGGCCCTCTGCATTGGCCAGCCGCAGCGCCACGTTGGTCTGGTAATGACCGAACTGGGGACGGGTGGCAGGGCGCAGTTCCGGATCGACACCGGCGACGAGAGCGACACGCTCACTCAGCAAGGAGGGCAAAGACAGCACGGTGCCCATTCTCCCACGCTCACTGGTCGGCTCAGGACGCAGGGATCAGCACGGTCACGCGGATCATGTTGTGGTCCGACGGCGGCGGACCGTCGAACCGGCCGGCCGAGTTGAGGTCGACTACGGTCTCGTAGACCAGCGTGGTCACCGACTTCGACACCCACACGTAGTCCACGTTGGATCCGTTGACCCAGCCGTGTGACTTGGGGGCGGACTTGTAGTGATTGCTGGTGTCGTATTGGGTGTGGATCCGAAGTTCGGTGCTGGCACTGACTGGCGAGCGCGACCGGTCGGGGTTGCCGATCGGGTCGACCAGGCCCGCCGAGCGATACACCTGATAGGGGCCATTGTTGGGGCAGGCGAACTTGTGGGAGTTCATGTCGCCGGTCAGCACCACCGGCAGGCCACCGGCGTGCGCCCGGATCGCCGCGACCACCTGGGACGCTTGGCGCTTGCGAATCGTGTAGGTCTTGTTCGCCGACCCTGAGCACTTCCCCGATGACTTCACCGCTCCGCCCGGCTCCTGAATCAGGTGGGTGTTGACGAAGAAGAAGGACCGACCGTTGGCGCGCTGAGTGAAAACCGCCCAGACCACGAACCGCTTCGGGTTTCCGTCACCGCTCAGCCTGCTCGTCCCCTGGCGGTCCAAGGTGAGCACCTCGGAGTTGTAGATGATCCGGGTGCCGGCGGTGTTGGCCGCATTGGTGGCCCGCCACGATTTGCCGAGCAGGCGCAGCAGATCCCGGTACTGGGCCACACCGGCGCTCTTCTTCTGCTCGGCCTCCTGCAACCCGACCACATCGAGCCGTTGCTCACTGATCGTCCGGGCGACGATCTTGCGACGCACCGACCAGGGCTTCACCCCACCGGCGGTCTTCAGGTTGTGGATGTTGAACGTGGCCGCTCGGAGTCGGACGGCTTCGGGGTCGGGAGGCAATGCGGTCCGAGCGTCGACGACCGGCGACCAGTCGCTGGCGGCCTTGCCCGAGGCAGTCACCACCCGCACGCGCAGGTAGTAGCGGGTGTTCGGCCACAGCCCGCCGATCGTGGTGGCCGGGGTGTCGACGATCCGAGTCTCGGACGCACCGGTGCGTCCGTTGAGGAAGCGCACCTGGTAGCGCACGTCCGGGCCGCGCGACTGCCACGACGCCACCAGGACGTCCGCGCCGCCGTCGGAGGCGGACACCCGCAACTGATCGGGACTGCGGTAAGGGTAGGCGGGCCGGGTCGGCCCGGCAGGTTGCGCCAGGGCCGGCGACGGCACCAGCGGCAACGCAACGACGACGGCGATCAGGAGGGTCCACCGAAGCAGTCGACGCCAGAGTCCACGCCGCACTCAGATCCCCTCCCCCGTTGTCGTGCGCGGCTCCCCGGGCCGCGGCGACGGCGCTCAGTCTAGGAGCGCGGCCGTCGCCGGCACACCCCTGGCGACCACGATCAGGACGCCGGAATCAAGATCTCCGCGCGCACCAGGTTGTGGTCTGACGGATGCCGACCGACGTACTTCAAAGTGGCGTCGTTGATCTTGACCACGACCTCGTAGGTGAGCGTCTTGATCGTCGGGGAGACGAAGACGTAGTCGACGTGATGCCCGTTGACGATGTTGTGCCGGATCGGCTTACGCGAGTAGTGATTCGAGGTGTCCCACTCGCTGTGGATGCGCACCTCGGTGGTCGGGTTCTTCGGCAACTTGGAGCGATCAGGGTTACCCAACGGGTCGACCAGTCCGGACGCCACATAGGCCCGGTACGGCGCATTGGTGGGGCATTGCACCTTGTGGGAGTTCATGTCACCGGTGAGGACGACCGGCAGCCCGCCGGCGTTCGCCTGGATTTCGGCGATCACCTGGCCGGCCTGCGTCTTGCGCATCTTGTAGCGCTTGCTCTGCTTGGACGAGCACTTCTTCGTGGCCACCGGATGGGTCTCGGGCACCAGATGGGTAGTGGCGAAGAAGAAGTGCCGTCCGGTGGCGTTCTGGACGAATTCGGCCCAGACGACGTAACGCTTGACGTCGCCACCGATGGTGCTCAGCTGCCGCATTCCGCCGCGGACGACGGTGACGGTGTTGGTGTTGTAGATGATCCGGGTGCCGGCCGTGGTTCCGACCTCGACGGCGGCGAAAGCGCCGGCGCCGCGGGCGCCCAGCAGGTTGATCAGGCTGCCGTACTGCGTCACCCCGCCATGCAGGTGGAAGTCGGCCTCCTGCAGACCCACGACGTCGAGATTGCGGCTGTCGATTTCCGCAGCGATCAGTGGCCCACGATCACTCCATTTGCCACCGCTGGTGCGATTCCAGTTGCGGATGTTGAAGCTGCCCACGCCGAGCGGGACGGCACCGGGGTCGGCCGGCACCTGCGGGATCGCGGCGACCGCACCTGACCATCCACTGGTCACCGAGCCCTTGGCACTCAGGCTGCGCACCCGGAAGTAGTACAGCTGCCCGGTGCTCAACCCGCTGATCGACGTGGACGCCACCGAGGTGGTCACCATGCCGGCGGCGGCGAAGTCCGAGGTGGTGGCGTACTGCACCTGGTAGTGCCGTCCGGGGGTGGTGAACAGCCAGTTGACCGCGACTGAATCCGCGGAGCGGGCCGACGCCTGCGCCCGCAGCCCGCTGGGAGCGGCGTAGGCCATCGTCTTGAAGGTCATCCGCGCCGAGGCAGCCATCGAGGAGACGGCCGAACCGGCCGCCGGCACGGGCTGCACGACCACGTAGTACCGGGTGACGGCCTTCAGCCCGGTCAGCACCGCGCGGGAAGCGGTGACCGTCACCGTGCGCGAGCTCTTCAGACTGGAGTACCTGGAGTACCGCACCCGATAGCTGGCGGCCTGAGCGACGTCCGGCCAGTCCAGAGTCAGGGTGGTGCGGGTGGCCGCAGCGAGGCGTGGCGCCGCCATGGTGGTCACGGTCGCCTCGGCCGGAAGGGCCGGCGCGGCGGCCACTGTGGCCGGCAAGGCCCCCAGCGCCAGCGCCGGCGCGATCAGCAGCGCAACCAGCACCGATCGGACGGAGATAGAACTCTTTGCGCGCATCAACGCAGCCCTCTCACCAGACTCGGCCGCCCCCGCGAGCCGAACATGAACAGTTCCTGGGAAACTCTACGGTATTTCTCAGGAAGCCCACCAGGGGTGGTGGGCCACCAACCCGTCCGATTAGCCAGGAATCAGGACGGCTGCGCGCAGCATGTGGTGGTCCGAGGCCGCCGGGCCGGAGTACTTCATGGTCGCGTCGTTGACGTTTACCACAGTCTCGTAGTCCAAGGTCGTCACCGACTTCGACACCCAGATGTAGTCGACGTTGATGCCGTTGATCCACGGGCGGGCCGTCGGCTTGGTCGACGAGCTGTGCCAGGTGTCGAACTCGGTGTGCAACCGGAACTCCGTGGTCGGGTTCACCGCCACCTTCGACTTGTCCGGGTTGCCGATCGGATCGACATAGCCCGCCTGGGAGAAGACGCGGTAGGGGGCGTTGTAAGGGGTACGCCACTTCTGCGAGTTCATGTCGCCAACCAGGATCACTGGCAGGCCCCGGGTGTTGCGCGCGGCGATCTCGTTGACGATCTGGTTGGACTGGGTGATCCGCTGATTGAAGCCCGCAGTGGACTTGGAGTTGTCCAGGTGTGCGTTGGCGAAGAAGAAGTCACGGCCGGTCGACTTCTGCGTGAAGATGCCCCACACCATGAAGCGTTGGACATCGCCGCTGCGAAGGCTCAACGCAAAGAACCCAGCATCACGCAGGGTGACGGTATCGGAGTTGTAGATCAGGCGCGTGCCCACCGAATAGTTGCTGGAACGATCGCAGTTGGGGTTTTCCGGCGTCGAGCAGGTGATCCGCCAGGAGCTGCCCAACAGGTTGATCAGATCCTGGTACTGGTGCTTCATGACACCATCAGCACCCAGCACATAGGTGTACTCGGCCTCTTGAAGCCCGGCCACGTCGATGTGGTTGTCCCGCAACTGGGACGCCACCACGTAGCGGCGCACCGCCCACGAGCGGTTCCCCGTATCGGAGGAGACCGTGGCGTTGCGCACATTGAAGCTGGCCACCTGCAGCGGCTTGGCTCCCGGGTCAGCCGGCGTCTTGGTGGCCGCAGTGGCCAACGAGGACCAGGCACTCAACGGAGTCCCCGACAAGCTGATCGCGCGGGCGCGCAGGTAATAGGTGGTGTTGGCGGCCAAGCCCTGCACGACCCCGGACGGGCCACGGGTGACGATGCTGCCCGCGTCGGAGAAGCTGGCAGTGCTGGCGTACTGCAGTTCGTAACGCCGTCCCGCCTTGTCGAAGGCCCAGTTCGCGACGATGGCGTCGGCACCACGCGCCGAGGCCTTGGCCACGAACTTGCTCGGCGCGGTGTACTTCAACTTCTTCACGGTCTTGAACGCGGCCTTGGCCGAGTAGCCAGACAACGCAGTGCCCTTGGAATCGTCGCGGATGGCCTGCACGCGCACGTAGTACTTCGTTGAAGACTTCAGCTTGCTGAGCACGATCTCGGAGGCGTAGGTGCGCTTGTAGACCGACTTCTTCATGCTGGAGTACTTCGAGTAGCGCACCCGGTAGCGCGGGGCTCCGGCATAGTCCGCCCAGTCGATTGCCAACTGGCTGGACGACGCACTGGCCAGCATCGGGGTGGCCGCGGCGCTCGTCAGATTCAGCGGTGTCAGGGTGCGCGCAGGTGCTGCCGTCTGGGCGGAAGCGGGAGGGCTCAACAGACTCACGGACAACGCAGCGCCGAGGCTGCAGACCAGGATCATGCGGCGAAGTACTCGCCCATGGGTCGTGGGCATGGGGGGCCTTTCTTCGTTGAGTGGCCGGCCCCCCGCTGGCCACAGCGTCAATTCACTGCGTTACTACTCTACGCCAAAACTGTCGTGTTGGCTCCTGGCTGTCTCCACCATTTTGGCGAGCGCGATCGATTCCTCCGGGCGCAGCATGTAGCTGGTCAGAGCACCAGAACGGATCACCGCCGCGAATTCACCAATCTCGTAGCGCAGACCGTCGCCGGCGAACTTCACGTAATAGCGTTCCCGCTTACCGGGATCCTCGAACCGCAACTCGAAGTAGTCGGTCAGCCACCAGGGCGCCGGCACGTAGAGATAGCCCTCGGTTCCGGCAATCACCAGCTCGCCTTCTGCCTTCACGCCAATGCCCACGCGGGCCGTCCCGACGCCATGCGGGTAGCGCAACTCGATGGAGGCGAACTGCTCCACCTCAGCGCCCTGCGGCTGGAAGACCGTGGTGCGCACCGCAGCGGGCTCGGTGCCGAACAGCTTGACCATCGGCAGCAGCACGTAACTGCCCAACTCGGAGATGGCGCCACCATCGGGCGCCTGCTGCTCGCGTCCGGCCCTCAACAGCTTGGTGAAGGTGGCCTCCACGCTCACCACCTGACCGATCGAGCCACCCTGGGCCACCGCCAGCATCCGACGGAAGCCCGGCGCGTAGGCGGTCTTGATGGCCTCGGCCAGCACGACCTTCGCCTCCGCGGCCAAGGCGAAAAGCTCGCTCGCCTCATCTGCGGTGAGCGCCAGCGGTTTCTCACACAGGACGTGCTTGCCGGCGGCGATCGCCGCACGCACATAGTCGGCGTGGGTGCCGTGGGGGCTGGCGATGTACACCGCGTCGACAGCGGCGAACAGCTCTTCGACACTCCCGCAGGCGCGATCCAGCTCATGGGCCGCGGCGAACTGTTGGGCGTGCTCGAGGGTGGGGCTGTAGACCACGTCCACACTCACCCCGCTGACGAAACGGCTCTCCGGCACGAATCGGGCCGCGATTCGGCCCGAGCCGATCACCCCCATCCGGATGGTGCCGTGACGTTCCGCGCGCAACTCCGTGCTGGAGATCCCCTTGGTACGGTCGAGGTAGACCACCTGACAGTAGGGAGACAGGTAGTCGAACCGTCCTTGCCAATCGGAACCGATGGCGAAGATGTCGATCTCCCGGCTTTGGATGTCGTGAAGCTTCTGCCCCTCGTACTCCTCGACGATGATGTCGTCGGCAAGGCCGCTGCGCCGCACCCCTTCGATGCGCTGCATCAGCCCTTCTTGGACGTTCAGCTTGCCGCGAGTCGCGTCGTAGTCCTCGCTGGTGACCGCCACAGTGAGGTGATCACCGAGCTCACGGGCACGTTCCAAGAGGCGTCGATGACCTTCGTGGAACATGTCGAAGGTGCCATAGGTGATGACCTTGGTAGCCACGGGTCAGGCGTCACCCCGCGACTTCTTCTTCGCTTCCAGTTTGGTGATCGGTCGGGAGTACCTGCTGCTGCCCCAGATCTTGTTCCAGTTGGCCTTGAACTGGCCGTAGGCCGGTCCACCCTTGATCAACAGGTTCACCTCGTTGTTGAACCGAATGCTCGACTTGGTCCAGTTTCCGGATCCGGTGAACACGTAGTGGGCCTTGGTGTCACTGCCCCACTTGCCGTTCACGATGATGAACTTCGAGTGGACGAACTTGCTGCCGCGGTCACCGTTGCGGATCGAGATGTTGCCGTACTTGTAGGTGGTCTTGGCCTTCTTGGCTTCGTACTTGCGCAGGATCGGCATGACCTCCAGATCCCACTCACTGGCCGACATGATCACCTTGACCTCGCAGCCGGCGTTCTTCAGCCGCTTCAGTCGCCGGGACAGATACAGCCGCGACGACGTCCACTGATACATCGACACCAGCACCTGGGTCTTGCGCTGGGAGTTGCCGTAACCCTTGGCAGCGCCCGTGCACTTCACATTCTCCAGGAAGGAGGTGTAGGGGTCAGTGGCCGGGTCGACGGTCTGCAGCGAACTGGCCGAGTTGGCCACCGCCCACGGGAAGAAGTAGGTGGTCTTCACCGGCGAACCGGTCGAGGTCTTCACCGCGTAGTCGTTGCCGCTGGTATCGGCCCACATCTCGTCCAGGCGCCCGTTGAGGAAGTCGTAGGTCGTCTGATCCTTGACCGCGGTGTAGATGTTGTTCCACCCGCGGCTGACCTGCGTCGAAGTGAAGTTCCCCGAGGAGACCATCGACACGAACGGCACTCCGGCCAAGGAGTCGAAGGTGATGTATTTGGCGTGCATGTACGGCCGATACAGCGGGTTTTCGGTGGTCACCACTCGCACCCGCGCACCGCGCCAGGTGTAGTCAGAACTGCAGCTCAGGTAGCACGCTTTGTACGTCGAGCCGGTGGCGTCGGCGGTCAGCACGGTCTTGGTGGCCTGGATCGCGCTGGTGCCGTTGGCGTGGTCATCGGTGAGGTACTGGATGTTCACCCCACGGCAGTGCGCCCGGATGACCGCCTTGGCCGCGTCCCAGCGGGACATCGAGTACATCGCGATCTTCACGTTCGTGCCGGCCGCCGCGGCCCGGAAGCCGTTCAGGAGCTGGCGAATCACCACCGTGCTCGAACTGGTGAACGGATTGTTGAACAGCGCGCCCTCTTTCGGGACGTACCCGACCAGGTCCGGCGCCTGGCCCAGAGCGACCGGCGAGCCGAGGTAGTCCGCCGGCAGCCCGTTGGCCTTCTGGATGGCCGGCGTCATCAGCTGCGACAGATCTGCGCAATAGGCGTTGCGGTAGGTGGGCACCGCCATCGACGGCACGTCCGCGGGCTGCACCTGACCATCAGCGGTCGGCGTGGCCTCTGGCTGGGTGGCGCTGGGCTCAGGAGTAGGACTCGGGTTGGCCTGCTCGGTCGAGGTGACCGTCGGCTCCGGGGCCGGCGAGGGGGTCTCAGCGAAGGCAGTCTCGGCGCCCGTGATGAGCAGGGCACATGAGAGCGCGACGCTCACCACCGTGGTTGCCAGTCTCACTCCGCCTCCCGCCTCTTCCAGGATCGACCGCTCATGCCGCGTGGCATCGCGGCTAAGACTGTACCAGCCACCCCTGGTCTGGCACCTGGGTAGGCAAAACGGGCCCGGACTACGGATCGAACTTGACCGTCTTCTTCCGCTTCAGCTTGGTGATCGCCGAGGAGTTCTTGCTACTCCACAGCTCGTTCCAGTTGGCCTTGAATTCGGAGTAGACCTGATCACCGGTGACCAGGATCGACGACTCGTTACTGAAGCGCAGGCTCGACTTGGTCCAGTTGCCCGAGCCGGTCCAGACCGCCTTGTAGCGCCGATTGGAGCCCATTCGTCCGTTCACGATGATGTATTTGGAGTGAATGAAGGTGTGGTGCCGATCACCGTTGCGGATCGAGATCGGCGCGCCGCCGGTGCGCGACCGCAGGATCGGCATGACCTCCAGGTCCCATTCGCCGGCCGACATCAACACCCGAACGTCGCACCCCTTGTTCTTCAGCGACTTCAGCCTCCGGGCCAGGTACAGCCGCGACGACGTCCACTGGTACATCGACACCAATACCTGGGTGCGCCGCTTGGACGTGCCGTACCCGGCCGCAGCACCGGTGCACTTGATCTTGTCCAGGAAGGGTGCGTACGGGTCGGTCTTCGAGGTCACCGTCTGCTTCGAACTGCGGGGGTTCTTCACCCCCCACGGGAAGAAGTAGGTCGTCTTCGCCGGCGGCGCGGACGACGCCCTGCGTCCGTAGTCGTTGCCGGAAGTGTCTTTGACCATCTCGTCGAACCGGTTGTTCAAGAACTCGAAGGTCGCCTGATCGTTGACGGCGGTGTAGATGTTGTTCCAGCCGGCGCTCATCTGGGTGGTGGTGAAGTTCCCCGACGACAACATGCTCACGTACGGCACGCCGGCCAGATCGTCGAAGGTGAAGTACTTGGCGTGCATGTAGGGGCGGTACAGCGGGTTGATGGTGGTGACCACCCGCAGCCGAGCCGTCTTCCAGGTGTAGTTCGAGCTGCAACTGAGGTAGCAGGCCTTGAACGAACTGCCGTATCCCAGGCTGAGCACGTCGCGCAGCGTCTGGCTGGCCTTATAGGTCATTCCGTGATCGTCGGTCACCCACCGGATGTTGACCCCGCGACAGAAGGCCCGCACTGCCGCGGTGGACGCTTCCAACCGGGTCGTTGAGTACATCGCGACGTGAATGGTCGAACCGGCCCGCGCGGCCTGAAGGCCGCGAATCATCTGGTTCACCACCACCCACTGGCCCGGAATGTTGTTCGGGTTGGAGAACAGCGCGCCCTCGACCGGCGTCCAACCGACCAGATCCGGCTCGGCGCCGACCATCACCGGGTCGCCCATCCCCTGCGCCGGCAAGGTGTCGCAGCCGGGCCGGTAGGTGCCCACATCGGCCGGCATCCCTGCCGGCTGCAGCGGAGCAGCAGTGAGTGAAGGACTCGTCGACGGCGTCGCCGACTCGGTGGGGGTCGGCTCGTCCTGTGTGGTCGGCTCGCTCGTGGCAGTCGGGTCGCTCGTGGCAGTCGGATCGGTCAGCTGGGTCGGGTCGGACGCATCCGGGAGAACCGAACTGGGCGCGGGGCTGGGCACAGGGAGCTGGTCATCAGCGACCGCGAACTCCGCACCGGTGGGCAGCAGGCTGATCGCAAGCACGACCGCACACACTCTGAGCGCGACCTTCATCGCTCACCCCCTCCCCCTGGTGATCCAGGGGCCTCAACCGCTTCGGGGCCGAAGCCTACCAAACAACGAGAACGGTGTTCAGCCTCGTTCTCACCCCTACTTCTTCGCCAACTCGTCGATCTGACCGCGGACCGCCACCACCAACGACGTCGGCACGTCCGGACCGTCGACAAGGGAGTACGCCAGCACGTTGCCGTAGCCGATCGTGACTTGGTACAACCCGCCCGGATCCTTGGTCAGCCACCACATCGCCGACCCTTCCTGGCCGGCACCCAACGTGGTCACTGCAGTACCGGCGTCGAGCTTGGCCTCCTCGGCCGTGCACTTCTGATTGAGACCCACCAACTCGACGACCGTGGGCGCATCGTTGTAGAGCTGAACGATCACCCCGCCGGCTTCGTCCGCAGCCTGCGCCCTGACCCGGGAGTCGGCGAGCTTGTTCATCGCCACGCACGAGACCGCCTGGTTGGCCTCCTGGTTCTCTGAACCCTCCCGATCGGGATCCTCGTTGGAACTGGCCTCAACCGCCACCAGCTTCACCTTGCGGTCACCCAGAGTGCCGGAGCTCACCAGCTTGTCGAACTGGGCGGCGGTCAACGCCGGGCCCAGCGGGACGGTCGGGGTCGGGTTCGGTGTCGACGGGACAGAAGAAGAGGTGGGCGCCGGTGCCGCCCCGCATCCGGTGACCGTGAGCAGCACGGTCAATCCCACAGCGGCCAGCTTCGGCACCCAGTTCACAACCCCTGCCTCCTGCTCTCACCGTCGGCGACCGTCGTTCGAACCTGCTCAAGGAACACTTCAGCGTACGTGTCGGCCGGGATGTCGCCCAAGTAGTACGTGCGCAACTCTTGGCGTATTCCCAGCATTGGATCCTGCTGGATCATCACCTTCAGCTGTTCACGCGGGTGTTCCAACTGCGGGCGCAGCAGGTAGCCGGCCCGCATCATCGGGTACTCCTCGAGCGGATCGACGGCCGGATCACCGACATCGACCACCGCGAACGGCTTGCCCGAGAACAAGAAGTCGGCCGCCACGCTGGACACGTCGGTGACCAGGCCGTCCACCGCGTTGAAGGTGTCGAACAAGGTCATCGCCGTGGCCTTGTCGCCGAACAGGTGGTCCCCGCCGGCGTTGTTGGCCTTGGCCAGGATCGCGTTGACCTCATTGATCTGACGCAGCGAGGGCGCGTGCTTGAACGAGTACGGATGCGGACGGAAGATCACCCGGACGCCCAACTCGAGCAGTCCCTCCACCACCTGAGTCGCATACGGCAACGAGGTCAACGACGTGTCGTCGTAGAAGCCCTGCCAAGTGGGGGCGTAGAGGATCTGCGGGGCGGCCGCCTCGATGATCGAAGAGGTGGCCGGACGCACCTTCTCCACCTGCGGACGTCCAACGATGCGGAACTTCTCGGCCGGAATGTCGACGCCGTGCTGGGCGTAGCGGTCGATGCCGCCCTGACCGGCCACGTAGATCTCGTCGAACATCGCCGTCACCGGGTTGTAGCTCGGCGGCTTGTCCGATTCGCCATGCAGCAACTGGACGTGAATCTTGTCGCCGAAGCGCACCGCCTGGCTGTTCTTCATCGAGTTGTTGACATAGAACACCGCGCTGGCGTCGCACTCCATGACCGCATCCACCGCTGGCAGGGTGGGGCACAGCACCACCGGTGCGGTGGTGGCCTTGGCGAAGATGTCGTACATCTGGCGCTCACGGATGACCACCAGGTGCTTCATTCCCACCCGCTGGAAGTACGGCAGCCACATCAGCAGCTGGTATTCCGAATCCACCGGTGCGCTGAAGTGCACGATGAACTTCGGCTGGTAGGCAGCGACCGCCTTGCGGTAGCTGGCCTCGATCCGCGATGGCGGCCACCGCCAGAAACCCCAGCCGATGATTCCCAAGGCCCCGAAGAAGCCGAGGATCACGGCCAGCATCACCGGCAACATCGGGAAGCCGAACAGCGCCGCCAAGCCCAGCAGCAGCAAGCCGCCGGTGGTCACGTCGAAGGTGAAGGTCTGATCGAGGTAACTGACCGAGTGGAAGCCCGGCAGGTGGACCGCCTGGATCGCCGTGCCGCTGCGCAGCCGAATCTCCGACCGCATCGCCGACTCCAGCAGGCTGGCGCCGATGACCAACGCCGCGGTCACGGCGGTGAACCAGACCTGATCGCCGCGAGGCGCGCCCACTGCGAACGCCGCTCCCAGCACCGCATTGGTCGGCAACGACTGGAACCGACCGAAGCGCCAGGACACCGGCACCACCAGCAGGCCGACCACCAGCGGCCAGAAGCCCAGCTGTCCGGTGAGCTCCAGGGCGAAGATCAGAGTCGCGGCCGTCGCCAGAACGACATCACGGATCACATTCTTCAGGGCCGCGATGCTGATGTTGTTCACAGGCGCACAACCAGGTTCTGGCTGTCGACGAACCGCCCATGGTCACTGGCCAGCAGTTCGATCACGCCGGCCACATCTTCCGGCTGCATGATCGTGCTGGGATCCTCATCAGGAGCGAGCGTCCGGCGCAGCGCGGTGGCGCAACGCCCGGGCGAGATCGTCACCACGCGGGTGCCGTAGATCGCGAGCTCCTCCTTCATCACCTGACTCATGGCGATCATCGCCGCCTTGGAGGCCGAGTAGGTGAGCCAGCCCGAACGTCCGTTGATGCCGGCAGTGGAGGCGATGTTCAAAATGAACTCGAACCGGTTGCCGGCGTGGAGCAGACCCTGGGTGAGGACGAAGGGCGCGAACAGATTGACGTTCATGGTGCGCTCGAAGTCGTCGAACCGCACCTCATGGATCGGCGCTGGTGCGGTGAAGCCGGCGTTGTTGATCAGGTAGTCGATCGAACCGGCCTCGGTCACCAGCGTCGGCAACAACTCCCGAATCGCGTCAAGATCGTTCAGGTCGATCTCGTGGAAGAAGAAGCGCTTACCGTGCGGGTTTTCCTCGGCCAGATGCGCCCGCAACTCCTCGAACTCCGTCGATGGACGTGCCAGCAGCACGAAAGTGTCGAAGTCGTTGGCGGCGGACCAGAAACGCTCGACGGTGGCTTGGCCGATGCCCTTGGAGGCGCCGGTCACCAACATCGTCTTAGTCATCGGTGCCCTCGACCCCCAGCAGGTAGCCCGCCAACTTCACATCGGTCTTGGTGGTCACCTTGAAGTTCCGATCGCTGCCGGGGATGAAGTACACCTCAGCGCCGGCCACGGCGCACAAGGTGGCGTCCTCGGTGAACTGCAGATCATGCTCACGGGCGTACTCGTGGGCCGCGTCCAGGGTGGACAACCGGAACTTCTGCGGCAGCTGGACGTTGCGCAGCTTGTCGCGGTCGAGATAGCCGGTGACGCGCTGGGACTCCGGATCGACCGGTGCCACAGTGAACGGGATCTCCAGCATGTAGGAGACGTTCTCGTGCTCGGAGGCGATCAGCGCGGAGAACTCCTCGGTGGTCACCAACGGCCGTGCGGTCTCGTGGACGATCACGTGCTCGTTGTTGCAGTGCGGAAGCATCAATCGCACCGACTCGTGCCGGGACGCACCACCGGGCACGTAGGTGATCGGGGTCGAGATGGCGTAGTCGTGGACCAGCTTCTCGATCTCCTCCCGCCAGCCTTCGGGGTAGTTCAGGACGATTTGAGTGACCTCAGGGAGCGGATCGACAGCAACCAACGGGTAGACCATCGCGGGAATGTGGTTGACCCGAATCAGCTGCTTGGGTTGTCCCGCGGCGACCCGCGTACCCAATCCGCCATTGAGGAGGGCAAGGGTGTACATGCGCGGCAGTCTACCCAGTTCGTGCAGCCCCCCGGCGCCGAGGCCCCGGGTTCACACCGAGCTCACAGCTGGCGGGCGACGGACTCCTGGTAAGCGGCCACGACCTCTTGCGGATCGCCATCCATCATCAGCTCGCCCTTGTTCAACCAGATCACCCGATTGCAGATCTCCAGGATCGACTTCATCGAGTGCGACACCAGGAACACCGTGCCGGCGTTGTCGCGAATCTCGCGGATCTTGGCCTCGCTGCGTCCCTGGAATCGCTTGTCGCCCACCGACAGTGCCTCATCGATGATCAGGATGTCGTGCTTCTGCGAAGCCGCGATCGCAAACTTCAGCCGCGCCTGCATGCCCGAGGAGTACGTGCGCATCGGCAAGTCGATGAAGTCGGTCAGCTCAGCGAAACTGACGATCTCGTCACGAAGCGCGGCCATCTGGCTCTTTCGAAAACCCAACGCCAAGCCGCCCAGGACGATGTTGTGGTCGCCGGAGAGGTCGGGCAACAACGCCGCACCCACGCCCAGCAGATTGGGTCGCGACGAGGCGTAGACCGCGCCCTGACTCGGCGGGGTGAGCCCGACCAAGGTGCGCATCAGAGTCGACTTGCCGGACCCGTTGGAGCCGATCACCCCGATCGATTCGTTCTCGTAGGCGACGAACGAGACACCCTTCAGTGCGTGCACCGAACGCATCCCGCGCCGAGCTCGGCGCAAGCCGCGCGCGTTCGGGTTGACGGCCTTGCCACTGGCATAGACGCGGTACTCGACGTGAACCTCGTCGACGACAACGACCGGCTTGCGGTCAGTCTCGGCCATAGCGCTCCTCCGCAACCCAGAAGAAGGTGAAGCCGACGACCAGGGCAACCACCGCCCAGATCCCCAAGTACAGCCAGTACATCGGATCGTAGGTGGCTTGCCCGGTCAGCGAAGCACGCGCGATCAGCAGGGTCTGATAGATGGGGTGCCAGTCGTACACCGCGATCACCCAGGGGTGCTGGGCGAAGATCTTGGTGACGTCGAAGAGAGCGCCGGAGGTGTAGAACAACAGCCGGGACACGAATGGCAGGATCTGGGTCAGGTCGCGGAAGTGAACGGTCAGCCGCGCAGTGAACAGCGCCACCCCGGTGTTGAACATCGTGTACAGCGCCAGCAGCGGGATCATCAGCAGCCAGTTCCAGGTCGGCCAGTGACCCATGGCCAGCACGATCAACAGCATCACCACGGTCGACAGCAGCAGCGAGAAGACCTGCTCGACCACCACCGCCAGCGGCAGCGCGATCCGCGGGAAGGCCAGCGACTGGACCAGCGCCCGGTTGCCGGTGATGGCCTTGGCGCCCTGGGTGAACGAACTGGAGAAGAACTCGAAGAGGAAGACTCCGATGACGACCAAAGCGGCGTAGTCAGACGGGCGATTGCCCTGCTGGATCACGCCGAAGATGGTGCCGTAGATCAGGGCGTTCAGCATCGGCTTCAGCACCAGCCAGGCGGCGCCCAGCCGGGTCTCCTGATTTTGCGCGGCCATCTTGAAGGAGGCCATCGAAAGAATGAAGTCGCGGCGCTCCCACGTCTGTTTGAGGTAGGAGAACAGTCCGGGTCGGGCACCGACCCGGTGCAGCCCGTACTGCTCGGCCAAAGCGGTCTGACTCATCCTGGCCAGGACTCCAATCCGCGTTCTGTGGTGCCGACGATGATGTATGGCGCCCGTGCGAGCTTAGTGCACACCCCTGCCGAGCGCCGAACCTCACCCCCGGGCACGATGCCGAGCGTAGTAGCTGACCAAACTCCGCGTGGAAGGATCCTGGACCGCGAGCGCATCGGCGTCCCCGGCAACTGCCGGCGCGATCTGCAGGGCCAACTGCTTGCCCAGCTCCACGCCCCACTGGTCGAAGCTGTTGATACCCCAGACCACCCCTTGGGTGAAGGTGATGTGTTCGTAGAGGGCGATCAACTGTCCGACCACGCTCGGGGTCAGCGCCGGCGCCATGATCGACGTGGTCGGCCGATTCCCACTGAAGACCCGCGCCGGGACGATCGCCTCGGCCGTGCCCTCGGCGCGAACCTCGGCCTCGGTCTTGCCGAAGGCCAGCGCCTTGGTCTGGGCGAAGAAGTTCGCCAGGAACAACTCATGGACGTCGATGCCGCCATCGGTCAGCGGATGAGCCGGAGTGGCGACCGCGATGAAATCGGCCGGGATCAGCTGGGTGCCCTGATGAATCAGCTGATAGAAGGCGTGTTGCCCGTTCGTCCCCGGCTCGCCCCAGAACACCTCTCCGGTGCCGGTGGTGACCGGCGCACCGTCGCTGCGCACACCCTTGCCGTTGGACTCCATGGTCAACTGCTGCAGATAGGCGGCGAAGCGGTGCAGGTATTGGGCGTACGGCAGCACCGCGTGGCTGTGCGCACCCAGGAAGTTGACGTACCAGACGTTCAACAGACCCATCAGCGCCGGCACATTGCGCTCCATCGGGGTGGTCCGGAAGTGCTCGTCGACGGCGTGGAAGCCGGCCAGGAAGTCGGCGAAGTTCGCTGGCCCGATGGCCACCGCGACCGCCGTACCCACGGCCGAATCCACCGAGTAGCGCCCGCCGACCCAGTCCCAGAAGCCGAAGGCGTTCGCCGGATCGATGCCGAACTCGGCCACCTTGTCCAACGCCGTCGAGACCGCGACGAAATGCCGCGCCACCGCAGCGCGGTCGGCCTCCGGGCTGCCGTCGGTGACCCCGGCGGCGCCCAGCCCGGCCAGCAGCCAGTCCCTGGCCAGCCGCGCATTGGTCAGCGTCTCCAAGGTGGTGAAGGTCTTGGAGGCGATGATGAACAAGGTGGTCTCAGGGTCGAGATCGGCGGTCTTGGTGGCGATGTCGGTGGGGTCGATGTTGGACACGAAACGGCACGTCAAGCCGGGCTGGACGTAGGGCTGCAGGGCCTCGTACACCATCACCGGCCCGAGGTCGGAGCCGCCGATACCGATATTCACCACCGTGCGAATCGGCTTGCCGCTGGCACCGGTCCAGGCTCCGCTGCGAACCGAATCGGCGAAGGCGTAGACCCGGTCGAGCACTTCATGCACCTCGGCGACCACGTCGACGCCATCGACCATCAGCACCTCACCCCGCGGCCGACGCAAGGCGGTGTGCAACACCGAGCGTTGCTCGGTGACGTTGATCGCGGCGCCGGAGAACATCGCATCGCGGCGCTCGGCCAGGCCCACCTCGCCGGCCAGCGCCACCAGGGCAGCATGGACGTCATCGGTGATGAGGTTCTTCGACAGATCGACAAAGAGGTCAGCTGCAGAGAAGGTGAACCGCTCGACGCGGCCCGGGTCGCTGGCGAACCAGGCGCGCAGGTCGGGGTTCAGGTCGGCAGCCAACCCGGCGAGCTTCGTCCAAGCGGCAGTGCTGGTGGGATCAACCGGTGTCATGCAAACAGCCTAACCAGCCACGCGACCACCCACGGGCCGTCCGGCAGATGGCGACCGTCGGCCCGAAGCGATCAGTCCTGGGTCACCCGGGTGACGTGAGCCTGGAACGCGGCTTGCGGGCCCTCAGGGGTATCACCCAACACGTGCTTCTTCATCTCGATCCGGGCCCCAGCGAGCCGGTCCGGCCCGAATGCCTCGGCCATGCCCTCGTCCAGGCCGGACAGATCGGGAGCGATCAGATAGGAACTGGCCTGGGAGGGGAACATCGCCACGAACTCCTCTGCCGACAGCCCCCGCGGATTGCAGACCAGGATCGGCCGGGTGGTGTACAGGAAGTCGGTGGCGACGCTGGAGATGTCGGAGATCAGCACGTCAGCCTTCGACAGGCACTCGGTCAACGAGAGGTCCTCATCGCCGGTGACCAGATGGCCCTTTCCAGCCCGCCGCAGGATCGTGGAGATCTCGGCGATGGCGGCCAGCATCGACGGACGCGACACGCCGCTGGCCGGGTGCGGACGGAACCACACTCGGGCGTCGGGGTAGTCGCGCAGCAAGCGACGGACCAGGCGCACGCCCATCCGATCCAGCGACGAGTAGGAGGTCTGGTCGTAGTAGCCCTCGAAAGTCGGCGCGTACAGCACGATCGGATGCTCGTTGCCGGTCGGACCGATCGGCAACGCGGTCACCTGCGGGCGTCCGATCACCGCGAAGCGCTCTGGCGGCATGTCGATCCCCGCGGCCGGGTAGCGATCCATCGCGGCCTGGCCGGCCACCCACACCTCGTCCACCCCGCGAGCGAGGTTGTTGGCGCTGGTGGCCTTGTCGGAATCGCCGTGCAGCAGCATCACGTGCTTGAGCCGCGGATCGCGCTGCAGTTGCCCGTTGCGTTCGCCGAAGGCGAGGTAGAAGGCGACCTTGATGCTGGGCAGGATCAACCGCTCCACGTCGCGAGGGGCCGGGGCATAGACGACCGGGTGACGGGAGCGATCCAAGCCGCCCAGTTGGCTGGCCTCTCGCACCAGCAGCAGCCCGTCCTCGGTCAGCGCGTTCAGCGCCGGCAGCCACTGATTGGCGATGTACTTCGACTGGCCGGCGCCGAGTGAGATGTAGACCAGGAAGGACGGCGCCAACTCGGTCAGCTTCTCGATCAGCGGACGACCCATCTTGGCGACATCGCGGCGGGCGGCGTAGGCCTGCCAGGTCGTCCAGCCGGCGTAGAGCAGCGCGGTTTCGGCCGCGGCTACTCCGACGGTCACCCCCAACAGCGAACTCATCGTCTGCGGGGGAACGTACTCAGCGATCACGGCGTCGAGCAGCGCGGCCAACTCGATCAGGAACAGCACCACCGGCGTGCCGGCGCCGCGAGCGTAGATGCGCTGGTGGCGCAGGGTGGGCACCGGTTGGCGTGGCGCGCCGGGATGGAACAGCAGCACCGGGGCGGTGCGGGACGTCCAGGTGGCCAGAATCGGCTGCATCACCCAGGCGAGCTGGATCGCCAGGATCGCGGTCACATAGACCATTCCCGCCGTCGGCGAGTTCGACGCCGAGCCGGCGAAGACCGCCGCTGCGGCCAGCACGCTGCGCAGCAGCGCCCGCAACTGCGGACGCAGCCCGACCAGATCCATCAATCGGGAGGTGGGCGGGTCGGAGCGGGTGGACAGCCACTCCGACAGGCCGGAGATCGTCCACGCCACAAAGGCCACCCAGGGCAGGTGGAACCAGGCAGCGGTGAACAGCACCAACATGCTGAGCATGAACAAAGTGAGGTTCGAGCGACCGAACCAGGCCGAAAGCGCCAGCGGAACGCGTCCGGGCCACGCGGCACGGGCCAACTCTTCCCACTCGGGCACGGGTGCCCGGCCGACGTTTTCGATCGATTTGCCCCGACTCACCCGCGTAGCCTAACCGGACGCCACCGCCGCGCGGTCATCGCTGGATCGAATGCTCAGGGGGCAGAAGCCACCACGGCCACGTGGACGTGGTTGAAGTGATTAGCGGTGACCGAGCCACGATCAGCCATCTTCTTCCACCGGCCGCTACTGGGCGTCCAGATCTTCTGCTCGAAGATGATGTGGTCGATCTTGAACTCCGCACGGTGTGCGATCAGGTACTTGGTGATCCGCCAGCCCAACGCGCTCTCCTCGCCGGGGGTGAGCATCAGGTCCAGGGCGCGTCCGTTCTTGTGGAAGGCCATGCCACCGGAGCGCCACCCACCGACCGAGTTGATGTCGGGGAAGAGCGGACAGACCGACCGGTAGATGAAGATCGTGGTCTTGCGCAGCTTGTTCTCCACCTGCGAGCCCCGGGAGCACGGCTCCATGCTGGTGCCCTCGGGTACCGCCGCCTCAGCTGCGTCGCTGAGTTCGTCGCTCAGGACCCACCCGAAGCCGTCCTTGAAAACGATCTTGCGGTAGTCACCTTCGACATCGGAGGTGGCCTCTACCTGGGTGGCCGAGGAGATCCGGCCCAGCAGCTTGGCATCCTGCGACGGCTCGGAGCGGACGTTCAGCGATCCCTCGGTGAACTGTCGGCTCACCGCCATCGCGGTGACATGGGAGGAGGCAGTATTCAGCCGGCTCGGCTTGACCAGGACGAGTTCGTCGGCGATCAACTGCTGGCTGGGCACCGGAGCAGCCGCGGCAAGTGGGACACCCACGGCAGAGGCCGCGCCACCGGTGGCGCCGATCAGCACTGCGGCTGCCGTGGCTGCGACGGTGACCGCAGCGGCGAGTCCGCCACCACGATGAAAGAGCTTGTCAACCAGGGAAGTTGCAGCGCGGCGGGGAGTGAGCTCCACCACCTGATCGGTGTCTTCGGCGGCGGGAGCGTCGACCAGATCGGCGACGCGACGCGGCTGATACGACATGGGCTACTTCCTGCAGACAACCTGAGTAGATTCTCAGACTAACTTAAGGATTTGATTGGGGGCAAGCCGTCCCCCACTCTGCGGACGCAGCGTCAGTCGGCCAGCCGCCAGGTTTGAATCTCGGCGCGCAGCTCGTCCAAGAAGAGATCGACGGCGAGGTGATCGGCGAAGATCGCCTGCGGCCATACCCCGATCGCGCCGGAATCCAGCCAGGCCGACGCCCGGGTCCGAGTGAGGTGGCCGGTGGCCACTAGCGGCGGGTAGCCCAAGAGGGCCGGCAGCGCCTTGGCGTAGTCGGTTGTGAACGCCTCGGCGGGGACCACCTGCACCCCGGCAGCCCCGGTAGCCAGGGCAGCTCGCAGCTCGCTCGGAGTGAGACCGCCGAGAATCACCGGGAAGTCGGGCACCGCCTTGACCAGCCCCGCCGACATCAGCTGGCTGGCTGCAAACACCGCGCCCGCCTCGGCAGCACGGCGAACCTCGGCCGGTCGGGTCACTCCCGAGATGGCGATCCGCGCCCGGCGCCCGAACGCGGCGCGCAAGCCGGCGACCACACTGATCCGATCGATCGGCAGCGCCCAGGTGGTGAATCCCTCCTGACACAGAATCTCGCAGGCCGGCAGCAACTCCTCGACCTCGAACGCCGGGAGATTCACGATCACCCGATGTTCACCCAGCGCGGGAAGTTCGACAGCCACGCCGCCATCCTGCCGCAAAACCCGCTCACCATGAGCGCCGAACTACCGACTTTCCGACCGTGACACCGACCGCGGGTGGTGATTAGCTGGACAAGACGGATCGGAGGAACTCTCATGCATCTGAGTAGCACCAGCATCGCCGCAGGCAGCTATATCGGCTTGGACTACGCCGAGCCCGGCGTCGGCGGCCAGAACATCAGCCCCCAGCTCAGTTGGACGCCAGGGCCAGACGGCACCGCCAGTTATGCAGTCACCTGCTTCGACCCCGATGCCCCGACCGGCAGCGGGTGGTGGCACTGGGTGGTCACCGACATCCCCGCCGAGGTCACCAGCCTGGCCGAGGGTGCCGCGCTTCCGTCCGGGGCACGAACCTGGATCAACGACTACGGCTATCCCGGCTGGGGCGGCCCGTGGCCACCGCCGGGCCCCGCCCACCACTACGAATTCCGGGTGGTGGCGGTATCGGTGGAGCGCCTCGATGTCGACGACGACGCCAGCTGCGCGTCCGCGCGGTTGACGCTGAGCTTCAGCTCCCTGGACGACGCCGACTTCACCGCCCTGTTCGCCAATCCGGCCAGCTGAGGCCCGATGGCGGTCCTGATCGATCCCGCGCGCTGGCCCGCTCACGGCACCAGGTTCGCCCATCTGGCCTCGGATCAATCCCTGACCGAACTGCACGGCTTTGCCCGTGACAACGCGGTGCCCTTTCGCGCGTTCGACCACGACCATTACGACATTCCCGCCGCCCGCATCGAGGAACTGGTGGCCGCGGGCGCCATCAGGGTGGAGGCGCGCGAGTTGGTACGGCGGGTCGCCGGAGCGGGGCTGCGGGTGCGCGGGACGGACCGCCAACCCCGCCGCGACCAGGCCGTCCGACGACTGGCCCGGTCCTGGTCGCGGATGCTGCCCGACCAGGTCGAGACCGGTCGGCGGCTCCTGGACCGCTGGCAGGAGGACCATCGGCACTACCACGACGTCCGCCATCTCGCCCACCTTCTGGACGCGCTGGAAGCGCTCACCGACGGCTCTCCCTCGCTGCCGGTGGGTCTGGCCGCGTGGTTCCACGATGCGGTCTACACCGGTACAGCCGGTGTGGACGAACGCGCCTCGGCAGACCTGGCCGTCGCCGAGCTGAGCGCAATCGGCCTACCGTCTGGCCTGGTCAGCGAGGTGAAACGGTTGGTGCTGCTGACCATCTCCCATCAGCCGTGGGAAGGCGATCTGGCCGGCGCCCAACTGGTGGACGCAGACCTGGCCATCCTCGGCCAGGTACCAGGCCGCTATCAGCTGTATCTGCGCGGCATCCGCCTCGAACACCCAAATCTGTCGGATCGGCAATTCGGGTTGGCCAGAGCGGGTGTGGTTAGGGCATTATTAGGAGCGGAGAAGTTGTTCGGCACTCCTACCGGCCAACGACTCTGGCTCAACCAGGCTCGGCACAATCTGGTGGACGAACTTCTTCGTTGGCAGGCTGTGATGGGACCCGATCACCTGAGCGAGCGACCCTAGCTCACTGTGCATTTCCGGGGGGAACAATGGCACGGGCTGCGAATGCTTGGCTTGCAGCGGCCGCCTGCGTAGTCGCAGGCGTCGTTGTTGCGCCACCGCGTGCTGACATTCCGAACCTCTCGACCGGACCTGAAGTTCAGGTCAGCGTCAGCGTCAGCTATGGCCAGACCGGCAATGTGCCGTCGGTGAGCCTCAGCCCGGAGCCGTCCACGACGACCACTGACCCGAGCGATTCGGCCACGCACAACTATCAGCCGATCAATCCGGTGCCGCTGCCCACCAGTCGCCCCAGTTCGTCGGCAAATCCGAGCCCGGAGCCGACCACCACGCCCACCGGGTCGCCCACCAGCGCGCGGCCTGATCCCAATGAGAACTCGCCCAGCGCGACGCTTCCGTTCCCGACCGATTCGACCTCCGTGGTCTGCCCGACCTGGTCGCCCACGCCGACCTCGACGCCCACGGTCACGCCGACCGTCACTCCGACCCCGACGCCGACGGTGACCATCCCGCCCGGATGCCCGACGCCGACGCCGACGGAGACCGCGACGGCCACCGAGACGGCAACGCCCACGCCGACCCCGACGACGACCACCACCGCCCCGGTGACCCGGGTCGCTCGATCGATCGCGCCGGTGCCGACCACGTCCACGACGCCAACCGCCGCGAAGTCGACCACCACCAAGTCGACGCCCATCACCGCCCCGGCGACGCCGACCCCCACTCCGACGTTCACGCCGACTGCTCCGGCATCGCCGTGGCCGCATCATCACCACCGACTGAGCGACGCCTTCGATCAGTTCCGGCGCTCGTTCTTCGGCTTCTGATCCGGTTTTGGTCGGTTCACGGTTTGCACTGATCGGCTTCGTCAGCACCCTGGTGCTGGCGGGTTGTGCCGTGATCCCTCCGCACAGTTACCTGCCTTCAGCACCCTCACAGCCGTCACCGAGCAGTGCATCAACGTCCGCCGCCCCCAGCCCGTCCGCCAGCGCGTCCCCTAGTCCGACGACGACCGCGCCGGCACCGGACACCCGCCGCGGTAAGGCATTGAACGAGCCGTACCAGGTCAACGGGGTGATCGTGGTGTCGAAGAAGCACCGCATCTCCGCCTCCTACGGTCCCGCTTCACCCACCGGCCCCTACCGCCTCGACAAGACCATGGCCGCAGCCCTGGCGAAGATGACCGCTGCCGCGAAGGCCGACGGGGTGAAGGTCGTCGTCAAGTCGGGCTACCGCAGCTACAGCCAGCAGAAGGCGATCTACGATCGTGCGCTGCGGACCCAACCGCAGAACATCAACTTCTACGCCCCGCCGGGCGCAAGTGAGCACCAGACCGGCCTGTCCGCGGACCTGTGGGACGGCAAGGTGTGGTACCGACCGATGGAGAACTCGGCCGCCGGCAAGTGGCTGCACGCCCACGCCCACGAGTACGGCTTCATCCTGCGCTTCCCGAAGGGCAAGGAGAAGATCACCGGCGTTCCGTACGAACCGTGGCACTTCCGCTACGTCGGGGTCGAGATCTCCCGCCAGTTCGACAAGGGCAACAAGCTGACTCTGGAAGAGTTCCTCGGCCTCGACTGACCGATCCATCTGCGGGACGCCGGGGACGGTTCCTGGCGTCCCAGTGCCCGGCGTCCCACGTCCAAAGCCCGACCAAGCCCACGGCGTTGCGGCAGGATTGAGCCATGACGACTGAGATGGCCACCACCCTCCCGGGGGCCGGAAAGCGCATCGGCATCCTGACCAGCGGCGGCGACGCCCAGGGAATGAACGCTGCGGTTCGCGCAGTGGTGCGCACCGCACTCACCCTCGGAGCACAGGTCTACGCCATCTACGAGGGTTACCAAGGCATGATCGACGGCGGCGATGGCATCCGCGAACTCGCCTGGGAAGACGTCGGCAGCATCCTCGGCAAGGGCGGCACCATCATCGGCACCTTCCGCTCAGCCGACTTCCGCGAATACGCCGGACGCAAACGCGCTGCCGCCAACCTGCTGGACACCGGCATCGACCGACTGGTGGTCATCGGCGGCGACGGTTCCTTGTCCGGGCTGGATCAGTTCCGCGGGGAGTGGACTCAGCTGCTCAGCGAACTGGTCGCCGAGGGCCGAATCAGCCCGCAGATCGCTGAGGCCCACCCGGCGTTGATGTTCGCCGGGCTGGTCGGTTCCATCGACAACGACCTGGTCGGCACCGATATGACCATCGGCGCCGACACCGCACTGCACCGGATCGTGTCCGCGATCGACGCCCTGTCCAGCACCGCCGCCAGCCACCAGCGCGGCTTCGTTGTTGAGGTGATGGGACGCCACTGCGGCTACCTGGCGTTGATGAGCGCCATCGCCGGCGGCTGCGACTACGTCCTGATTCCGGAGTACCCACCCGAAGACGGCTGGGAAGAGCAGATGTGCGACGCGTTGCGCCGCGGCCGCCAAGGCGGACGACGCGACTCGATGGTGGTCGTCGCCGAGGGTGCCTGCGATCGCCAGGGCCAGCCGATCACCTCGGCCTACGTCCGTGAGGTGATCGAGAAGAACCTGCAGGAGGACGCCCGGGTGACCATCCTCGGTCACGTCCAGCGCGGTGGTGCACCCAGCGCCTATGACCGTTGGGCGTCCACCTGGCTGGGCCACGAGGCCGTCCTCGAAGTGCTCAACGCGACCCCTGGCTCGGTCGGGCCGGTGATCGGGTTCAAGGGCAACCGCGTCCACCACGCGCCGCTGATCGAGGCGGTGGCCAAGACCCGCCAGGTACCGGAGTTGATCGCCGCCGGCGACTACGCGACCGCGATGGAATTGCGTGGCGGATCGTTCACCGAAGCCGCCCGGATCTTTGCCGAGATGGCCAGCCCCAGCCGAATCGAGCCAGGTGCCGAATCCCGACGCATCGCCATCGTCCACGGTGGCGGCCTCGCCCCCGGCATGAACGCCGCCGCCGCCGACGCCGTCCGGCTAGGGATCAGCCGCGGCCACACCATGCTCGGCGTCCAAGGCGGCTTCCCCGGTCTGCGGGACGGCCAGGTGGTGCCGTTGGAGTGGGCCGACGTCGAAGGCTGGCTGGTCGGCGGTGCCGACTTGGGTACTCGGCGAGTGGTGCCGACGGTGGATGAGCTGTACCGGATCAGCCGCACCCTGGAGGACCAGCGGATCGACGCGCTGTTGATGATCGGCGGCCTCAACGGGTACGAGGGCGCTTACCTGATGCACAGCTACCGGGAGACGTTCGCCGCCTGCGGGCTACCGATCGCCTGCATCCCGGCGACCATCGACAACAACCTGCCCGGCTCGGAGTTGTCGATCGGCGCCGACACCGCGCTGAATGTGATCACCGAAGCCATCGACCGGATCAAGATGTCCGGGTCGGCGTCCAAACGCGCCTTCGTGGTCGAAACCATGGGACGCAACTGCGGCTACCTGGCCTTGATGAGCGCCCTCGCCGGCGGCGCCGAGCGGGTCTACCTGCACGAGGAGGGCATCAGCCTGCAATCGCTGGTCGACGACGTCGCCTGGCTGCGCAACAGCTTCGCCGCCGGCCGAAAGCTGTTCCTGGCCGTCCGTAACGAAGAGGCCAACCCGCTCTACACCACCGACTTCCTTGCCCGGCTCCTGGAGCAAGAAAGCCAAGGGCTCTACGACGTCCGCCAGAACGTGCTCGGCCACATCCAGCAAGGCGGCAGCCCCAGCCCATTCGACCGCCTCTTGGCCGTCCGACTGGTGTCGCGGGCGCTTGACCTGCTGGCCGACGGCTTCACCAGCGGCACCCGCGACAGCTTCTATCTCGGATTGGTCGAGTCGAAGGTGACCGCCCACCCCCTGGAGCGGATGATGGACGACATGGACACCCACCTGCGTCGTCCCAAGAATCAGTGGTGGTTGGAGTTGCGTCCGGTGATGAAGGCTGTCGCTGACGCCACCGTCTGACCACAGCGAAGGAGAGGCAATGCCACAGGTCCCCCAGCCCGGCCTCGATCGGATCGTCGAGGTGCCCGGGCATCCGCTGGTGGTCGGGATCGGGCCGCGGCGCGCCGACCTCGTCGCCCACACCGCCGCGGAGTGGGCCCGCGCGTCGGGCGCTCCGCTCTACTTCGCCTACGCCGACGCCAGCCGGGTGCCAGAGGAGGAGTTCGCCGACGGCACCGTCCGGCATGTCGGGATCGACCCCGACGCCGACGACGACTGGCAGCGCACCGAGCAGGAGCTACGAGACTGGCTGCAGAGTCTGAACCTGCCGGTGGCGTGGGAGTTCCGCTACCTGGCCGGACGCGCCGATCGGGCACTCACCCATCTGGCCCGCGCCGTCGATGCGTGTGCGATCGTGGTGGGCGCGCGCCGTCCGCATTCGGCCCGGTTCGGCATGAACCGTTCGGTGGGCCAGAGCTTGGCCCGTCACCAGCATCGTCCGGTGATCGCGGTGCCGCTGGAGGTCGTGGACTGGAAGCTGCAGTGAGTCGAGCCGCCAACGCCGCGCTGATCCTGATCGGAGGCATGGTCGGCACCTCGCTGCGCGCTGGGCTGGAGGCAGCGGCCCCGGCAGCACCAGGGGCCTGGCCGTGGACCACCTTCTGGATCAATATCGCCGGCTCGGCCTTGCTGGGCGTGTTGCTCGAATGGCTGGCCGGCGGCGAGGACGTCGGTTGGCGGCGATCGGTCCGCTTGGGGGTGGGCACCGGCGTCCTCGGCGGATTCACCACCTACAGCACCTTCTCGGTGGAGACCGTCGGGCTGCTGGCCGGCGGCCAGTGGGTCTTCGGGCTCGCCTATGCGCTGGGTAGTGCGGTGCTCGGGATTGGGGTCGCGACCGCGGCGATCGCTCTGCTGCGTCGTGTCCGGGCGGTGAGGACGCGGTGATGTTCCTGGTCGCACTCGGGGGCGGGCTCGGTGCCCTGCTGCGGTTCTGGCTGGATGGACGGGTGAACGCCGCCGCTCGCAAGGTCGCTCCGGGCTGGGGCGTACCGGTGGGCACCGTGGTGATCAACGTCATCGGCTCGCTGCTGCTCGGCGTCGTCGCGGGCTGGTGGTCGTTCCATTCCGGCGATGAGACGTGGCGGATGATGCTGGGCGTGGGCGTCCTGGGCGGCTTCACCACCTTCAGCACGGCCAGCGTCGAGGCGGCCCGACTGATTCTGGCTGGACGGAGCGTGGCGGCGTCCGCCCACGCCCTGGGGATGCTGATCGCGGCGGTGGCGGCGGCCTGGTTGGGGCTGTGGCTCGGCTCGCTGTGAGCCCCGGCGGACGATCGGCGACAGTCACTTCACATCGGGCGTAACCCTGGCGGCCTGCGCGGCGGTAACCCGAGTGGAGACGACCCCCGGCGCCTCCTCCGCACTGTCGAACCCCGAAAGAGGCATCTGATGCGCTTGTCGAAGTTGAATCGGATCGCGGTAGGCGCCGCGCTCGCTCTGGCACTGAGCACCTTCGCGCTCACCCCGGCCGCTGCCGAAGCGGCCCCCACCATCACGTGGGACGCCCCCGCCACCATCACCGATGGCGCCAGCTATGCGTATGGCCAGGTTCCGGCCGCGCCGACCTGTAGCGCCGTCGACGAACTGGCCGCTGCGGTCCAGTGCGACGTTGCCGGCTACGGCACCGCCGTTGGCACCTACACCCTGACCGCGACCGCCGCTGGCACCACGAGCCCGACCACGATCAGCTACACCGTGACCAGCTGGACCATCAAGGGCTTCTTCCGTCCGGTCAAGATGACCAAGGTGAACAAGGTCAAGGGTGGCTCCACTGTCCCGCTGAAGTTCAAGGTCTACGTCGGCGGCGACAAGGCCAAGTCCAAGACCGTGGTCTCCTCGGTCACCTCGCAGCTGGTCTCCTGCACCGACTTCTCCGCACTGGCTGAGCCGGTCGCGTTGCCGAGCACCGGCAAGGGCCGCACGCTGCGCTACTACGACGGCGCCTTCCACCAGAACTGGAAGACCGCCAAGGCCGCCAAGGTGACCACCACCGTCACCAAGGAGGTCAAGCACGGCAAGAAGACCGTGACCGTCACCAAGAAGGTGCGCACCACCGTGGCAGCCTGCTACGTGGTCGCTGTCACCACCGCCGACGGCTCCTCCATCAGCGCGCAGTTCCAGCTGCGCTGAGCCGGAGGTAGCTCCACCCCATCGAAAAAACCGGCGGTCTCGCTGTTCCCCCCGAGCGCGAGACCGCCGGTTTTTGCGCGTGTGCTGCGCTGACTACTGGGCGTGCGCCGCAGAGCGTGACCGGGTGAACACCAGGCCCTTCTTGCGTCCGTAGCCGGCAGCGATCTGGTCGAGGTAGTTCTTCGGCTCGCCGTCGATGGCCCACAGGTCGACGCCGCGCTGGACGAAGACGACTCGGCTGAAGCCGCGGGGGGCCTGGGCGGCCAGCACGGTGCAGTCGTCGAGCCACTCGCACAGCTCGGTGAGGTAGGCCCGCATCCCGGCGATTGTGTCGTGGCCGGCGGGGGCGTGCACCCGGGTCCGGGTGACGACCCATTCATTGTGCTGGCGCTCGTAGACGTAGACAGTGCCTTCGGATTCCGGCTGGACGGGACGTCCGGCGGCATCTAGCAGCATGGCGATCTTCATTGCTCGCTCCTCTGGAGACAGGTGTGTGTTGGGTTTCCAACATCGCAACACAACCCACGAACCGGATCAGGGGGCCCGCGTCATCACAGGCGAGTGATCCAGAACGGCTGTACGGAGGATGCCGTAACACCATTGTTACATGCTCGGCCTGATCCGCAAGAGGGCCGTCAGCAAGTGTCCAAAACTGTCAACCCGCCATCTGAAATCGGCTCCGACTGGGGGACCTGGCAGCGCGCGGGTGCCAAAAGCGCCCGCCGACACGCCCGGTTCGCCGCAACCGCGTGTAACCAAGGGGTTTCGGTCCGCAGGTGCGGCGTTAAACGTGAGTAACGGTCCTCCCCTGCGGCTTCCCAGCCGGATTTCGTGAGGTAGGTTTTCACCAGGTCATTGATGCAGAAGCGACGGCGCAGGGTTTCTCGGCTGTCGCTTCTGTTTCGTTTTTCGTGGGGGAACCCCCACTGACCGTCGAGTTCAGGTCCGGCGAGTGCCCTGCCGGCGAAGGCCTCGGGGAGAGTGGCACCACCCCGAAGGTCCCACACCAGCAGTACCCGCCCGACAAAGTGGCCCCCTGTGGGCCACGGCGAGACTTCCCTGGTCACAGCGGGAACGCCACGGCGTCCCCGGTGATTCACCGAAGCCGAGCCACCCTTCACGACGTCCCTCACCGCAGGACGGCGTCTCGTCCCAGCCGCTGGCCGGGGCCTGGTTACGCCGCAGGATCGATGGATCACGTCGCCTCTGATTGAGGCACCCGCACACCCAACGGCGAGTCATTTTCAGCAACGCATTTGTTGCGGTAAATGCTCTCCGGCGCTCGCGCACACCCAAATTCAGAAAGGTTCCGAACGTGACCAGGAAAATCGCCTTCTACGGCAAGGGCGGCATCGGCAAGTCCACCACCCAGCAGAACACCGCCGCCGCCATGACCCACTACTACAACCAGAAGGTGTTCATCCACGGATGCGACCCCAAGGCCGACTCCACCCGCTTGATCCTGGGCGGCAAGCCCCAGGAGACCCTGATGGACGTCCTGCGCCAGGACGGTGCCGAGAAAGTCACCAATGACAAGGTGATCAAGGCCGGCTTCAACGGCATCCAGTGCGTGGAGTCCGGTGGCCCCGAGCCGGGCGTCGGCTGCGCCGGCCGTGGCGTGATCACCGCCATCGACCTGATGGAGAAGAACAAGGCCTACACCGACGACCTGGACTTCGTCTTCTTCGACGTCCTGGGTGACGTCGTGTGTGGCGGCTTCGCCATGCCGATCCGCGACGGCAAGGCCCAGGAGGTCTACATCGTCGCGTCCGGCGAGATGATGGCGATCTACGCGGCCAACAACATCTGCAAGGGCCTGCTGAAGTACGCCAAGCAGTCCGGCGTCCGGCTGGGCGGCATCGTCTGCAACAGCCGCAAGGTCGACCGCGAGCGGGAGTTCCTGGAGGAGTTCACCGCCGCCATCGGCACCAAGATGATCCACTTCGTGCCCCGCGACAACGTGGTGCAGAAGGCCGAGTTCAACAAGAAGACCGTCGTGGAGTTCGACGCGACCGAGAACCAGGCCAAGGAGTACGGCGAGCTGGCCCGCAAGATCATCGAGAACGAGGACTTCGTCGTTCCCACGCCGCTCAGCATGGACGAGCTGGAAGCCATGGTCGTCAAGTACGGCATCTCCGACTGACCACCTCACACCCCTTCGACAGTAAGGCTCGGCCATGCCGTACCACCTGTTCAAATGCAGTGAGACCATCCCGGAGCGGGAGAAGCATGCCGTGATCAAGGGAGAGGGCGAGGATCTCACCTCGGCCCTCCCCCTGGGTTACCTCAACACCATCCCTGGCACGTTGTCCGAACGCGGCTGCGCCTACTGCGGCGCCAAGCACGTGATCGGCACCCCGATGAAGGACGTCATCCACCTCTCGCACGGGCCGGTGGGTTGCACCTACGACACCTGGCAGACCAAGCGCTACATCAGCGACAACGACAACTTCCAGCTGAAGTACACCTTCGCCAGCGACATGAAGGAGAAGCACGTCGTCTTCGGCGCAGAGGATTTGCTGCGCAAGTCGATCCTGGAGGCCTTCGAGGCCCACCCCGAGATCGACCGGATGACCATCTATCAGACGTGCGCCTCGGCGCTGATCGGCGATGACATGGAGGCCTTGGCCGCCGAGATCATGGACGAGCACCCCGAGTACGACATCTTCGTGGTGAACTCCCCCGGATTCGGTGGCCCGAGCCAGTCCGGCGGTCACCACAAGATCAACATCGCCTGGGTGAACGACAAGGTCGGCACCGTCGAGCCGGAGATCAAGAGCGACTACGTCATCAACTACGTCGGCGAGTACAACATCCAAGGCGACCAGTTCTTGATGCACGACTACTTCCGGCGCATGGGCATCCAGATCTTGTCGACCTTCACCGGCAACGGCTCCTACGACGACCTGCGGGCCATGCACAAGGCCGATCTGAACGTCCTGGAGTGCGCCCGGTCGGCGGAGTACATCTGCAACGAGTTGCGGGTGCGCTACGGCATTCCTCGTCTCGACATCGACGGCTTCGGCTTCGAGACCATGGCCGGCGCTCTGCGCAAGGTGGCCATGTTCTTCGGGCTGGAAGACAAGGCCGAAGAGATCATCGCCGAGGAGGAGGCGCGCTGGCGTCCGGAGTTGGAGTGGTACCGGGCACGGCTGCAGGACAAGAAGGTGTGCCTGTGGCCGGGCGGCTCGAAGCTGTGGCACTGGGCCAACGTGATCCACGAGGAGATGGGCGTCAACGTCGTCTCGGTCTACACCAAGTTCGGCCACCAAGGCGACATGGAGAAGGGCATCGCCCGTTGTGAGACCGGCGCACTGGCCATCGATGACCCCAACGAGTTGGAGGGCATGGAGGCCATCGAGATGCTCGAGCCCGACTGCATCTTCACCGGCAAGCGTCCCGGCGAGGTGGCCAAGAAGGTGCGTACCCCGTATCTGAACGCGCACGCCTACCACAACGGTCCCTGGAAGGGCTGGGAAGGCTGGGTGCGCTTCGCTCGCGACATCTACAACGCCATTTACAACCCGATCCACGAGCTGTCGCTGCTCGACATCAGCACCGGGGAGATCCCCACCGATGTCGGCTTCGTGACCCGTCAGATGCTGTCGGACGTCAACCTGCCGGACGAGATCCGCAACCACCCCGAGTGGCGCGAATACACCGGCGACTACGACTGCGTCACCCCGCTCATGGACCGTGAGTACCCCGATTACCCGTTCACCCGAGGGGAGGCCAGCGATGGCGAAAAAGAACCCGCAGCCTGAGCTGACCGACGAGCTTCGCGACGAGTATCGCGAGCTGCTGCTGGATCACATCATGAAGAAGTGCCTGTGGCAGTTCCACTCCCGGGCGTGGGATCGCGAACGGCAGAACGAGAACATCCTGGCGATGACCACCGAACTGCTGTGCGGTACCGAGGTGAGCCCGGCCACGCCGGACGAGCGCTGCTACTACGTCGACGCGTTCGACTTGGCGCGGGCCTACCGCAACAAGTTCACCTGGCTGAGCGAGCTGAGCACTGACCAGATCCGCGAGGTGATGGCCGCGCTGAAGACCAAGCTCGACCACGTCACGATCCACGGCTCGCTCAACGCCGAACTCACCGACGCCCACTACTGATCCTCGGCCACCGCACAGATAGGACCTGACCGTGACCACAGACACCACCGATTCGACCGAGATCTCCGTCGATTCCTGCCATCTGCATGAGAAGACCCGGGCCGGCAACATCAACCCGATCTTCACCTGCCAGCCCGCCGGCGCTCAGTACGCCGGAGTCAGCATCAAGGACTGCATTCCGATCGTCCACGGCGGCCAGGGCTGCACGATGTTCGTCCGGTTGCTGTTCAGCCAGCACTTCAAGGAGAGCTTCGAGGTGGCCTCCTCCTCCCTGCACGAGGACGGCGCCGTGTTCGGCGCGCTCGACCGGGTGGAGGAAGCCGTCGACGTGCTGCTGACCCGCTACCCGCATGTGCGGGTCGTGCCGATCATCTCCACCTGCTCCACCGAGGTGATCGGCGACGACATCGACGGCTGCATCAGCAAGCTGGAGGCCACCCTGCTGCCGGAGAAGTTCGCCGACCGGGACGTCCACCTGATCCCGATCCACACCCCGAGCTTCGTGGGCAGCATGGTGACCGGCTACGACCTGACCGTCACCGAGGTGGTCAAGCACTTCGCCAAGAAGAGCGAGCCCAACGGCAAGATCAACCTGATCACCGGCTGGGTGAACCCCGGCGACGTCACCGCTTTGAAGCATCTGCTGGCCGAGATGGAGATCGAGGCGAACGTCCTGTTCGAGATCGAGACCTTCGACGCCCCGCTGATGCCCACCGGCAATGAGGTCGCCCACGGCGAGACCACCGTGGAAGACCTCATCGACACCGCGAACGCCTCGGCCACCTTCGCGCTCAACCGGTATGAAGGAGCGAAGGCGGCTCAGTGGCTGGAAGAGGAGTTCGAGATCCCGGCGATCATCGGGCCCACCCCGATCGGCATCCGCAACACCGACACCTTCCTCAAGAAGCTGTCGGACGTGACCGGTAAGCCGATCCCGCCGTCCCTGGTGTGGGAACGCGGCATCGCGCTCGACGCGTTGACCGACCTGACCCACATGTTCTTCGCCGACAAGAAGGTGGCCATCTACGGCAACCCCGACACCGTCATCGGCCTGGCCGAGTTCTGCCTCGACCTGGAGATGAAGCCGGTGTTGCTGCTGCTGGGCGACGACAACAGCACCTACGGCGACGATCCCCGCATTCAGGCATTCCAGGCCAACGTGACCCACCCGATGGAGATCGTGACCAATGCCGACCTGTGGGATCTGGACGGACGGCTGAAGGACGGCCTGGAAGTCGACCTGATCCTGGGCCACTCCAAGGGGCGCTTCATCGCGATCGATCACAAGATCCCGATGGTGCGGGTCAGCTTCCCGGTCTACGACCGGGCCGGGCCTTACCGCCACCCCACGGTCGGTTACGCCGGCGCGATCCGGCTGGCCGAGGAGATGGCCAACGCCTTGTTCACCGACATGGAGTACAAGCAGAACAAGGAGTGGATTCTGAACATGTGGTAGCGGCACTCTGCGCCCGATGCTGTCACTGCACGCCCGGAATTGCGGGCGCAAAGTGGCCCGATCGGGCGCAGGGTCGCCCGTCGGGTGACGCTTCCAACAGGCGTCCGCCCACCACGTCCAGCTCGGTGCCGCCGGTCCTTCGGCCAGTAGTCCGGCGGCACCGAGCCCCCACCCACCACAGGTTTCGACACACTCGCTCCGCTCGCTGCTCAACCAGCGGGATCACCATCCAAGGAAGGTCACGAT
>JAJTBJ010000186.1 GCA_021286985.1 Propionibacteriales bacterium | reverse complement strand
GTGTGCGGGTTGGCCTCCGGCAGGCGCCATTCGCCGTTCACCGAACGGAAGGCCCCGATCGGGGTGACCACCGCGGCCGTCCCGCACGAGAACGCCTCCACCGTGCTGCCGTCGGCGATGCCACCGAACAACTCATCGGGGGTGATCCGCCGTTCCTCGGGCTTCAGGCCCAGTTCGGCCGCCACGGTGAGCACCGAGGAGCGGGTGATCCCGTCCAGGATGGTGCCGGTCAGCGCCGGAGTGACCAGGGTGCCGTCGGCCTTGACCAGGAAGACGTTCATGCCGCCGAGTTCTTCGACCCGGTCCTTGTCGGCGGCTTCGATGAACAGCACCTGGGAGCAGCCGTGCTCGTAGCCCTCGTACTGGGCGATCAGCGAGGCTGCGTAGTTGCCGCCACATTTGGCCGCACCCGTGCCGCCGACGCCAGCGCGCGCGTAGGTGTCGGTGACCCAGATATCGACCGGCTTCACGCCACCGGAGAAGTACGGCCCCGACGGCGAGGCGATCACCGCGAAGGTGACCCGCTCAGCGGCCCGGACGCCGAGGAAGACCTCGTCGGCGAACATGAACGGGCGCAGGTACAGGCTCTTCTCGCCGCTGGAGTCGGGCACCCAGCGCTGATCGGCCCGAACCAGTTCCACCACGGCGTTGACGAAGTCGTCGACGGGGAGTTCAGGCAGCATCATCCGTGCCGCCGAGGTCTGCAGGCGGCGGGCGTTGGCTTCGGGCCGGAACAGGTGGATCGAGCCGTCGGCGTGCCGGTAGGCCTTCAGGCCCTCGAAGATCTCCTGGGCGTAGTGCAGCACCGCGCCGGCCGGGTCGATCTGAAACGGCCCGTACGGCTTGATCGCCGCGTCGGACCAGCCGCCGGACTTCGTCCAGGTGGCCACGGCCATGTGGTCGGTGAACTTCGCCCCGAAACCCGGATCGGCCAGGACGGCGGCGACCTCGGCGTCGGTACGGGGTTGGGGGTTGGCGGACAACTCAAAGTTCAGCGACATGCGCGAAATGGTAGCGCTTGGGATGAGACACGGCCTTTCCCGACAGGCTCACCCCGGTAGCCTCGCGCGGGTGAATGCACCATCTGCTGCGAGCAAGCCCGTCATCTCTGTCATCGCCGGTGACGGCATCGGCCCCGAAGTCGTCGCCGAGGGACTCAAAGTCCTGACCAAGGTCGTCGGCGAAGACACCTTCGACTTCGTGCACCATGACCTCGGCGCGGAGCGCTGGCAGCGCACCGGCGAGGTGCTTCCCGATGCCGTGCTGGAGCAACTGGCCGCCAGCGACGCGATCATCCTGGGTGCCGTCGGCGCCGCGCCGGGGTCGAAGGCGATCCCGTCGGGTTTGCTGGAGCGCGGGCTGCTGCTGAAGCTGCGCTTCGCGTTCGACCACTACGTGAATCTGCGCCCGTCCAAGCTCTACCCCGGCGTTCCCACTCCCCTGGCCGATTCGGTGACCAGCCGTGGCCCGATCGACTTCGTGGTGGTCCGCGAAGGCACTGAGGGCCTCTACATCGGCAACGGTGGCGTGGTCCGCGCCGGAACCGGCGACGAGATCGCCAACGAGCTCAGCGTCAACACCGCCCATGGCGTCGAGCGAGTGATCCGGGACGCTTTCGCCCGCGCCGAGAAGCGCCGCAAGAAGGTCACGATGGTGCACAAGCACAACGTGCTGGTCTACGCCGGCGGCTTGTGGAACCGGCTGTTCCAGGCGGTCGCGGCCGAACATCCCGACGTCACTACCGATTACCTGCACGTGGACGCCGCGACCATCGCCTTGGTGGCCGACCCGCAGCGCTTCGACGTGATCGTCACCGACAACCTGTTCGGCGACATCCTCACCGACCTGGCCGCTGCGGTCACCGGAGGCATCGGCCTGGCGGCCAGCGCCAACATCAATCCCGAGGGTCGCTTCCCGTCCATGTTTGAGCCGGTGCACGGCTCGGCCCCCGACATCGCCGGCCAGGGCATCGCCGATCCGACCGCGACTATCTTGTCGATGGCGCTGCTGCTCGACCACCTGGGTCGCGGGGACGATGCCCGCCGGATCGAGGCTGCCGTAGACGCCGACATCGCCGAGCGCGGCACCGCCAAGCGTTCTACCTCGGTGATCGGCGACGAGATCGCCGCACGTCTGGCCTAGTCGCGATCGGCGAGGCTGCCGAAGACGCGGCGGTGCAGGCCGGTGACCCGGCCGGAGACCCACCACATGGTCTCCACCAGCACCGCTGCGCCGAGCCCGAACCACACCGCCGTGGTGTTCATCGCCACATTGCTGGGGTCGAGTTGCGGATTGGCGGTGGCCAGCCACGGCCAGACCGGCAGCATCTGGGCGTACCAGCCGGGCAGCCAGAAGACGGTGAGCACGGCCAGGACGATCATGATCGCGATCATCGCGATCTTCCACCACTGATACGGACGAGCGATCGCGATCATCGCCCAGCCGCCGGCGATCATCACCGCGATGACGGTGGCGGTGCTGGCTTGCACCGCGCTGGCTGCGTCAGTGACAGCCTGCAGATTCACCACGTAGGCGGCGAAGGCGGTCACCCCGATCACCAAGCCGACCGGGATCGAGAAGCTCATCACTCGCTTCAGGAAGCCCGGACGGGCCCGTTCGCCGTTCGGGGCCAGCGCCAAGATGGCCGCTGGAATGCCGATGGTGTACCAGCCGATGAAGGAGACATGCATCGGCACAAACGGGAACGGCAGCCGAGCCACTGCGATCAGCAGGGCCAACACGATGGAGTACATCGTCTTGGTCAGGAAGAAGTTGGCGACCCGCTCGATGTTGCCGATCACCCGGCGACCTTCGGCCACCACATGCGGCAAGGTGGCGAAGTCGTCGTTGAGCAGCACGATCTGGGCCACCGAACGGGTCGCTGCCGCGCCTGAGCCCATGGCCACCCCGAGGTCAGAGTCCTTAATGGCCAGTACGTCGTTGACACCGTCACCGGTCATCGCCACGTTGTGGCCCCGCGATTGCAGCGCGGCCACCATCTGACGTTTCTGCTGAGGCGTCACCCGTCCGAAGACTCCGGCCGTCTCGACCTTGTCGGCGAAGGCTGTCTCGTCGGTCGGCAGGGTTCGGGCATCGATCACCTCGCCGGTGTCGACTCCGAGCGAACCGGTGACCGCCCCCACCGATTTGGCGTTGTCACCGGAGATCACCTTCACCGCCACGTTCTGCTCGGCGAAGTAGGCCAGGGTGCCGGCTGCTTCGGGGCGCACCTTCTGCTCCAACACCACCAGCGCCTGCGGACTCACCGTGCCGGGGGCGGCGGGATCGTCCACCGACAGGTTGCTGCGGCCCAGCAGCAGCACCCGACGTCCGGTGAGACCGATCTGCTCGGCCTCCTCGGCCACCGCGCTGCCCGGGGCGGCCAGCACGTCCGGGGCGCCGATCACCCAGTCGCCGTGGCCGGCGAAGCTCATTCCCGACCACTTCTTCGCTGAGGTGAATGGCGCCATCGCGGTGACCGTCCAGGACTCCCCCGACGGCTCCACTGCCTGCGCGATCGCCTTCACCGAGGCGTTCGGACGGGGGTCCGCGGCAGCCAACTGCGCGAGCACCTGCCCGATCTCGTCGGAGTCGGCGCCCGCAACTGCGGTCGCCTCGCTGAACTGCAGGCCGTTCTCAGTCAGCGTGCCGGTCTTGTCAGCGCAGACAACGTCTACCCGAGCCAGGCCTTCGATGGCCGGCAGCTCCTGCACCAGGACGTTCAACTGGCCCAGTCGAATCACCCCGACGGCGAAGGCCAAAGAGGTCAGCAGCACCAGACCCTCGGGCACCATCGGCACCAGCGCACCGGACATCCGCAGCACGATCTCCTGCCAGGGTGCGCCCGGATTCTGAGTCCACTGCACCCAGACCGTCGCGACGCCGACCGGGATCAGCAGCCAGGTGATCAGCCGCAGGATCTTGTTGATTGCAGTCTGCAGCTCCGACTTCACCAAGGAGAATTTGCTGGCCTCTGCGGTCAGCTTGGCCGCGTAGGAGTCGTGCCCCACACGGGTGGCACGGAAGGCGCCGACTCCGGCCACCACGAAGCTGCCCGACATCACCTCATCGCCGGGTTGTTTGAGCAGAGGATCCGACTCGCCGGTCAGCAGCGACTCGTCCACTTCCAGGTAGGAGGCCTCTACCACCTCGCCGTCGACGACGATCTGATCGCCGGGGCCGATTTCGATGATGTCGTCGAGCACCACCGACTCACGAGGCAGTTCCGCGGCTACGCCGTTGCGGCGCACCAGCGGTTTGCCCTCCCCCACCACAGCCAGGTTGTCCAGCGTCCGCTTGGCCCGCAGTTCCTGGAAGGCGCCGATCCCGGAGTTGATGATGATCAGGAAGCCGAACAGCGCATTACCCAGACTGCCGGTGCTGAGCACGATCACGAACAGCACCATCAGCA
>JAJTBJ010000185.1 GCA_021286985.1 Propionibacteriales bacterium | reverse complement strand
ACGGTCTGAAGACCGCTGGAATCGAAGTTGACCGCAAGATGCTGGCCGAACTGGCCGTGAGCGACGTCAAGGCGTTCAACGCCCTGGTCGCCATCGCCAAGGAAAACCAGCCGGCCCAGGCCGCCTGAGCTCACAGCTCATCACCGGCCGGGTCCGATTTTCGGGCCCGGCCGACCCACACCTGAAGAAGGATCGACGATGACCGTCCCTTCCGCTCTTGAATTACCTGAACCGTCGCAGTCGATGCTGCGCGCTGCCCGTGCGCTGCAACGGCGTCGTGGACGCAAAGAGGCCGGCAAGTTCCTGGTGGAGGGACGCCAAGCCGTCCGAGAAGCTCTCGGCATGCCCGGAGCGGTCGAAGCGGTGTTCTTCCGCTGGTCCGAGGCGCTGGACAACATCGATCTGGTGGAGGCCGCTCAGGCGGCCGGGGTGGCCTACTACGGCGTGAGTGAGCAGAACCTGGCCACCATCACCGACACGGTCACTCCGCAGGGCGTGGTGGCGGTGGCCCGCGAGATCGACGTCCCGCTGGCCGAGGCATTGGGCCCGAACAGCTCGTTGGTGGTGATCTGCGCCCAGGTGCGTGATCCGGGCAACGCCGGCACGGTGATTCGCTGCGCCGACGCCTTCGGTGCCGATGCGGTGATCCTGAGTTCAGATTCGGTCGAGGTGTACAACCCCAAGACCGTCCGGGCGAGCGTGGGCAGCATCTTCCACCTCCCGGTGGTCGTGGGGGTCGAGTTGGCCGAGGCCATCGAGGCCTGCCGCGCGGCCGGAATGCAGATCTTCGCCACCGATGGAGCCGAAGGCACCGAACTGACCGGGCTGTCGGCGGAGTTGGGGCGTCCGACCGCCTGGGTGATGGGCAACGAGTCGTGGGGGCTCCCGATCGAGCACCTGCAACTGGCCGACCGCACTGTGGCCGTGCCCATCTACGGCAAGGCCGAAAGCCTTAACCTGGCAACCGCAGCAGCTGTGTGTCTCTACACCAGCGCCAGCGCGCAGCGCGCGTCCAACTGAACGAGGAGTGACGTCCATGACCGGCCCTACTGACCAGGCCGACCTCAGCCAGCAGACCATCGATGCCCACGTCGCCGCTGCCACGGCCGCGTTCGCTGCGGCGCAGACCACCGCTGAGCTGAAGCAGGCACGCCTGGCTCACGCGGGGGATCGCTCGGCGTTGGCCTTGGCGTATCGCGCCATCGGCGGACTGGCGCCGGAGGCCCGCAAGGAGGTCGGCCAGCTGCTCGGCAAGGCCCGCGCCGCAGTCGCCGATGCACTGGCCGCCCGCGAGGCCGAGGTGGGCGAGGCCGAGTTGGCAGCGCGACTGGTCGCCGAACGGATCGACGTGACCCTTCCGGTGGAACTGGCCCCGGTCGGCGCAGCGCACCCGATCACTGCCTTGATCGAACTGATGAGCGATGTCTTCACCTCGATGGGCTGGGAAGTCGCCGAAGGCCCCGAGGCGGAGGGGGAGTGGCTCAACTTCGACGCGTTGAACATCGGCCCCGACCATCCGGCGCGGGGGACGTCCGACACCTTGTTCGTCGAGCCCATCGCCGACCACATCGTGCTGCGCACCCACACCTCGCCGGTGCAGGCCCGCACCATGCTCGATCGCGAACTGCCCATTTACATCGTCTGTCCGGGCAAGGTCTACCGCGCCGACGAGTTCGATGCCACCCACGTTCCGGTGTTCCACCAGATCGAGGGATTGTGCATTGACAAGGGAATTTCCTTGGCGAACCTGAAGGGCACCCTCGACCACCTAGCCACGTCGATGTTCGGCGAAGGCGTCGAGACTCGGATGCGGCCCCACTACTTCCCGTTCACCGAGCCGTCGGCCGAAGTCGACCTGAAGTGTTTCGTCTGTCATGGCGCCAGCGTCGGCAACCCGGACGCGCCGTGCCGCACCTGCAAGTCCCAAGGCTGGATCGAGTGGGGTGGCTGCGGTGTGGTCAATCCGCGGGTGCTGATCGCCTGCGGCATCGACGCCGACGTCTACTCCGGCTTCGCTTTCGGCATGGGGATCGAGCGCACCTTGATGTTCCGCAACAACGCCGCGGACATGCGCGACATGGTGGAGGGCGACGTGCGGTTCAGCCGCTCACTGAAGGGAATGGCACGATGAGGGCCCCACTGAGCTGGTTGCGCGAATACGTCGACCTGCCGGCGTCCATGACGGGACGCGAGCTGGCCGAGGTGCTGATTCGTGCCGGGCTGGAGGTTGAGACCGTCGACGAGGTCGGCAGCGACGTGCGCGGCCCGGTGGTCGTCGGACGGGTGTTGACCACCACCGATGAGCCGCAGAAGAACGGCAAGGTCATCCACTGGGTGCAGGTGGACGTGGGTGCTGCTCACAACCAGCCCAGCGACGACTTTGCCCAGGGCTGCCGCGGGGTGGTCTGCGGTGCGCCGAACGTGGCTGTCGGTGACCTGGTCGTGGTGGCGTTGCCGGGGGCGAGCTTGCCAGGCGGCTTCGAGATCGCCTCGCGCAAGACCTATGGCCACCTGTCCGACGGCATGATCTGCGCCGAGGACGAGTTGGGGATCGGCAACGACCACTCCGGCATCATCGTGCTGCCCTCTGACTGCGGCCTGGAGCCAGGAGATGATCCGGCCGAGTTCCTGTTGCTGCGCGACGACGTGCTGGACATCGACGTGAGCCCCGACATCGGCTACTGCCTCAGCATTCGCGGACTCGCCCGCGAGGCGGCTCAGAACCTCGGTCTGAGGTTCACCGATGTCGTCTCGTTGCCGACGCCGGCGACCACGGCGGCCGGCTATCCCGTGGTGCTCGACGATCCGGCCTGTCCCGTCTTCGTGGCGGTGAGCGTCAGCGGTATCGACCCCGCCCAGCCCACCCCGCGCTGGATGGCCCGTCGCCTGGTGATGGCGGGCATGCGTTCGATCTCGCTGGCGGTCGACATCACCAACTACGTGATGCTGGAGACCGGCCAGCCGCTGCACGCGTATGACGCTGCGCGCCTGCAAGGTCCGATCGTGGTGCGCAAGGCGACGGCGGGGGAGACCCTGGTCACGCTCGACGATCAGAGCCGCACCCTGGACCCCGACGACCTGCTGATCACCGATGACAGCGGCGCGATCGGCCTGGCCGGCGTGATGGGTGGCCAGACCACCGAGGTCAGCGCCACCACGACTGACGTCTTGATCGAGGCGGCCAACTTCGACGCGGTCACCATCTCGCGCACGCTGCGGCGGCACAACCTCCCGTCGGAGGCCTCCAAGCGCTTCCACCGTGGCGTCGATCCGGACGCTGCCTACAGTGCGGCGCACCGGGCGGCGGCGCTCCTGGACGAGCTCGCTGGGGGCACCGTGTGGGGTGACGAGACAGTCGCCGGCGCGGTGCCGACGATGCCGACCCAGGAGATTCCGGTCGACCTGCCGTCGCGGATTCTGGGAGTCACGGTTCCCGAAGACCGCGTGGTGGAGATCCTGCGCGCCAGCGGGTGTGTGGTGGAGGCCGCCGAAGGCGTGCTTCGGCTGACGCCGCCCACCTGGCGTCCCGACCTGCGTGACCCCTATGACTACGTCGAAGAGGTCGGACGCAAGGTCGGCTTCGACCAGATTCCTTCGGTGCTGCCGGCCGCTCCGGCCGGCCGTGGCCTGACCCGCGAGCAGCAGGCCCGTCGGGCGATCGGCCGAGCTGCGGTGGCGTCCGGTTTCGTGGAGGTGCTCACCTTCCCCTTCGGATCCGCCGAGGATCTGGATCGGATGGGTGTGGCCGGCGACGATCCGCGGCGGGCGTTGGTGCGCCTGGCCAACCCGCTGGCCGAGACCCAGCCGTGCCTGCGGACGTCCATCCTTCCGGGACTGTTCGCTGCGGTCACCCGGAACACCTCCCGCGGAAATGACGATGTGACGGTGTTCGAGACCGGCCGGGTGTTCTTCGCCGGGTCCGGCAAGCCTGCGCCGATTCCGGCGGTCACCCAGCGGCCCAGCAACGACGAGCTTGCCGCCATCGGCAGTGCACTGCCGACCCAGCCGAACTACCTGGGCGCGGTGCTGGCCGGACGCTGGCGCGCGCCGGGCTGGTCGGGTGCGGGGGAGTCGGTTGGTTGGCAGCATGCCTTCGCGCTGGTGGACGCCGTGGCCGCATCGGTGGGGGCTGACGTGGTCCGTCGGGCGACCGATCATGCGCCGTGGCATCCGGGTCGATGTGCCGAGCTGGTGGTGGCTGATCAGGTGGTCGGCTATGCCGGTGAGTTGCACCCTCAGGTGGTGACCGCTTTCGGCCTGCCGGAACGGTCTGCCGCGGTCGAAATCGACCTGGATCGCCTGGTCGCGTTGGCACCGTCGCGGGGCTCGATCGCAGCGATTTCCGGTCATCCGGTGGCCAAGGAGGACATCGCCGTGGTTGTCCCGGACGAGGTGAGCGTCGCGGACGTCCAAGAGGCGCTGGTGACTGGTGCTGGGGAACTGCTGGAG
>JAJTBJ010000184.1 GCA_021286985.1 Propionibacteriales bacterium | reverse complement strand
GACCGGCGGCGGCAACCCCTGGCAGCCCGGCGGCAATCCCACCCAGAACTTCTGCACCGCTGGCGGGACGTCCAGTTCGGCCACCCCGATTCCTGATCGCCCCGGACGGGTCTCGGCCGGGCACCTGTCCTACCCGACCCTCGGCGCGCCGTGGGAGGCGCCGGGCGGTGACAACCGCGTGCCCTTCGGCACGTACGCGGTCATGCAGAGTGCTCTCGACCAGGAGGACTACGACGGCAAGGGCGGCGTGTGGGTCTCCAGCGTGCTGGTCTCCGATCTTGTCTCCGGCGACGGCTTCGGTGACGTCCAGTCGGCCGCAGGCATGGTGATGAAGTGCGTGCTCGGCAAGTACTACTCCGACACCGTCGTGACTCGAAACGACCTCAGCTCGGCCGCGTACAAGGTGGACGGCCACCCGGGCTGGCTGATCGAATCCCAGCTGAGCTTCGACGTCCCGGGGCTGCGGGCCAAGGGCGAACGCGTCCTGTTGTTGGTGGTGTCGGTTGCCCCCGACCAGTACGGCTTGTTCTACGCCTCGGTGCCCGACACCAGCCCCGACCGGCTCCCCGAAGCCCGGGACGCCATGAAGAACCTCACCGTCGACGGCTGATCGCAGGAGTTGCTCGGCGTCACAGCGTGACCTCGTACGCCTCGTCCACCCCTCGCGAATCTGGGACGGCGAGTTGGCCCTGTGAGGCGGTCGGTGCGGGGGTGGCGGATCTCGGTTCAGCCAGCTGCAAGAACACCGCAGCAAGCGCCACGGCCAGGATCAACAATGCGATCCGGATCATTCGACCCTCCTTGCGATCGGCTCGTGGGCGTTCTGCCGGCACTCTGCGTGGACTGCCGACCGGCGGTCATCTCACGGTAGAGCCAAATCTCCGGAAAAACAAGAACGCCGTTCTCCATCAGACCGTGTCGTCACAACGACTCGACCAACCTGTCCGGTCAGTACACCTAGCCGATCAACGTCAGCAATGTGGGACCGGCACAGCTACCCGCAGGTCACCAGCCCGAGCGACTGCTTCAGGCGCAGGACGCGAGCGACTGAGGTCTCCAGGCGATCCGCGAAAGCCGGATCCTGCGTGGCTTTGGCCACCAGTCCCTCCGCGAAGGCGGTGGCGAGCCGCGGGTTCACCGTGATCGCCAGGTCTCCGCCGGCGGAGACGAAGCGAACGGCACGGCTCTTGGCCGGCACCGCACGGACGGCGGCCGCGACACCCAGGTCGTCGCTGATCACCACCTGGTCGTACCCCCAATCACGCAGCAAGCCAATCACCGTCGAGGAGAACAGCGCGGGGTTCTTGGGGTCGATCTTGGTGTAGATCGCCGAGGAGACCATCACCGCATCTGCCTGGCCGGCGACGGCCTCCTGGAACGGCAACAGCAGGGACGAGTCCGCCGTGGTGGTGGCGTCGACCACCCGGGTGGCGAAATCGGTGTTGCCGACCACGGCACCCAGCCCGGGGAAGTGTTTCACCGCCGTCGCGACTCCTGCAGTCTTCATCCCGGTGCGAAACGCCAGCACCTTCGCCGAGACCAGCGCTGGATCGCTGCCGTATCCGCGTCCGAGCCGCGCCACGGGACGGTTCGTGCCCCGATTCGCCGGCGGCACCACGTCCGCAACCGGAGCCAGATCCAGGTTCACCCCAGCATCGGCCAGCGCCTGACCCCAGGAGGTCGCTTTGGCCACCAGGGCTTCGTCGCTCAACTTGGCCTGCTGTGCCGCGCTGGGGATGGTGGCGAATCCGGTGCCGTGCAACCGCTGCACCAGGCCGCCTTCCTGGTCGGTGGCGATCAACAGCTGGTCATCGCCCAGCTTCTGCAGCGCAGCGGTGAGCTTGGCGACGCCACTGACGCCGGCATAGCTGGTGCCCATCAGAATCACCGCCCCGGCCCTACTTTTGGAGATCGCCGACTTCTCGGCGGCGGTCAGGCCGGACACGCTCACCCCCACCATGATCAGTTGCCCGGCCTGCTCTTTGACGCTCAGCGCCGCAGCCTCGGCGGTGCACCTCGGCGGCGATGGCGGCACCGGCAGCTCGCTGGACGCGCTGGGGGTCGGGATCGGAGGCGACATCGGCACCTGCGTCCCGCAGCCGGCCACAAGCAGGGACAACGCCACCGCCGTCACGGCACGTCCCAGACGGCCGAACCGGGTCATCAATCGAGATCCAGATCGAGCAGCGCGTTCTCCACGACCTCCGGCAGGGAGGGATGGATCCAGTACTGGCCCCGCGCCATGGTGCGCGCGTCCAGCCCGGTACTCATCGCCTGAATCAGCGGCTGGAGCAGCACCGAGGCCTGCGGGCCGATGATGTGCGCGCCGAGCAATCGGCCGGTGCCGCGCTCAGCGATCACCTTGGCGAAGTGGTCGCTGTCCTCCATCGCCCAGCCGTAGGCCACCCCGCCGTAGTCGCGCACCCCGACGGCGTAGTCCAGGCCCTGGGCGCGGCACTCAGCCTCGGTCAAGCCCACGCACGCCACCTGCGGGTCACTGAAGACCGCCCGGGGGACGAAGCGGTGATCGGCAGCGATCGGCTGGGTGGGGTTGAGCAGGTTGTGCCGCACCACCCGCGCCTCGTGATTGGCGACGTGGCGCAGCTGGTAGGGCGAGCTGACATCACCGAGGGCGTAGATGCCCTCGATGGTGGTGCGCTGGTACTCATCGACGATCACCCGTCCCGAGAGCGGATCGACGTCCACTCCGGTGTGGTGCAGGTCGAGCGTGTCGCTGTTGGGCACGCGTCCGGTCGCTAGCAGCAACTGCTCGGCACCGAAGAAGTACTCGATGCCGTCGTCGTCGACGGTGCCGACCTCCAGGCCGCGGTCGGTGGCCTCGACGGACGCGAGCTGCTGCCCGAAGCGCAATGCCACTCGGGCGTTCATCAGGGACGCGAACCGGTCGGAGATCGCCTCATCGGCGAACTTCAACAGCCGTTCACCGCGATGCAGGACGGTCACCTGGGTGCCGAAGGCAGCGAAGATGTGGGCGAATTCGGCGGCGATCGCCCCGCCGCCGACGATGATCAACGAGGCGGGCAATTCGGCCAGCCGCATGATCGAATCCGACGTGTGCACCCGGCCGGCCACCGCCGGATCATCCAACCCCGCAACCTCGGGGATCCGCGGACGCGAGCCGGCGGCAATCACGAACCGATCGGCGGTGAGCTCGCCGGAGGAGAGTTGCAGCTTTTTGGGACCGACGAAGCGCGCCCGCTCGCGGAACAGGGTGACGTTGGGCTGGCTGAGTCGGAAGGCCTGTTCGCTTTCGGCCACCGGATCGATACGCCCGAAGATCCGGTCACGCAGCCGCGGCCAGTCGACACCGACTCCGCCGATCTGCAACCCGAGGTCGCCCGCATGCCGTGCGGCCTGGGCCACGTCGGCGGGGTAGACGAACATCTTGGTCGGGATGCAGCCGACGTTCAGGCAGGTACCGCCGAACCACTTCTGCCCGTCGACCAGGGCCACCCGCCAGTCGGCGAACCGCTTGGTGATGATCGAATTGCCGGCCCCGGAGCCGATCACGCACAGGTCGAAGTCAGCCATGGCTCAATACTTCCACGGCGGTAGTGGGGACGCGCCAGGGGTCGAGCCGAAGTGCCCAATCAGGCGCCGGGACGAAACCGCTTCTTCTTGGGCGGCACCAGGTCGCCGGCCGGCTCGGCGTAGGACACCGAGACCAACTCGTCGCCGTCGAAGGTGAAGGTGGTCACGCTGGCCAGCCGGGTCTCGCGCTTACGCGGATCGTGTACCAGCGAGCGCCCTTCGGCCCAACTGCGGGCCATCCAGATCGGCAGCTCATGGGCCACGATCAGGGCCTCACCGTCGACGGCATGCTCGGCGGCATCGGCCAGGGCCGTCCGCATCCGAGCAACGATGGACGGGTAAGGCTCACCCCAGCTGGGACGCAGCGGGTTGCGCAGCGCCCACCAGCTACTGGGACGCAGCAGCAACTGGTTGTACTTGCCGAAGGACTTGCCTTCGAACACATTGGCGGCCTCGATCACCCGCTCGTCGATGTTCACCGTGAGCTCCGGGTGCCCGGCCGCGATCGGCGCCATCGTCTCCTGGGCGCGCTGCAGCGGTGAACTCACCAGGTGCACCAGGGGGGCGTCGGCGAAGTACTCCCCCAACCGCTCGGCCATCTGCTTGCCGAGATCCGACAGCCCGAAGCCGGGCAGCCGTCCGTACAACACCGCGTCGGGGTTGTACACCTGCCCGTGCCGGACCAAGTGGACGACTCGTGGTGCCATCAGTGCTCCTGTCCTCGCCCTGGGTAGCCCACAACGACGTCCCCGCTGGACAGGAACGTCGTCGGTGATGTGGCGCTACCGGTAGTCATAATCAGGCCGGTAGCCGATGGCGGCTTACTTGCCGGCGCGACGGCGCTGGATGCGCGTGCGCTTCAGCAGCTTGCGGTGCTTCTTCTTCGCCATCCGCTTACGGCGCTTCTTGATGACCGAAC
>JAJTBJ010000183.1 GCA_021286985.1 Propionibacteriales bacterium | reverse complement strand
GGTCGACCATATTTCCGGCCTCCTTGGCCGCCGAGGTGCCGGTATTCATCGCCACGCCCACATCGGCTTGCGCCAGCGCCGGGGCGTCGTTGGTGCCGTCACCGGTCATTGCGACCATCCGTCCGCCCGCCTGTTCAGCCTTGATCAGCGCCATCTTGTCCTCCGGGGTGGCCTCGGCCAGGAAGTCGTCGACGCCGGCTTCGGCCGCGATCGCCTTCGCAGTCAAGGGATTGTCGCCGGTGATCATCACCGTGCGAATGCCCATCGCTCGCAGTTGGGCGAAGCGGTCGGCCATGCCGGGCTTCACCACGTCCTTCAGCTGGACGACGCCGAGCACTCGTGCCGGTGCGGACGGCGTTCGAGCGGCTACGACCAGCGGCGTCGAACCGAGCCCGGAGACTTCGTCGACGATCGGAGCCAGCTCGGACGCGGCCCGACCGCCTTCCCCGAGAACCCAGGAGGTGACTGCAGAGCCCGCACCCTTGCGAATCTGGGTGCCATCGGGCAGATCGACTCCCGACATCCGCGTCTGCGCAGTGAAGGGCACGAAGGCCGCGCCGCTGCGGGACAGGCTGGCCTCGTCCGGTCCCTCAGGAAGCTCGGTGGCGCTGAACTCGACGATCGAGCGGCCTTCGGGGGTGAGGTCGGCAAGGGACGCCAGCCGGGCGGCGTCCAGCAGTTCGGTGCGCTCGATGCCGGGCAGCGGGTGCACCGCTGAGGCCCGGCGGTTGCCGTAGGTGATGGTGCCGGTCTTGTCCAACAAGAGGGTGTTCACGTCACCGGCCGCCTCGACCGCCCGCCCAGACATCGCCAGCACGTTGCGTTGCACCAGACGATCCATGCCCGCGATGCCGATGGCCGACAGCAGCGCACCGATGGTGGTCGGAATGAGGCAGACCAGCAGCGAGACCAGGACGATCACGCTGAGCTGATCGCCGGAGTAGATGGCCTGCGGCTGAAGGGCCATCACCGCCAGCAGGAAGATGACGGTCAAGGTGACCAGCAGGATGTTCAGTGCGATCTCGTTGGGCGTCTTCTGCCGTGCCGCCCCCTCGACCAGGCTGATCATCTTGTCGATGAAGGTCTCGCCGGGCTTGGCGGTGATCTGGACGATGATCTTGTCGCTGAGCACGGTGGTGCCACCGGTGACCGCACAGCGATCGCCACCGGCCTCCCGGATCACTGGAGCGGATTCGCCGGTGATCGCCGACTCGTCGACGGTGGCTACGCCTTCGACCACATCACCGTCGCCGGGAATCACCTGACCGGCCTCGACGATCACCCGATCGCCGATTCGCAGTTCGGTGCCGGCCACCTGCTCTTCGCCGTCGGCGGTGCAGCGCCGGGCCATTGTCTGAGTCCGGGTCTTGCGGAGGGTGTCGGCCTGCGCCTTGCCTCGCCCTTCGGCAATGGCCTCGGCCAGGTTGGCGAAGAGGATCGTCGCCCACAGCCACGCTGCGATCGAGGTCGCGAAGACGCCCGGACGAAGCACGGCGAGCACGGTGGTGGCCGCCGAACCGACCCAGACCACGAACATGACCGGGTTGCGGAAGACGTGGCGTGGGTCGAGCTTGGTCGCCGCCAGCGGCAGGGCCTGCCAGGCGGTGACTGCCAGCGACGAATGCGCCGGACGTGGGTGCTTGCTCATGACAGCGCCTCCGCGATCGAGCCCAGAGCCAGGGATGGGAAGTAGGTCAGCCCGGTGATGATGAGAATGACCACGATCAGCAGCCCAGCGAAGGCCACCGTGTGGGTGGGCATCGTGCCGGCGGTCACCGGCCGGCGCTGCTGGGTGGCCAGGCCGCCGGCCAGCGCCACCATGGCGGCGATCGGCACGAAGCGGCCCAGCAGCATGCACAGGGCCAGCGTCAGGTTCAGGAACGGCTGGTCGGCCGAGAGTCCAGCAAACGCCGAGCCGTTGTTGTTGGAGGCTGAGGTGAAGGCGTACAGCATCTCGGAGAGCCCGTGCGGGCCCGAGGTCGACAGCGCCCCCAGCGCGGAGGGCACCAGCAGCGCGGTGCCGGTGCCGAGCAACACCAGTGCGGGGGTGATCAGCATCGCGAGCGCTGCCAAGGTGATCTCGCGGCGTCCAATGCTCTTGCCGAGCAGCTCGGGGGTGCGTCCGACCATCAGTCCGGCGATGAAGACCGCCAGCACCACCATCACCAGCATTGAGTACAGGCCAGTGCCAACGCCGCCAGGCGACAGCTCGCCGAGCATCATGTTCAGCAGCGCCACTCCACCTGACAAGGGCTGCAACGATTCGTGCATTGAGTTCACCGCGCCGGTCGAGGTGCCAGTGGTGGCCGAGGCGAAGATCGCCGACCAGATCGGGCCGAAGCGTTGTTCCTTGCCCTCCATGCTTCCCGACGACTCCAGCCACACCATCAGGCTCATTGCGCCGAAGCCGAGAACCGCCATCACGCCAGCCATCGCGAAGCCTTGGCGGCGATCGCCGACCAGGCGTCCGTAGGTGTAAGGCAGAGCGCTGGGGATGGCCAGCAGCAGGATGATCTCCAGCAGGTTCGTCCACGCGTTCGGATTCTCGAAGGGATGGGAGGAGTTGGCATTGAAGAAGCCACCGCCGTTGGTTCCCAGCTCCTTGATGGCCTCTTGGGACGCCACCAGTCCGCCTTGGATGGTTTGCTGTCCGCCGGCCAGCGTGGTGACGGTGTACGGGTCGGCGAGGTTTTGGATCACCCCGGCGGCAACCAGGACGACCGCGGCAACGGCGGCGCCGGGCAACAGAACCCGCAGGGTGCCGCGCACCAGGTCGACCCAGAAGTTGCCGATCCGGTCGGTGCCTTCACGGGCCAGGCCGCGCACCACCGCGATCGCCACGGCGAGGCCGACTCCGGCCGACAGGAAGTTCTGCACGGCCAGTCCGACTGCTTGCACCAGGTAGCCGGTACTGGCTTCGCCGGCGTAGGACTGCCAGTTGGTGTTGGTGACGAAGGAGACCGCAGTGTTGATCGCGGTGTCGACGTGCATCGAGCGGCCCTGTGAGAAGGGCAGCCACGGCTGCAGCACGATCAGTGCCCACAGCAGCACGATCGAGACACCGGAGAAGGCGAGCACCGCCATCAAGTAGACCGACCAGCGCTGCTCGACGTCGGGGTTCACGCCGACGAGTCGGTAGATGCCGCGCTCGACGCGGGTGTGGTGGGGCGAGGTGAAGACCCGGTGCAGCCAACGTCCCAAGGGCACGTGGATGGCCACCAGGACGATGGCGATGGTGGTGAGGGCGAAGGTGGCGCTGAGGACCGTCGGCATGGTCAGAACCGCTCGGGGTGGACCAGCGCGTAGCCGAGGTAGACCAGCAGACTCAGCCCGATCACGGCGGCAATCAGTTGTTCGATCACGCATCGATCCTGGTCCGCCCTCAGGGCGTTGCGCAGGAGTCCAAACGCTTCTCTAACGGATCTTTACGCGTTCCTGACGCCCAGCGGCAGGGTTCGGCATGGCGCCCGGCTCAGCGCGGTGCCGCGGCGAGCGCCTCGACCGCCTGTGCGAGCGCGACTAGCCCGACAGGTTGATCGGTTGTCAGGGGGCGGTCGAGCTCGAAGCCCATCAACGCGGCGTCGACCAACTCGGCAATGTCGCGACTGCGGTCTGCGGGGACGCCGGAGCTCACCAGGTGGAGGCGCACCGCGTCGAGCCAGACCTCGTTCATCGCGATCACCTCTGCTGCGTAGGGCTGTTGGCCGAACAGCCCCAGAGTGGCGGCTTCGACGTAGATCCGATCGCATTGGGCCTGGCGCTCGGTCGTGCGCAGCCTCCACTGGTCCAGTACTGCCTGGCGAGGTGAGGCTGAGGCGGGGAGCGAGCGCAGCTCTTGGGAGGATCGCGCGGCCGAGCACCGCAGGATCTCGACGATCAGCTGCTCTTTGCTGCCGAAGTGGTAGATCAGCATCCGGTCGCTGGTACCGAGCGCGGCCGCCACGGGACGCAGGCTCAGACCCACCAGGCCGTGCTGCCAGGCCCAGTCGGTGACTCGTTCGACAAGCTCGTCGCGTTTGGCTCCCATTTCGCGCATCAGTGTAGCGGGTGCTACAGTGGATTTCTGTAGCGACTGCTACATACCATCTGAGGAGTTGTTTCGAATGCCTTTCGCGCTTGCCGTGCTCGCGCTTGCGATCCTGGTCGAAGTGGGCGCTTCCGCCTTGCTTCCCAAGGCGGAGGGCTTCACCAACCCCGGCTGGACGGCAGTGGTCGTCGCCGGCTACCTGTTGGCCATCTGGCTGCTCACCGTGGTGGTGAAGAAGATGGACGTCTCCATCGCCTACGCCATCTGGTCAGGCGTGGGAACGGCCGCCATTGCGATCATCGGCTACTTCTGGCTCGGCGAATCAATGACCCCCATCAAGGTCGCAGGCATCGCCCTGATCGTGGTCGGCGTCGTGGCGCTGAACCTCAACAGCGCTCAGGCCGCCTGACGGAGGGTGGTTTCGAGACGCGGCTACGCCGCTCCTCAACCAGCGCTGGTTGAGTGACGT